>QHZE01000073.1 GCA_003225335.1 Acidobacteriota bacterium
GCCTGCTCCGTGCCTCTGTGCTAGGACGATCCGTCCTACCAGTAACGCACCGCGTAGAAGATCAACTTCTGGTATTCCAAAAAAAGATTCCTGCTGTCCATTCTTCGGGTCCACCACTTGTCGGGATTGAACCAGTCGTCGGGCGGAGCCGCCTGCACCATGAGGTCAATGCCCGTACCCTTGAACACCCGGCGGAACACCAGCCGCGTCCGGCGCGTGTGGAAGTTGGATGTGACCAGGATCAATCGCTTCAGCCCTCGCTTCTCGGTGTAATCTCGAAGCCTCCGCGCTTCTTCGAGCGTGCTCCGGTTGTATCCGTCCACGACTTCTAGGGCATCTTCCGGCACCCCGAGGAGTCTCAGGACTGCGCACTTTATTTCATGGTCCTCGGCAGCGGAAATGCCGTAGTGTCTCAGCTCTTCTGTGGCCGTCGTGTGCTCGGCTTTGGTGATGAAAATGCGGGGCGCCCATCCCTCGTGGTAAAGCTCTGCCGCTTTGCGAGCGCGCCCCGGCTCGCCGCCACCCAGGATTTCCATGGCGTCTGCCTTATGGAGAGGGTCGGAAACTACCAGAAAGGTCGCCACCCGGGTCAGGATCGGCTCTCGAAAGAGATAAGATCCTCCCCCTGCCGCCAGGAAAAACAGAACCGAAACGAGCAGAACGTTCCTGTTTTTCTTCGCCATAGGTTTTTGAGATTATCAATAAACAGGACCGGCGAGTATAAAAGTTTCAAATGCCTCAAAAGAAGCGCGAGCAGAAAGCACAGGTTTGGAGTTCAGGCTTCAGGCTGCACGGACTCAGTGCAGGCCAAAGCGCCTCCGATTGCACCGCGTGCCGCGAGCGAGGTTGTGCAAAGCCGAGATCGAGTGATATCTTTCGCCGGATGGGGTTCTCAGCCGATTCGGATGTGTTGCCGGAACGTGCCATAGACAACTCGCGAGCCCTCCCTATGGTTCGCGTCCTGGTCAGCTCGTGTCTCCTTGGCGAGTCTGTCCGCTATGACGGATCGCATGCCCGCGCTGACAACACTATCCTTGAACGTTGGAAGGTGGAACGCCGATTGGTCCCTTTCTGCCCTGAGCTTGCTGGAGGCTTTTCCGTACCGAGATCGCCGGCGGAGATTCAGGGCGAAGGAGGGCTCGCAGTTCTACGCGGCGAAGCCATAGTCGTGGAGAAAGCGGGTCGCGATGTAACCGCTTGCTTTGTCTTGGGAGCGCACCGAGCGCTGCAGGCGGCCCGATGCGACAATGTGAAACTCGCCATCCTGAAGGATGGCAGTCCATCGTGCGGCAGCACATACATCGGGAATGGAAGCTTCAAGGGCTTGAAGCGGGCAGGGCAGGGTGTTACGGCAGCGCTACTCGAGCAGCAAGGAATCAGAGTGTTCAGCGAGCGCCAGATCAAGGAAGCCGCTGCGTATCTGGCTCAATTGGAAGCCGCCGGCGCAGGAGGGAAACCCGGCGACAGCTAAACCGTTCTTCATCGCAGCACCGGTAGCCAAATCTGCCTGGAAGTAGGATTCACACCTCCTCTTCCACCACGGAGGACGCCGAGGATACGAAGATTCACGAGAGCGCTATCTCCGTGCATCTCCGTGTCTCCGTGGTGAAAAAAAGGCATTTCATCCGCGAGCTCAGCGTTCATCCGCGTCCTGATGATGGCGTTTCACCGCGGAACAGAGCAGACAGCTCACGCAGAGCGCGAGCAACACGCGGGCCGTACCAGCTCAGAAGCTCGCCCTCGACAATATGGATGTGGCTTACCGCAGAGACTTTTTCACCAAGGGTCTCGAAATCGGTTTTGTCCGCCTCCGTGAAACGGTACGGCTCAGTCGGAAGAATGATGACTTCGGGCCGCTTCAGAACCACCTCATCCAGAGTGAACTTGGGGTATCGGTCGGGATGCTCTTCAAAGACGTTCTGGCCGCCGGCAGCGCGGAGAATGCTGTGCACAAAGGTGTCCCGATTTATCGACATGTAGGGGTTCTTCCAAATTGGGCACAAGACCCGCGGAGGCGGGGCCGGCGCCCTTGCCTTCGCTTTGTCCAGGGATGCCCGGATGGACGCCGTTATTCCCCGGGCAGCGTCTTCTGTCTCCGTCAGTGACGCGATATCGGAAATCATCTTCAAGCAACCTTCCACGGTCCTGGTGAAGTTGACGAATACGTTGAGCCCCGCTTCCTCCAGCTTCGCCACCTGATGCTTTCGGTTTTCCTCCGCATTTGCAATGACCAGATCCGGGTGCAGCGAGAGAATCGTTTCGATGCGCAGAGTCTTTGTCCCACCAACTTTTGTCTTGCCCCGCACCTCCTCGGCGGGATGGATGCAGTAATCCGTCACGCCGCTGACGCGGTTTCCGGCCCCGAGAGCACAAAGCGTCTCCGTGATACTCGGCACCAGCGAGACGATCCTCTGCGCGGGTCCCGCTAGTGCGATGATGCGGCCAAGATCATCCGTCACTCGAAGCAAGCTCCACTCCTTCTAGGTCCACTTGGTGGACACAAAGTTGACAAAATGGTCAAATTTCGTCCGAGAGGCATGGTTGATAAAAGAGAAATGGAACAAGCCCAGTTGTTTGAAACCGCCGATGAACGCGGATGCACGCCGATGTTCGGCGCCGCTCACCGGCGTGCATCGGCGTGCATCGGCGGTTCCCTACCCTCGGCGGTATGAGGTCTGCTCGCTATCTCTAGCCACAGAGAAGTTTTTCTCTGCGTCTCTGAGCCTCTGTGGCAGATTCAGCGGTCAATCGTCAATTCTTTGCCACCCGCTTCCGTGATGGCCAAACTCAAACAGGCCGGGGTGAAGGATTTCCGCGAGAATCTCCAGCGATTCGACCAGGCGCGGTCCGGGACGGTTGAAGTACTGGTTTCCGTCGGTCAGGTAGACCCTGCGGCTATGTACCGCGCGCAGGCGCCACCAGTCAGATTTCGAAGTGAGGGCGCAGATGTTCTCGCGCGACCTCCTGATATCGAAACCGCAAGGCAGAACAACGGCGACGTCGGGATCCATTTCCAGCAATTGCTCCCAGGTCATCCATGGGGAGTGTTCGCCGGCGAGTCCGAAAACATTTTCGCCGCCTGCCATCCTGACCAGTTCCGGCATCCAGTTGCCAGCCGCCATGAGTGGTTCGAGCCACTCGATGCACACGACGGTGGGTCTGGCCGGCAGCGTTCGAGTCTTGTCCTCGATTTCCTGCATGCGCCGCTTCATTCGCTGAACCAGTGCTGCTCCCTTCCCGGGAACGTTCAGCGCTTGGGCCACCCGTTCGATGTCCGCAAATACGTCGCGCAGGGCCCGCGGCTCGAGGGATACGATGGCCGGCCGTGATTCGAGCCAGCTGCAAAGGGCCTGCTCGACCTCCCTGAGGCTGACAGCGCACACTTCGCATTGGGACTGTGTGAGGATCACCTGGGGCTGAAGGCGGCGAAGTGTCTCCCCGTGGACGCGGTAGACCGAAAGCGCTTCCTGGAGGATGGCCTTCACGCGCCGGTCTATCTCGTCACTTGTCCCATCGGCGCGGAATTTGGGTTCGGTGCAGACCGGCAGCCGTTTGACGGTTTGGGGAAAGTCGCACTCGTGAGAACGGCCGACAAGAAGGGTCTCGCAACCGAGGGCGCAGACGATCTCGGTGCTGCTCGGAATCAACGACACTACCCGCTCGACTACCATAGTCTGCCTTGTCATTTTCTGCCAAGTTTGGAGTTCAGCCTTCAGGCTGCACTGGTCCCGGGCAGGCTAAAGCCTGAACTCCGAACTCAACTCGCAGAAATAGAAAGAGTCCCGGAGCACAACTTCGCCTGCGGTGAACCTGACCTCCTCGCTGAGTATCGGACCGGCATAGACGAAGGTGTGGAACTCCCCGTTTTCGCCGCAAGGATCCACGCCCGGCGGAAGGGAGCGCAGGAGCTCCTGATCGACCACTTTGCCTGCGAAGGAGGCCGGGAGAACGCGCGAATCGACGCAGATCACGATCGCCCGGAAACCCAGCGCGATAAAGTCCTGGGCCATCTGAGTGGTGTCCCGCTGCCAGATGGGATAGATCCCGCTCATCCCGATTCTGCCCAGGACGTTCTCCCGGTACGCGCGGATGTCTTCGAGGAAGAGGTCGCCGAAAACCGCCCGCCTCACCCCCCGGTCCTGATACCGGCGCAGAGCCTGCAACAACTTCGACTCGTATTCTTCGTTGGAGGCGTTCTTTGAAATCCAGATCGGCTCCAGACTGACGCCCAGAGACTGAGCCTGCCTTTGCACAAGCTCGCGCCGGACCCCGTGCATGCTGACCCGGTCGTAGTCGGCGGTGACGGTGGTCAGCAACGCGAGCACGTCATAGGCTCCGCTGCGCTGGACTTCGTACAGCGCCATGGCCGAATCCTTCCCGCCGCTCCACGAAATTACCACCGGTTCTTTCATCGTTCCTTTCTCGCCACAGAGACACAGAGTCACAGAGCAGCAAAGCCGCACCAAACTAAAATCCTTCGCGTTTTCTTCGCGTGCTTCGCGCCTTCGTGGTGAAAGTCCAGCCCAGGATTCACCGCGAAGCCGCGAAGAGCGCGAAGATTTCGCGAAGAAAAATCCTTTCCTGCCAGCAAAGGATTTTCGGGTTAGTAGTAGAGAGACCTCAGTCTCCTCCGTGTCCCTGTGACTCCGTGGCAAATCTATAAGCCGAAGCGGAGGCCAATACGGAAATGCCGGCGCAACGCTGGAAAGCCCAGCACCTCCATGTATTCCTTGTCGAAAGCGTTTTCGACCAGCGCAAAGAACGACGAGAGATCCGACAACCTGTAGCTTGCCAGGAGATTCACGATTGCGTAGCCTGGATTCCGCGTCATTCCCAGACCGGAAAAGTCGCCGTCCACGCGACGGCCGACGGCGATTCCTGTCGCGCCGAAGGTCCAGCTGCCGGGCTTCCACCGTAGCTCCGCGTAACCCGAATGCCGCGGGCGGCGGAACAGCTCCTGCCCTTTGGCAAAGGCGGGGTCCAAGGGAGAAGTGCTTTCCAGAACCCTGGAGCTCAGGAAGGTATAGCCTCCGCTGATTTCCCAGCGCCGCGGCAGATCTGTCTTGAGAATCGTTTCCACGCCCCGCGCCCGGGTCTTGCCGATATTGAAAAACGTCCCTTCGAACGTTGTAAAATTGGTCGTTGCAAACCCGATCTGGTTTCGAAAGCGGTTGTCGAACCAGGTAATCTCGAGGGCGCTCCGGCCGCCTCCGAAGCCCTGTTCGATCCCGGCATCCCAGCTGTTGGATTTCTCCGGCAGCAGATCCGGGTTTCCGCGGAAGAAAGGGGACTCGCTGAAAGACTCCACGAGCGTGGGCTCTTTGATTCCCAGGCCAAAGTTCCCCTTGATCTTTGTGAGCCCCCAGAAGCTTCGCCCGGAAGCCTCACGGACATGAAGGGCGACAGAGGCGCGGGGAGCCGCGAAGAAACCGAAGTTGCCGTTGTGTTCGAGCCTGACGCCCACAGTGGCGAAGAATCGATTGTAAAGAGCCCACTGGTCCTGCACATAGGCTCCGCAATTGTTCCGCAACGCAGATAAAGGTTCGAAGCTCGGGTCTCCGATCGTGCCTGACTCCCGCTCGTACTCCGCTCCCGCTGTGAGCAGATGCCCGGAAGGGAGGGTCACGTCGCTCTGATAGTTGACCCTTTGGCGGCGGGTCTGGTTCAGAAACTGGAAGGGAAAATCGAACGCAGTTTCAGTGGCGCGCCGCCCCTGAAACTCCGGCACGAAACTGCCCGAGTCGGCCGGGTCCACGGACAGCTGCCGGGAATCACTCACTGTGTAGGAGACCTTTTGCGTCCATAACATCGTGGCGAAGTGCGTGAACAGTACGCCCCCGGCCAGATCCCTGCGGTGGAAATATTCGTCCGGATCCGGCCGGTGGAAGGCCCAGGCTCCGGGAACTCCGGTGCGGCCGTTCTCAGCGCGGAAGATCGCGCGCAGCTCGGTCTTTCGAAAAGGCACGAACCCGAAGTTGCCCGTGAACGTGGTTTGATTGAAGGAACCGTTCGACACATTGTTGTCGGTATCCAAGCGAGTGAAGGCGGCGGAATAATCGGCTCGTTCCCCTTTCCCCTCGATTCCGCCTCCGTAGCGCAGGGTCGCAAATGTTCCCCCTTCCACCAGCACCGTTGGCTTGGGGGAGAGTCCTTCGGATGTGCCGCGCTTGGTGAAGATCTGGACGACTCCCGCGATCGCGTCCGAGCCGAACAGCGCGCTTTGAGGGCCACGAATTACTTCGATGCGATCTATGTTGGAAGCCGTCAGGTTCGCGAAGTTGTAGCTCCCCCCGGGGTCGTTCACGACTATGCCGTCGATAAGGACTTTTGTGTAATCCGACTCGCCGCCGCGAACGAACAACGATGTGAGCTGCCCTGCGCCTCCGCTCCGCACCAAGACCAGACCCGGCACGCGGCGCAAGGCTTCCCCGACCGTCGCGACTCCATCGCGCAGCAATTGATCACCGGTCAAGACCGTGACGCTGCTTCCCACCTGGGGAAGGGGTGCTTCGGTGTTCGTAGCCGTCACCACGATCTGTTGCTGGATACTCGGGATCTCCAGGGGGAGCCTGAGTGGCGGCGTGGATTGTGTGACTTCCAAAGCCTGGTCCTTGAGAGGCGCAAACCCCGCGAGCTCCACGTCCACAGTGTAGGACCCTTCCGGGAGATCCAGAACAAATTCTCCGCGGCTGTTAGTGCGCGTTTTCGCAAGGACCTTTCCCTTGGGATCGTGTACCTCCACCAAGGCGCGCGGCAAAGCGGCGCCGCTTTCATCTTCTACGCGGCCTGTGATCCGCTGTGTCGATTTCGGATTTCGGATTTCCGATTGCGGATTGCGGATTGCGGATTGCGGATTGGGAAACGTGGAATCCGAAATCTGTAATTCCTGTTCGCATATTTCCAGCGTGGCGGCATTTGCAGAAAATGGCGAGGCGAGCACGGCAGAGAAGAGAGCCAAAGAGATTGCAGATTTCGGATTTCGGATTTCGGATTTGGAACTGCGCAATCCAAATACTTCACTCGCCGATCTGGGCTCCCCGATCCGCACTCCCCAATTCACAATCCGCACTCCCCAATTCACAATCTGAAATCCGCAATCCGAAATCTATGGCTCCAGAACCGGCAGGATCTCCAGCGGTCCGGTCGCCGACCGGCGCACGAAGAAATCCAGTCCGAAAATTCCTCTCAGGCTCTCTTCCGTCACAGCCTCTGCCACCGGTCCTTGCCGGAAGATTTTTCCCTCGGCCATCAGCACGATCCAGTCGCAGAAGGAGGCCAGGAGATTGATTTCATGCGAAACCACAAGGCTGGCGAGCTTTCTCTCGCGGGTAATGCGCCGGACAAGTCTCATCAGTTCTACTTGATAGTTGATATCGAGATTGGCAGTGAGCTCATCGAGCAGCAGAATCTCGGCCTGCTGCGCGAGGGCGCGCGCCAAAAGCAGCCGCTGTCTTTCTCCTCCCGAGATTTCTGATACCCGGGCATGGGAAAGGGCCGACAGGCAGGTCATCTCCAGCGTGTCACGCACGATGTCGATGTCCCGTTCGCTCTCGAATCCCAGGAGTGAGAGGTGGGGCGAGCGCCCCTGCATCGTGAACTCAAAGACCGACTGGTAGTAATAAGAGCCGCCGTTTTGCGGCACCATGGCAATGCGCCGGGCAATCTCTTTGCGCGACAGACGGGCGAGCGGCACGCTTCCGTGAAGGAGCACGTCTCCCCCAGTCGGACGAAGGATGCCGTCCAGCAACCGCAGCACGGTGGTTTTCCCCGAGCCGTTTGGCCCGATGAGACCGGTAACTTTGCCCGGCGGGAGACCGAGGCTGAATTCCTGGACCACGGGGCGCGAGTAGGAAAAACTCAGGTTGCGCGCTTCCAGCAGAGTATCTCCCGCCGGTTCTGGATGCAGTTGCCTCATGCGCCGGACCTCCGTCTGTGAAGCAGATAGATAAAAAGCGGCGCGCCGCACAGCGCGGTTATGACTCCAACCGGCAATTCGACCGGCGACAGCACGGTGCGGGCGAGCGTATCCGCAAGGAGCGTGAAGATGGCCCCGAAGACGAAGACCGTGGGGAATAGAATGCGGTTGTCGCTCCCGAACATCATGCGCGCGATGTGGGGACAGATAAGGCCGATGTAGGCGACAGGGCCGCTGACGGAGACCACCGCCCCGGTCACCAGGGATGCCACAGCGTAGACTCCGGCTTTGACGCGCGGGACGGAGACGCCAAGAATCAGGGCGTCTTCCTCGCCTGTGGCAATGAGATTCAGACCGTGGGAGCAGGCGTAGAGCAGGGCAAAGCCCGCGAACACGGCGACCGCGACCACGTAAATCGACGCGTCTACCGGACGGCTCAGGTCGCCGATGAGCCAATAGAAAATCCCGCGCAGGTCCGCTTGATTGGTGCTGGTCAAGAGAAACACGTTGATGGACGAGAGGAAGGACGCGAAGACGATGCCTGCCAGGAGCAACCTCTGCGAGGTCTCTCCGGCGCGCGGGTTGCCTCCAATGACGTACACGGCCGCAATCGTGCATGCCGCTCCCAGGAAGGCCGCCAGCGGCCGTCCGTAGAGAAAACTCCCGCCCGAGTCTGGAGCTCGAGACGTAGTGACAAAAATGGAATACAGAATGGTCCCCAGAGACGCGCCGGTCGAGACTCCAAGCACGTAAGGATCGGCCAACGGATTACGCAGAAGCGATTGGAATGCGGCGCCGGCCGAGGCGAGAGCGGCCCCGACAAGCGACCCCATCAAGACCCGCGGGAGACGCACGGAAAACAGGATCGCGGCCAGCTGCGTTTCCCCGTGATTCTCAAAAATGCGCAGCATCTCGCTGGCGGAGATCGAAACGCTGCCGATGTTCAGAGACACGAGTGCGGCCAGAAGCCAGGCCGCCAGCAGCCACAAGGTTTTCCCGACTATCTTCCGGTCTGAAAGGCGGTTCATTGGAATCGCTCCGGGTGCAGTTTGCGGGCCAGTTCTTCGACTCCTTCCACAAAGCGAGGGGAGGGATGCTGGATCACTTCGCTCAAAACGTACACCCTTCCCTTGCGCACCGCGCTGAGCCGGTTCCAGCCTGCGATCCGTTTCAGGTCGGCTACAGAACGGGTGTTGTGCTCGACGGTAAGGATCGCCTCGGGGTCCCGCGCGAGAATTTGCTCCAGGCTGTAGCGCGGGTAGAACTCTTCGATGTCCGCCGTAATGGATTCCACGCCTGCCTGGCGCAGGACGTCGTTTTCGAAAGTGTTCTTGCCGGGCGCGAGCAAAGGGTCGAACCAGGTCATGAAAAAAGCCCGGGTAGGCGGCAGCCCCGCGAGGCGGCGCCTCACCTCGTCGAGGCGCTCGCGCATGTTGGAGACAAGCTGCTCCGCTTCGCGCGCTCGGTCCGTGATCCGGCCAGCGTCCAGAACCGTTTCGAAAATCTTCTCCACCGACCGGGGCGCGGTGACAAAAACGGGAAGACCCAGGCCGGCCAGTTTCAAAACAGCGGCGCGATCGTTCCCCGCCGTGGTCGCGATCACGAGATCGGGTTTGGCGGCTAGAATGACCTCGTAGTTGGGATTGAGGAGATTGCCGATCTTGGGCTTCGTTTTCGCGTCCTCGGGCCAGTCGCAATGGGTGGTCACGCCCACGAGCCGGTCCTGGGCCCCGAGCAGGTAGAGGACCTCGGTGACGCTCGGCGCCAGCGAGACGATCCGAAGGGGGTGTTTCGGGAGCCGAACGTACCTTCCGATCTCGTCCGTATAATCGACGGAATCGGATTCGGCCGCCTTAATCTGCTCCTGCGCGCCGGCTTTGTGAGCCGTGGAGGTTCCCGGCGCACAGCCGATCGAATGGAGGAGCACAAGAGAAAGGAGAGAAAACCGGAAGGGTTTGGGAATCATTCCAGGTCTCTTTCTCGCGAAGAGCGAACTGAAATCGCAGGATGAGGCAGGTTTCCTGACTCTCGGGTCTTTGCCGGCCTTCGCGCCTTCCCCGTCTGCTCAACGAGTGGCGGGCGAATCCGCGCAGCTATGGAGCTGGCTTCTGAAGTCCGGCTCTCCGATTACAGTGGCGGGACCGTGTGGGATTCTCACCCACTTCCCTTTTACCCTCGGCAATCGAGGCACCATCATCTCGGGCTCTAAAAGGAGCCGCATGACACGATCATCATTACCACCCGGATTCGGCATTGTCAAACCGTACCCGGGCCGGCCGTAGATTCCTCGTTACACGCGGCCCCCACAGGCCGAAGTCCCATTTGTCATTTCTCATTTTTGATCGCTCACCGTTTGTTTTCGTGCAAAGTGAACGTTGACGGACGCAAAGCCGGCGCTCCCGTGCGATTCATTGCCTATGACGCGCGCTTGACGGACGTGGCACATCGGGAGGGTCTGACCCTATGAACAGGTTTGGAGTTCAGCCTTCAGGCTGCGCTGATTTAATACAGGCTAAAGCCTGAACTCCGAACCAGCCTTTGAAAATCATGCCCGCTGGGATAGACTGGCCCCGCCATGATACGCACCATTGAGTGGACGGATTCCGGCGTGGTGATGCTGGACCAGCGCCTGCTTCCAACCCAGGAGATCTACAATTGCTACACCGAGTACCAGGGCGTGGCCGAAGCCATCCGTTCGATGGTGATTCGCGGGGCTCCGGCCATCGGCGTCGCCGCGGCCATGGGGATTGCTCTCGGGGTAAAGATCTCCCCTGCGAAGAGCGTCGAAGAGCTTGACACGCACTTTGCCGAGATCTGCCAGCTCATCGCCGGCACCCGGCCCACGGCAGTGAATCTTTTCTGGGCGGTGGAGAGGATGAGAAAGGCGTATGACCGGACGCGCTCTCTGGGAGTCGCCCCGGTGCGCGAGGCCCTGATTCGCGAGGCGCTTGGGATGCAGGAAGAGGATGTGCGCGCGAACCGCGCGATGGGGCGCTTCGGACAGGCTCTTCTTTCTGGAAATGCCCGGATCCTGACCCATTGCAATGCCGGCTCGCTGGCAACGGCCGGGTACGGCACCGCTCTCGGGGTGATCCGGGCGGCCGTGGAGGCGGGCAAGCAGGTTCAGGTCTTTGCCGATGAAACGCGGCCGTTTCTTCAAGGGGCGCGTCTGACGGCATGGGAGCTTCAAAAGGACCATATTCCTGTCACCGTGATCACCGACAACATGGCCGGCCACTTCATGCAGAAGGGCGAGATTGACTGCGTTATCGTGGGCGCGGACCGTATCGCGGCGAACGGGGACGTGGCCAACAAGATTGGAACCTACTCGGTGGCTGTACTCGCCAAAGAGCACGGGCTCCCCTTTTATGTTGCGGCGCCGATCTCCACGCTGGATTTGTCTATTCCTGACGGCAGTCATATTCCGATCGAGCACCGCGACCCAAACGAGGTACGGAGCTTCCAGGGCGTAGCGGTAACCCCTTTGGGAGCCAACGTGGCGAATCCCGCGTTTGACGTAACCCCCAACCGGTATGTCAGCGCGATCATCACGGATCGTGGGGTGGCACGCCCGCCATACACCGAATCCCTGCGCGCCGTCGCCGAATATCAGGAACCCGCCTCCAATCGCCCTTAGTAATCCCTTGTGGCATTATGTGATTGGCCGCAGAGACACAGCCACGGCGAAAAACTGGCCACGAATTTCACGAATTACACGAAAACAGGCTGGCGGTTCCGCGAAGGTTTTTCCCCATCGCGCTCAGCAAGGACATAGAGCCACAGGTGCGGGAAAAAATTCGTGAAATTCGTGGCAAGTCTTTTGGGGAGTCAGTTCTTCCCCCAGGATTCCTCCCGAGACTGAGTCATTTCGCGTCTTTGCGGTGAACTACTTTGCCGGCTGATATACTTTGCCGATGCTTGTGCTGGGGATTGAATCTTCCTGCGACGAGACGGCAGCGGCGCTGGTGGAAGACGGGCGCGCGGTCCACTCGAATGTCGTCGCTTCGCAAATAGAAACGCACCGCCGCTTCGGCGGAGTCGTGCCGGAGCTGGCGAGCCGCGAACATCTGCGCAACATCGGCTATGTTGTGTGGCGCGCTTTCCGCGAGGCCGGGAAGCAGTACTCCGAAATCGACGGTATCGCCGTCACTCAAGGGCCCGGGCTCATCGGGTCGCTGCTTGTGGGCCTGAACTTCGCCAAGGCAATGGCGTACTCCCTGAAGAAACCCCTGGTTCCCGTCAATCACATTGAGGGTCATATCTGTTCCGCTTTCATCGAGCACCCGGCGGTCGAGTATCCCCTGCTGGCTCTCGTGGTATCCGGCGGACATACCTCGCTGATATTCTCGCCCGAGCCTGAGGTCTACCAATCGATCGGGCGCGCGCGGGACGATGCGGCAGGAGAAGCGCTGGATAAGCTGTCGAAGTTTCTCGGACTGGGCTATCCGGGAGGGCCTATCATCGATCGGCTTGCGCAGCGCGGCGATCCCCGCGCATTCAGCTTCTCCATTCCCAAGATCAGCGACGGCAGCCTTGATTTCAGTTTTAGCGGATTCAAGACTGCAGCACTGCGGCACATCGAGAAGTCTGCCATCAAACCGCGCCGGCGGCCCGGGGCCAAGATTCCGCAGAAAGTGGTCGATCTGGTAGCCAGTTATCAGCAGGCGATTGTGGACACCCTGGTGCGTCAGACGGCGCGAGCAGCCGAATCCGTGCGGCCGCGGTCGATTCTGCTGGTCGGCGGCGTTGCCTGCAACAGCCTTCTGCGCCGGACATTCACGGAAGCCTTTGAAGTATCCCAAACAGGCGCCGGCGCCGGATCGAGCGCGCGCAAAATCAGCGTATATTTTCCCAAGCCAAGCCTGACTACCGACAACGCCGCCATGATCGCCGCCGCCGGCACGCCGAAGCTCCGTAGAGGGCTTCCCGTCCGGCTGGACCTGAATGCCTACGCCGACCTGCGCCTCTGCTGATGGGACTCAGTTGTGATGTTTTTCCGCACCGTGCCACCCAGATAGGAAACGGGCGCGGACCTGTTCCTTGAAGATCAGGACCCAGGTTTTTCTCCCATTGCGCTGGCGGATGCAATTCCAGCCGGCGCCTTCTCCTCCAACGCTGCGGCGTGAAGGGTGAATTAGAAACAGGCTCCTTCGCCCACCCTTCCCTCGGCCCATACCCGGCCGCCGTGGCGCCGGATGACTCGCTGGACCGTGGCGAGGCCGACCCCCGCGCCCGGGAACTCGGCGTCGCTGTGAAGGCGTTCGAAGAGTTCGAACAGCTTTCCCGCGTAGGCCATGTCGAAGCCCGTCCCGTTGTCGCGGACGAAGTAGACGCGTTGCTCCTCCTGGTCCCGGTGGCCGAATTCGATCCGCGCGCCGAGGCGTTTGCTGGTGAACTTCCAGGCGTTGCGCAGCAGGTTGTCCAGTGCAATCCTGAGGAGGTCGGGATCGCCCTCGGCTGTGGCGCCGGGCTGGATGAGAAACTCCACGGAGCGGTCCGGGCGACCCTTCTTGATCTCCTCGGCGATGCTCCAGGCCAAGTCGCTCAGGTC
>QHZE01000351.1 GCA_003225335.1 Acidobacteriota bacterium
TCGCCTGGAGGCCTTGATTCTATTGGGCTTTACTGGGACTAGGTGCAGCGAGTCACGGCTTGGAATGCGCTCATAACCCAAAGGTCGAGGGTTCAAATCCCTCCCCCGCAACCACTTCCTAATAAATAACTTCCAGACATTTCGAGGGCTTGCAAAATCGCTCCAAAAGCTCTCAGTGTGATAGAAATGTAGTTCTCGAAAAAGATGTGCTGCCGCCAGTAGGGGAAAATAGCGAAACTTGCACGCGGCCTCAAATTGCCGTGTTTGGTGGTAGATTCGCCGCGTGCTCTTGTATTGCGCTCGGCCCCGCCGACCCTTTAAGGTGCCGGCTTCAAACCTGCAGCCAAAGCCTCGTCTCGGCTATTCAGGATACGCGTCCAGTTCCGGCAGTTGTATGACGGGCAAGACAGTCGATGAAACACCCTGCTATTGACGTTCCCGTGGTATGCGACGGCACGGCCCTCCACAGAATCCGCCTTGGTTTTCGACCGGAACGCCTGGTCATTATGCCGAAAGTCCCAAGGCAGCGCCTGGTTCGGCATCGACCAGATTCCCACCCTGGCTTCCCGACCTTGTCCTCAAGCTGGGCCAGCTCAAGGTCGGACGAGTACTTCTTGAAGCGCTAGACGGGTAATTGTCGGCACAGGTCCTTAAGCTCTGAAGGGCTAGGTATCTCGGTCTCTCCGCTACGAGTGATCAGCGATACTTCCCACGGTCGTACGACGCCCTCCCGTTGGTCGAGAGTCGAGTCAAACTTCCGACACCAAATCAGGCGCCGGAGAGAACCGTAGCAGACTGGAGGGCAAGCTGCACTCCGCGGGGACGAGGGCAGCCCGGTGCTCAGCGGTTCGGCGACTCCCTTCTCTCTCAGCCAATCGGCTGCGAGGTTCTCAAGCATGTCTTCAAACCTTTGCGATTCAGGTCCAAACGTCAAGTGCAGAACTCGTGCCTCGCCATTGGGATCATACTCGAGCATGTAAAACTTCCGGTCGACTGAACCCCCCGTTGCCCGGGTGATCGTTGACGGCAAAGATGTCTCAATGGAGCTCCTAAAGGCGGGTCTGGCCGGGCACTTCAAAAGTACAATAAGAACCCGGACCTAGCAGAGCTTGAGAGTAGAGCCAGGAAGGACCGGGTAGGCATGTGCTCCATGCCCAATCCGATTGCACCGTGGGATTACCGTCATCGACCGGCGAGGACGTGGGAGCCAGGCGCCGCGCGCGTATACCACGGCAACGTCGGCAGCCACGTGTTCCACGCTCCCAATCATATCCTACCGCGGCGCTGGCGCCGGATCAGCGCGGCCCCGGTCAGCCGCAAATGCTGGTTGGACAACCTCCGACAATCCGAAAGCCTCCCACAACTCGGCTCCCTTCACCGTTAAGACTCACCGCAAAACGCATCGAAACTCCAATATCCAGCTCCGGATTTAATCCAACGCAGGATTTTGTTGCGGCAAGCGCGACAAGAATCCTTAATTAATTCGTTAGGCTGCCAGCAGTGGCTGCGAACGGACTGCGCGCACGGACAATGTGCCCTCTGGGCTACGTGTGGCCATGACAACTAGGAGACCGACCCTTTCGGGGCCAACCCTGGCCTGCAGGCCGCGCGCGGAAGTCAATGCGGCCGGCGTCAGGACTGGCATCGTCTCCCTAGATTGGATGATGTACGCGAGGTAATTAGGGATAGGGTTTCCAGCTTTGGCTCGCACCTCGAGGTACCCGCTCACAGTTGTGGCGTAGGCGCTGTCGCGGATTCGGCTGTCAATCATCGCGACCAGCTCCGGCCAGCGTCTCAGATGGGTACGACGATTGGACCGAGGGAGAATGCCTGCGGTCCGGCCTCGCGGGCGCTCTTGCATTCCATTGGCGTACTTCAATTCTGCGGCGAGGTGCAACGAGAACTTGCGCTTCCAGTGGCTAGCGGTGAGCTCCTCGCGATCTGGTTGGTGGAATCGGAGGAAATCAGCGAAGGGGTCGTCGCGGCGACGGCACTGCTTGCACTCGAGGATCAGCAACTCGCCTCCATCGTCGATACCCCATAGATCGCCTGGCCACCGACGATTTCCAACGACGGGCGTGTAGAGCCACTCGAGCGGCCGGGGCCAGCAGACTAGTTGAGGGAAGGCCCATAACCAGGTGACGGCATCTTCCTCGTGACGCACGTGCATGGGGCCACCTCCGTCCCTGTACTCCACTGGGGTAGTGAACTGAACAACGCATTCGTTCATTAGAATTGATTCTGGCAGCCTAACGACAAAGCTCAGCGGCCGGCGGGGCTGGAGAGCCGCTTAACCTCAGAAAGGCGACATGGCCCGCGGGTCTGCTGCACCGCCTGGTTGGCCTGATTGGCGTCAACCACATTGACCTTCATCGCCTTATTAGCGTTAGCCAGCTCCCACGTGCTTCATGCGTCTGAGTCACGCTCTCCCCGGCTCCCACTTCGGCACCCGCAGCGCGCGGAGGGTGCTCCAGCGGCTTCTTATGGATGATGTCTTTCGGCATATTGGAATCAAAGCAACGGCTTGGAATCGAGGAACACCACTTCTGTCTGCCCAACACCTTGCCGACCAGCCGCGGCCGAATGCCGTCCGCTGCGTCGGCTCGTTGCCAAGAATCCCTTAATTCGTTAGGCCCTCTCGTCAAGTTCCTTGAGTGTCGTTCCATCCGCCGCCTTCCATTCGGTGAGTCCGTTAGCGCCTCCTCCATGGATCACGGCCGCAGCCGCGCTAGTTTTGTTTCTCGAGATTCGCCGTGAGCTGTACTTCAGATGCGGATTGCACCGCGATGTCGCGCGACCAGTCCTTATGACCAAGCATCTTGACGGTTATAGTGTGCTTGCCAGGCGTGAGCTTGAGCGCGGCAGGACAGTTTCCGACAAACTCGCCGTCCACCAACACATCCGCTCCAGCCGGATTTGAAGAAACATTCACGGTTCCCTTTGTCCGTTCAGCAGGCGTGCTCTCAGGGGGCTTGTTCTCCCCAGCCTTATTGTCCGCGGCCTTGTCCCTCAGACCTTTTTCTTCACTCTCCCCCTTTGTCACATCGGTCTTGATTCCCACCGGAATCAATCCTCGCTCCTTTTCACCCACCGAAACCGCTACTCCCGTCACACCCTGCAATGCAACTAAGATTGCGCGGTAATTATCCTTGTCGCCCTGCAACAAAATGCCCGCAGCCTTGCCCTCTGGAGTCGCGTACTGAATCCCGATATAGTGGAGCCGCGTCTTGTGAAAGAGGCCGAACAAGGCGACTGGAGCGACAAGTATTGCCAAGGCGATCATCGTTCCCACTCGGCGGTGTGCCTCCTGTCCGTAGCTGAGAGATGTTACTGACTTAGCAGGAATATCAACCTTCTTGCCGTCCTTGAGAGCCAGGGTAATGGTGTCCGAAGTGACCGTCAGGCGGTTGTCCCAATCTTTCGGGTCCACCTTTGAGTCCACCGAGCCTCCATTGTACCGGACCTTGTTGAACGTGTTTCCCTGTCCCTGCGCAACAAGGGCAAACGCCAGGAGACCGACCAAAAACCGTCTTACACACAGCATACGCACCCCCGAGCCTCGAAAATCGCTTCTGTCCTTCTAGTGTTCTTGACTGACGTGGTCATCGTGTTCTTCCTTCTCTTCGGCCTCCAGGTGGCTCTCCATGCTTTGAAAAGTCCACAGGATTAATCACGTCATTCGTAGCGCCTGCACTATGCCCTTCACTTCGACCACGCAGCCGCCGCCGGCCACGACAAATTGGAGGTGAACAGCACCGGATATCAGTTCCTGAAACCGCGTTGTTGCACTGAAGTCGTACTGGTCCTGATCTTGTTGACTCGTTAGGAGGTGAACAGCTTGAAGGCTCCGGCCTCGAAGGAGAGATCCCGGAACCCGGCTTTGAAATGCAGGGACCCACGATGAGATCGGCAAGTGCTTCAGTCAAACGCGATCTCCGCCAGAAAGTCACGGACAGCATCACTGCCCTCGAGAAGGGAGTGGACCCATGCGTGGCCTTGACTGGCACTGGGGCCTGTCACTCAGCCATTCACCATCGCCCGTTGCCGGCCGTGGGCACGCTGGCCTCGTCAGGAGTTGCCTTGAATCCGGATTTCTCCGCAAGGCCGTCGGCTTGTCAGAGTCCCCGAATTGCGCCGCCCGTCTGCGCCGTTCGAGAGACAACGCCCTCTATCTCGATAGTCGCGGTCTCAGGAGAATAGGACAGTCGTTCAGAGGCGGCTACGAATTAGACTGATCCATCCTGCAATGTTCAGGTTTTTAGACAGTTCTATCGAATAAGAGTTGGGCTGTCGGGATAGAACGCTGTATGACGTTCCAGCAGCGATTCATGATTATCACGGTCCTGGCCGCGGTTACGGCGGCGATTGTGCTCGCGCGCAAGCCAGTTCCGACGCCTTCATCCGCTCGCGTGATGTCACAGTTTCGAGGCCTGGTTGCGGCGTGGCTTGCTGTCGTCGCGGGTGCTCTCCTCGTGGTCGGTATTGTGAGCGACACATTGTTGCGCCACATCATTCAAATTGCGCCTCTCGTTGTGGCCCTGAGTCTTCTGCCGCGGCGATTCGATTGGGGCGTGAGTGCCGCTGCGCCGCTGTTTGCCTTTTGGTTATTCGTCATGGGCGCGATTTGGCTGTTCCTTCTCGGTGTGGCTAGAATCGTCACTGGAACGTTTACCCCTGTTGAAGTGATTCTTACGGTCATCATAGGCCTGGCCTCTCTGCTTGGGCTTGGTACGGCATACCGACGCGGCACAGCCATTCCGATCCTGGCGCGGCTCGGCACGATCGTTACCTTTGCGGTCCTGCAATTCGCGGCAATGTGGTTCAGCGTTCAGCCTTTTGTGACCAGGCGATAGGCGGTTCGCGATTCGGAGGGCCGCAGCCTAACTAGGCGCTGCACCCGGCGGCGCGGCTGGGCAGTTGGATGATTCGAGCAGTCGTGAGCGGCGCCGAGCGCAATTTGCTGGTTGGAAGTTTTGGTGAGC
>QHZE01000352.1 GCA_003225335.1 Acidobacteriota bacterium
GGACCCGTCCCAAACTGAAAGAGGAACAAAGCGGCGATGAGGGTCGTCGTGTTGGTGTCGAATATCGTCCAGAAGACCTTCGAGAAGCCGGCATCGATGGCCGCCCGGACCGTCTTTCCCGCGCGCAACTCCTCCCGGATCCTTTCGAAAATAAGGATGTTGGCATCGACAGCCATTCCGATCGTCAAAATAATGCCCGCAATTCCCGGCAGGGTCAGGGTTGCTCGCACCATTCCCATGTATCCCAAAAGGATGATCAGGTTCGCCAGCAGGCAGACGACGGCGTTGATTCCCGAAACCCTGTAATAGACGAGCATCGCCAGGACGACCAGACCGAAGCCTATGATAGACGCCATGATTCCTTTCTGAATGGCGTCGTTGCCGAGAGAGGCGCCCACGTTCCGCTCTTCCAGGATGCGAAGCGAAGCGGGCAAGGCGCCGGAGCGGAGCATCAAGGAGAGGTCTTCGGCCTGTTGCACCGTGAATCTGCCATGGATGATCCCTTCGGCCCCGATTTTCTCGTTGATGACGGGAGCCGACACGACCACTCCATCCAGCTCGATAGCCAGGCGATCTCCCACGTGCAGTCCCGTGGCGCGCGAAAAGAGATCCGCCCCTTCCGAGTTGAGAAAAAAGCCAACTGCGGGAGCCCCGTTAGAATCCGTCGAGCGCCTGGCGTTCTTGAGATGCCGCCCGGTGATCGTGGGGATCTTGCTTACGACGAGGTATTCGATCCTTTGCTCGCCCCGCTCTTCCCGATACGGGAGAATCTCGTAGTCTTCCGGGATCTTTCCGTTGTTGGCCTGAACCGCCGCTTCAACAGTTGGAAATGGACCGCCGTTCTCCTTCTTTACCAGCCTGAGCTTGAGCTGCGCTGTTCCCTGGATGATCTCCTTTACCCGGTCCGGATCGTCAACTCCGGGGAGCTCGACGATGATTTGGTCGGCAACGTCCGTCCCTCCGCCGCCGTAGATCTGGAGAGTCGGCTCGCTGACTCCCAGGGCATCCACGCGCCGGCGAATGGTCTCGAGCGCTTGCGTCACCGTCGTCTCCTTTAGAGTTCTGAGGACGGCGCCCTGAAGGGTGAGCGTGTAGTTGTTCTTTCCTTCCACAACGGTCCCGCGAACCGTGTACTCCCTGTCGTAGGTGGAATTGAGATATTGACGGACCTGCTTCTCCTGAGCCGCATCGATCCCCGCAAGCTCAATGCTGTAGCCGGGGGCTCTCTTGCAGCTGGCAAAGGCGATGTTCTTGGCTTTCAGGTCTTGGGCTACCCTGTCTGCCACCTGATCGAGCTCCTGGTTCAACGCTTCATCCGTGGCAACCTGCAGCACCATGTGGATGCCGCCTCTGAGGTCCAGTCCCAGGTTGATCTTTTTCTGAGGCGGAATGAAGGAGTACACGAAGAAGCCGAGCACGGCGAGGATCATCAGCATTTTCCACTTCAAGCTCTTTTGCATGGCAACCCCTTGCTGGACGTGCCCAAACATCCCCTCTCTTCAAGGGGGAAAAGGCACGACTTCGGTCGTGTCTGAAGACGGGAGGGAGACGCTTCGGCAGTGCCACTAATGATACATCAAAAAGCCTGAGCTCTAACCCCCGATATGCCGCGAAAAAACTCCTAGGGGCGGCCACCTGGGGTCGCCCCTACGCGGATGGCAATTTTTTTCACAGCTTCCGAGGGGTTCCGCTCCTTTGATGCACCTTGCCACGTGCAGGGCTGAAGCCGTGCCCTCCCATCCAAATAGTCAAATCTCCAGGTCCCCTTTGTGCAAAAGGGGAAACGCAAGGAGACTCTGGCGCTTTCTTCTAACTGCCCTGAGCCCCTTCCAATTTTTCGGCAATGGCGCTCTTGGCGACCTCGATCTTGACCTGGTCTGCGATCTTGAGAATCAAGGTCGTGTCCTTGACCCCCGTTACCACTCCGTAGATCCCGGAGGTCGTGATCACTTTGTCACCATTCTTGAGCGAGGCAATCACGGCCTCCAGCTTCTTTTGCCGCTTTCGCATGGGCATGAAGATGAGGAGGTAGAAGATAACGCCGATTATGAGAATGGGCGCAAACTGAATGAGGAAATCTGGGGCAGTGGCCTGCTGGGCTAATGTTAATTCCCGCATGTTCAATGAGAAGCGAATCCCGGAACCGTGGAATCGGCCGTTCGGAGTGAGGAGACCGGCGCCTTCCGCGCCTGAACCTCACTCGGGCCATTTCTCCATTGCCTCCAGATACTTACCATAGGAATTGAACGCGATAGACTCTCTTATTTTGCGCATCATGTCAAGGTAAAAGGTCACGTTGTGCCGCGTGTTGAGCACGGCTGAAAGATGTTCTCCCGTAAGGAATAGATACCGCAAATAGGCGCGCGAGTAACGGCGGCAAACGGGGCAGGAACAGAGTGGATCGAGGGGCCTTTCATCCTCGGCGTAGCGCGCGCCCTTGATCAGAATTCTCCCCTCGGACGTGAAAAGAGAACCGTTGCGCGCGTTGCGGGTGGGCAGAACGCAGTCAAACATGTCGACCCCCAGCGCAACCGCGCGAGCGAGGTCTTTCGGAGTGCCGACCCCCATGAGGTAACGGGGCCGATCGGAAGGCAATAGCGGAAGGACAGTCTCCAGGATCTCGAACATGACATCCTTGGGTTCTCCTACGCTCAATCCCCCGATCGCCAACCCCGAGAAGTTGCACTCCATCAGCAGCTCGACCGAACGCCGCCTCAACTCCGGATAGATACCCCCCTGCACGATGCCAAACAGCGCCTGGCGGCCATCGTCGCGCTTTTTTTTCCACTGCGCATGGCCTCTTCGCGCCCACCGCATGGACAGCTTCATCGAGGCTTCCGCATCCGCGTACACGCACGGGTAAGCTGTGCATTCGTCGAGAACCATCATGATGTCGGAACCGAGGCTGCGTTGAATGTCGATGACACTCTCCGGACTGAGGAAGTGAGAGCTGCCGTCGAGGTGCGATCGGAAGCAGGCGCCCTCTTCGGTCAGGCGTCGAAGCTCCCGGTGGCTGAAAATCTGGTAACCCCCGCTGTCGGTCAGGATTGGCCTGTTCCAGGACATGAAGCGGTGAAGTCCTCCCAGCCGCTGAATCCGCTCGTGTCCGGGCCGGAGGTAGAGATGGTAGGTGTTTGCAAGAATGATCTGCGCGTCCAGATCTTCCAGCCACTCGTGGGGCAGCGCCTTGACGGCCCCGGCGGTCCCCACGGGCATAAAAACCGGAGTTTGCACATCTCCGTGCGATGTATGCAAGAGCCCGAGCCGGGCCGCGGTGGCCGAGTCTTTCTGAAGGACTTCAAATGCGAAGGTCGCCTTGCCGACGGACTCCTTCATGGCCAGAATACTACAGTGGTCGGTGGTCAGTGGCCAGTGGGCAGTGGGCAGGGGTCGGTGGCCAGTTACTGACCACTGGCCACTGACCACTCACCACTGTAGTATAGTCGGCATGAGGATTGCTGTTGTCGGCGCCAGGCTTGCCGGCTCGTATGCAAGTCTGCTGCTCTCGCAGATTGGTCACGAGGTCTTCCTGTTCGACGGCTCGACAGAGAAGGAAAAACCCTGTGGCGGCGGGGTAACCTCAAAAGCCCTGCTCCGAATGCCCTGGTTTCACGAGAACAGTGTGCCGCATTCCGAAATCCGCCGTATGCGTATGATCGCCGCGGACGGGTCCATGGCAGACCTGCCCCTCAAGCATCCCATGCATATTTTTTCCCGTTCGAGGCTGGACTCCTCGCTGCGCGAGGCTTCCATACGGGCAGGCGCCCGCTTCATTCCGGAGCGGACGGCCCGATGCCTTCAACACCGAGGAGTCTGGCTCCTATCGACCGCTAAGGGGGAGTACGAAGCGGACTTTCTGATCGGCGCCGACGGGGCCACGAGCACCGTACGAGCGTGCACGATCGGAAGATTCGCCGCTCGAGACCTGTCCCTCGCCGTCGGCTTTTACCTGCCCGGCGCGTACCACACGGACACCGTAATCACAGTTTTTCAGCAGGAGGGATTCCGAGGCTATCTCTGGTCGTTTCCGAGAGTGGATCACTCCTCGGTGGGTATCCTGCGCTGGCTGCCGGAGACCCGTTCCGCCGAACTGCGCAGGCGGGTTTCGGGCTTCATTGCGGAGCACTATCCTGAAGCGGGTGGGGAGAAACGGTT
>QHZE01000353.1 GCA_003225335.1 Acidobacteriota bacterium
AAGGTAGAAGTAAAGGAGATATTGATACACGTGGGTTTCGGTAAGTCCCATACCCGCCAGGATGCGCAGACCGAACACTCCGCATCCGTTGAACAAAAAAGCGATGAGCATCAAGACTAGCCACATGAGTCAAGCCTCCCCTTCGGTCATCCCGCCTGGAGGTTTCACGCGCGTAGAGGGTTCGGGAAATCGCTCTTGACGTTTCTCCAGTCTTTTCAAATCTTCGAGCCGGTCCCTCCAGACCATGACGATGGCAACCACGATCAAGGCGAGGATTCCTGCCTTTTTGAGGTTGATGGGCTCCTTGTAAATGAGAATCGAGCCGAGCGTGGGAATCGCGGAAGACAGATTGATGATCAGCCAGCTGGTGGCGATTTTCCCGTGCTTCAGCCCCTCCTGGAAGGCCCACAGCGCGCACAGGGCGATGGCGCCGCAAAGCAAGGCGGTATAGCGGGCGCGGGACGGAATCGAGTAACCCGTGCCCCACAACACAAAAGCATTCATCCCGACAAACGCCGAGAGCATGAGCATGGCCGCCAGGGGCTGCGGACGGCATTTCTTTCGCTCGGCCAGCTTGTGGCAGATGCCCAGAATGCCATAGCTGAAGAGGCTCCAGAAAACCAGGAAGTATCCCAAGAATTCTCGCGCGCGCGTTTCTTAGCGTCTTCGCGTCTTCGCGGTAAACCCTTGGCAAACCCCCAATCCACCACGAAGACGCAAAGACGCGAAGAATCTCTACTTCAAAAAGCGTTCCAGGACGTTGCGGGTGATGCGCGAACAGGGCTCGTCGAGAAACAGGGCGGTCGGAAAAGTGATCGATCCGGCTGCAAAGACGGCTCCTCCGCCGGGAAGCTCGTAATACGTCATCTCGGCCCCGCCGTTGCCGGGGTTGAGCCCCTTCGCCAGCAGAATTGTGCCGGCAGGCGAAGCGGGACTGATCTTGTCCGTCTCATGCCCCGAAGCGCCGTCCCCGTAACGCTCGTGCTGTGTCTTGTGACCGAACGTAGCGCCTTCTCGAAGTCCTGTCTCTTCAAATATCCAATGGTCCGGCTTTACCACGCGGTAGGGCGCCACGGTCATGGCGCCCGCCTCCGTGAAGACGACTCCCAGCAGGTTGGCTTCGGATTCCTTGTAAGAATGGAAGCGGCTCTCGGTAGCGTCGCGCCAGTCATTGATGCATCGCATCGTGGTCCCGTCCAGGAATTCGACCGGGCCATTGATGCCGTTGCCGCCGAGATACGCCAGTCTCCCGCCCTTCCGGTAGACCCAGTCTTTGACCCGTTCGTACATTCGTACGGACCAGTATTCCGGGTGAACGTTCAGCAACAAGATACTGTAAGCCTCCAGCGGCAGTTCGCCGGTATGCAACTGGTAGTCGCCGTACAAGTCGTAGTCGAAGCCCTCGCGTTCCATCCAGCCCAGTGTTCGCCATTCGGCCGGCGCCATCGCGCAGGCCATGCGCCCCTCGATCGGGTTGGTCACGACCTCGTTCTCGGGCACGAAGTTCGCGGGATTGGGGCGGTCGAAAGAGAGGGGATCGTAGTGTCCCAGCTTCCACTCTCCGTAGTCCGGCAGGTTGTAGCGCGCCAGATCCTGGCGCGAATTCACGATGGGTTGGTCTGCCATCCTGGAAGCCTGGAAGTAATTGCTCCGGCCGCCAAAAGGATTGTAGGCGTTCCAGGTGTTCGTGCACGCCAGCACCGCAATTCGTGAACCGGGTTTTGCCGGACCCACAACCAGAGGGAAACTGAAGAAGGCTCCCGATTCCCCTTTCGCATGAAAGTAATACAAACCGGTCCTCTCCGGGGCGTCGATGATCTGCCGGTGGACCTTCATGTTTCCGCCGAACCACTTCACTCCCGTCTCGACGAAGTGACCGTCCGGTAGCGTCTGCATCATGGCTCTCGGCCCGTGGTCGTCATACCAGCCAACATTGCGAATGAAGGTCTTCTCGTATCCGTACCGCCAGAGCCCCAGTTTGAACGGTTCGACGCTGTGGACTCGAAATTCTACCGGCGAGCCGCTTTTGCACCAGGGAGGCCAGGCGTATCCCAGCAATCGGTCGGACAGGAGACGGAAGTGGTGAGGCTCGCCCGTTCCCAGATTCACCGAACGAATCCGTTTGGAGCCATAGCCCTGCCTGGCGAGGATCACCTCGTACTGGCCGGGTTCCACGCCGGCGTACACCGCGCCGCTCGGCCCTGAACGCACGACGGTCGCCCACCCCGGTCTCCTCAACTCAACTTGAGCATCCGAGATGGCCAGGTAGTATTCATCGCTCACATATCCCAGCAGCATCGCCAACTCTTATTTAGCCACAGAGACACGGAGAAAAGCTTATCTCTCTGCCTCTGTGGCCATAACGGGCGTCAATTCACCCTGTACTTCTTGAGCACGGCCTCGTTCAGTGTGACCCCAAGGCCCGGCCCGGTTGGGACCGGCACTTCACCGTCCTCGAGCCGAAACCGCGGCTCGACGAGATCTTCAACGTAGTACATGGGAGCCGCCGCATCTGGAGAGTAAGTCTTCAGGTCGAACCCGTCGCCAACCGCCAGCACCTGCATGATGGCGGCATGACCGACACCTAACTCCCCGTTCGAGCCCATCGTGGCCCCGAGTCCCAGTGCCTTGGCGACCTGCACGGCTTCCAGAGCCGAGAGGATTCCACCGGCCTTTCCGACGTAGACGTTCACCGCGTCCGCGGCTCGGATTCGGGCAACGTTCGCCACGTCGCTTGCCGTCCAGACACTTTCGTCGAGAAGAATTGGAATGCGGGAATTCACGCGCAGTTGAGCGGTCTCGTGAATATGCTTCTCATTCAAGGGTTGCTCGATCATGCTGATATTCATCTCTTCAAGCGGACGCAAGGCCCTGCGGGCCTCGCCCAGCGTCCAGCCGCCGTTGGCATCCACTCCCAAAGAAACGTCGCCGCCGAGTGTCTCGCGCACTGCCCGGACCCTCTTCAGATCCTCGTCCAATCCGGTTCCGACTTTCACTTTGAATTTCCGAAAGCCGGCCTCCCAGGCCTGGCGAGCGATGTCAGCGGCTTCGTTGGGCGCGACACCGGAAATGGAAAACTTCGAAACCACCGCGGTCCTGATCGCTCCGCCCAGGAAAGCCGCCACCGTGAGGCCGCACATCTTCCCGAGTGCGTCCCAGCACGCCATTTCAACGGCGGCTTTGGTAAACGCAAATCCCGCCAGCACCCTGTCCATCGCCGCACGGATCCGCCTGGGAGAGAGCTCGCTGCCGGCCAATGCTGGCACCAGGACGTGGCGAATTGCGGCTTCAGCCGTCTCGAATCCCTCGCCACTCCAAATGTAGGTTCCACTCACCTCGCCAAGCCCTTCAATGCCCTCTGAACGGACCCGAACGAGCAGGAAGGGGGACCGGTCGTGTGTGCCTCGCCCGCCTTTGATGATCCACTCTTGCCGAAGGGGGACCAAAATCCGTTCGCTCAGGATTGCGTCGATCTTCGCCATGGTTTTTCTCGTGAGAATGTAGCCCGCTTCGCCTGCCAACTTTAGGGGCGAAGGGCCGAAGCGGTCAAGGGGCAAAGGGAAGCTTTACCCGGAACTCCAAATGACAATGACCAATGACAAATAGAAGCGGACCCGTTTGGCCCTCGGCATTTGTTATTGGTCATCTGTCATTTGTCATTTTGATGCAGATGAACCATCAGAGGGATGACGTGGGTGCCTTGTGCTATGATCCGCGGACACAGATCGTTATGCACAGCAGACACACCTTTGGTCTTTTCCTTTTGACATTGTCGCTTGGGATGGGGTTTCAAAGCCGCCGTCCGGGTTCGGTCGGCACGACGCCGGCCGCGAAGGCGGGAAAGCCAAAAATCCGATTCGTGGATGTCGCGGCGCAATCGGGACTCCGGTTTCAACACGTCAGCGGAAGTCCTGAAAAGAAATATCTGCCGGAGACCTTCAGCGGCGGTGTGGCCTGGATCGACTACAACCAGGACGGCTGGCCGGATCTTTACTTTGTGAACGCCGGACGATGGGAGGACCTGGTGGAGGGCAAAAGGTCCATGTCGAACGCCCTCTATCGAAATAACCGTGATGGCACGTTCACTGACGTCCCCCAGCCGGCGGGTGTTGCGGGAAATGGCTGGGGCATGGGTGTTACTTCCGGCGACTACAACAACGATGGCTGGCCGGACCTTTACGTCTGCAATTACGGCCGCAACACACTGTATCGCAACAACGGCGATGGCACGTTCACCGACGTCACGGAGTCCGCGGGGGTTGGAGACTCCAGGT
>QHZE01000354.1 GCA_003225335.1 Acidobacteriota bacterium
ATACAACTCTTCAAAGTCTGGCCGTGGGCCAGCCCAGCGAAGGTCCGCGACGGTGTTGAAAACCGGGACGTCCGTTCGCAGCGTCGCGAGGGTGCGAAAGAGGAGTGCATTATCCCAAGTAGCGAAGAGCGCTTTGGCCAGCGACGAGGCGTTGCGGATTGAGGACACCCATTCTCTCGAATCTTTCGGTATGTCCTCGAGGTGCGGGTACACGGACAACGTCGAGGCTGCTGCTTTCTTGCCCCAACCTGGAACTCCGGGAAAACCGTCCGCGCTGTCACCTACGACAGCGAGATAGTCGGGAATGGATTTGGGCGAGACGCCAAACTTCGCCACGACCGCTGCCTCGTCAAGAATGACCTGCGTTCGGCGGTGAACTTGGACGATTCGTGTATCGGAGACACATTGGCTCAGATCCTTGTCGGGAGTGCAGATCAGGATGCGGTCGACTTGTGGATCTTGCGCCGCCTTGACCGCCGCCGAAGCCAAGGCATCATCGGCCTCGAACTCCACCATCGGCCAGACAACGACTCCCATTGCCTCCAGCGCATCTTCGAGAATCGGAAATTGCGAATACAGTTCCGCTGGAATCCCTTCACCGGTCTTGTATCCCGGATACAAATCGTTCCGGAACGATTCGATGACGCGGTCCGTCGCCACGCCGAGGTGCGTCGTACCATGATCGATCATCCCCCTGACGGAATTCACAACCCCACGAACTGCCCCGATCTCCCGGCCCTTCGCATCTTTCAACGACGGAACGGCAAAGAAATGCCGGAACAGTTCGTAGGTGCCGTCGATCAGACAAACATCCATAAAACCGATTAGAATAGTCCGGCATGGCGTTTAACACCATCACGATTGCGCCCGAATTCAAGAACGTGGCGCTCATCGGCTTTCTGGATGGATTGATCGTCAGGGGAGTCGCCGGAAGGCTGAGTCAATTCACCCTACCGTGAACTCCTCAGAGGCCGTGGAGAATTTAATTCGTGTTAATTCGTGGAATTCGTGGCTGGTTTTATTGGCCACGAATTCCACAGCGCGGCATAGCCGCAACCAACTAAAGTCCTTCGCGTTTTCTTCGCGTGCTTCGCCTTCGCGGTGAAAGTCCAGCCCAGGATTCACCGCGAAGCCGCGAAGAGCGCCAAGAGCGCGAAGAAAAATCCTTTCCTGCCAGCAAAGGATTTTCGGCTTAGTATTACGAATTTCACGAAAACGATCACTGTCATTTGGGTGCCGTTGGTTTGAAATAACAATTTTTCACAGTTCTCGCCGGCCGCCCTGCTTGACTCCTGCTTTTAATTACACCCCAGCAGGCGATTCCGGGGCGTTGACCCGGTTCCCTCCGCGAAGTAGCATGTGAAATCCGAGGAGCAACGGTGATCGGCGAACTGCTTGGCCACTATCGCATCGTCTCGAAGATTGGGCAAGGAGGCATGGGTGTCGTCTACCGCGCGCACGACGAGGTTCTGCAGCGAGACGTTGCCTTGAAGGTGGTGGGCGAAAGCAGCGTGATTGAAAAATCATCTCGAGAGCACCTCCTCCATGAAGCCCGGGCTTCCTCGGCTCTCAGCCATCCCAACATCTGCACCATCCATGAAGTCGGAGAGTTCAGCGGTGAGTTCTACATGGTGATGGAGTTGGTCGAAGGCACAACATTACAGTCGCTGATTGGAAGCGCGGGTTTGGCTGTGGAGTCCATCTTGCGTTACGGCATTCAGATTGCCGGCGCCCTGGCGCACGCCCATGGGCGCAATGTCATCCATCACGACCTGAAAAGCGCCAACATCATTGTCACTCCACAGGGCCTGGTCAAAGTGCTCGATTTCGGTTTGGCCAGGCGGTTGCCTAAGGCGGTGGTCGACGAAGCGACCCAGACCATCGGACCTCTCGCAGGCGCCGGCGCGATTGCGGGTACCTTGTCCTATATGGCGCCCGAAGTCCTGCGCGGCCAGGCCGGGGACTACCGCGGCGACCTGTGGGCGCTCGGAGTGGTGCTTTATGAAGCGGCCTCGGGACAGTTGCCCTTTCGAGGAGGTACGAGCTTCGAAGTCACTTCAGCCATCTTGCACGAGCTGCCACCACTGCTACCCGATCGGATACCTCCCGGCCTCTGGGCTATCATCCAACGCAGCCTGGCCAAGGAGCCTGCCCAGCGATACCAGCAGGCGGGGGAGGTTCAAGCGGCGCTCGAGGCCGTGCAGTCTGCATCTGTCGCCCCGCCGGCGCAGCCCGGCGAGCAACGAGGACCATTCACCACAGTATCTCGTGGCATTCGACACCTGCGCGTGAAAGAGGGCGACGTTCTGCTGCTGGTCGGAACCATCAAGGGAGCGTTCCTGCTGCGGTCGACCCTGGACCGCCGTCGCTGGGACGTGGCCGGACCTTACTTCCACGGGCAGTCCATCTATGCCTTGGCTTACGACGGCCGCGCCGGCCGGCGCCGCCTGTGGGCGTCGACGCACAGTTATTGGGGCACGTACCTGCGGTCGAGCGACGATTTCGGCAAGATCTGGACCAATCCTCAGGAGGCCAGCCTCAGATTTCCCCCCGAGACCGGCACCGTCCTGAACAACATCTGGCAGATTTGCCTGGGCCGCCCCGAGGAGCCCGATGTGTTGTACTGCGGCGTCGAGCCGGCGGCGCTGTTTGAATCACGCGACGCAGGAGAATCATGGTCGCTGGTGCGCGGCCTGTTCGATCATCCGCACCGCCCCCGATGGGCGCCCGGAAACGGCGGTCTCACCCTGCACACCATCGCGCCCGACCCGACGAACAAAGCGCGGCTGTACGTTGCCATTTCGGCGGCGGGCATTTACAAGACCGACGACGGCGGGCACAGCTGGCGGGCGCTGAACCGCGGCATCCGCACCGTGCACCAGCCCGAAAAGTATCCCGAATTCGGGCAGTGCGTCCATAAGTTCGTGATGCACCCGGCGCGCCCCGAACGCCTCTTTCTGCAGAATCATTGGGGCTTGTATCGTTCGGATGATGGCGCCGAAAGCTGGAAGGACATCGCTAATGGGGTGCCTTCGGACTTCGGCTTTGCGATGGTGATGCACCCGCACAACCCCGATTGCGTGTATATCCTTCCGGTCGAGTCCGACGAGTTCCGGTGCGCCCCGGACGGGCGCCTGCGCGTCTATCGCACCCGTAACGCCGGAGCCTCATGGGAACCGCTGATGCGCGGCCTGCCGCAGAAGGGAGCGTACGAAACCGTGCTGCGCGACGCCATGACGGCTGACTCCCTCGACCCGCCTGGCCTCTACTTCGGCACACGAAGCGGACAACTCTACGGCTCAAACGACGAAGGGAAGACTTGGACGAGAATTCTGGAGGGCCTGCCGGCGGTGGTCTGCGTCAAAAGCGCCGTGATCGGCGAGCCCCGCGCCGGCCGGAAGTCGAAGGCGACTCGCGCGGCCGCGGCCCGCCCATCTCGCGCGAAACCGCCCACCAGGAAAAACAAGAAGCGGCGGGGCAAGCTGAGGTAATGTCAGTCACATTTCACATACCGGGTCCGTTGCGTTCGTTTGCCGGCGGCCGCAGTCAGGTGGAGCTTAATATCTTCGTGGGAAAGGAAGACGTCCGATACACAGGCGGGCTTGCCACTCCCATACCTCCCGGAACTGAGATCTCGATTGTGCCAGCCATCAGCGGCGGCAACACAACCGGCTTTTTCTCGCCCCACAGAACCTGATCGAGTGACGCGCGATGACACTCTACTGTAGAAGTGAATCGCGCAGAGGACATCAAGCTGAGAGTCTGAACAGCTCCTGCAGATCGTTTTAGAAAGGCCGTCTTGATGTTTCTATTAAGTTCACAGCCCCGGACGATGATCGTCTCAAGTCTTGTGGCTTTGACGTTTGTCAGCGCCGGTATCATGTCGCACGAAGCGGTCGTGGTGCGCTACACGGATGTGACAGGACCGTCGGGGCTGCATTTCCAACATCACAATTCGGCCACGCCAAGCAAGTTTCTCATCGAGACCATGACGGGCGGCGTTGCCGTGCTGGACTACGATGGCGACGGCTGGCTCGATGTGTTCTTCGTCAATGGCGCCAAGCTCAAGGAAAACCAGACCGATGGCGATCCCCTGGACAAGTCGGCCCCGGAATTTTGGAACAGGCTGTTTCGCAATAACCGCGACGGAACATTCACCGACGTCACGGAAAAGGCTGGTTTGCAGGGCAAGGGGTACGGGATGGGGGCCGCTGTCGGTGACTATGACAATGACGGAGACCCCGACTTGTTTGTGACGAACTATGGCCGGTCGGTTCTCTACCGCAACAACGGAGATGGTACGTTTAGCGACGTGACATCACAAGCCAAGCTGATGGCCGACGGATGGGCCACGAGCGCGGGTTTTGTGGACTATGACAATGACGGCAACCTCGACCTGTTTGTCTGCAGGTATCTGGAGTGGGGCTTTGCCTCAAACATCTACTGCGGCAATAAAGGCCCAAACGGCCGCTCCTATTGCCATCCCGACAATTTCAAGCCGATTTCGAATCTCTTGTTCCGCAACAATGGTGACGGGACCTTTGCGGACGTTACGAGGACGAGCAAGATCGGAGAGAGCGCCGGCAAGGGGTTAGGTGTGGCCTTTGCTGACTTCAATGGCGATGGTTATCTCGACATCAGCGTGGCCAACGATTCCTACCAGCAACTTCTGTTCAAGAACGCCGGCAATGGCACGTTTAAAGAAATGGCAGTCATTGCGGGCACAGGTTACACGGAGGACGGGAAGACGTTTGCGGGCATGGGAACCGATTTTGCGGATATTGATGACGACGGGTTTCCCGATATCGTCACGACGGCCCTTTCTAACGAGGCTTATGCTTACTTCCACAATAACGGCGACGAGAGTTTTACTTACGCTACGCTCTCTTCCAGCCTCGGCGAGATCACGCGGCTCTTTTCGGGATGGGGGATTCGCATCTTTGATTTCGATAACGACGGCGAGAAAGACCTGTTCCTGGCCAACAGCCATGTGATGGACAATATCGAAGTGACCCAGCCTCACCTGCGCTATATGCAAAAGCCTCTGCTGCTCAAACGATCGGGCGGGAAATTCCAGGACGTCTCGGCCGTTTCCGGTGCGGTCTTTCAACAAGTCTGGGCCAGCCGGGGCGCCGCTTTCGGTGACATGGACAACGATGGAGACATCGACATTATCGTTTGCAATTGCAATGGCCCGGCTTACTTCATCCGGAATGACGGGGGGAACCGGAATCATTGGATCGGGCTGGAACTGCGCGGCAGGAAGAGCAACCGGGACGGCATCGGCGCCCGGCTGAAGCTCACCGGCGAAAGCGGCAAAGTGCAGTATGCTCAGGCGGGCGCCACCGCAAGCTACCTGTCGACCGTTGACCGCCGTGTGCTGTTCGGGCTGGGCTCTGAGACGAAGGTCAAGACGATTGAAATAAGCTGGCCGGGTGGTGGGAAGCAGGTGGTGCAGAATCCAAAAGTGGATCAATATTTGAAAGTTGAAGAAGAATTGAAAAACGCAAATTGAGGGTCGCGGTAGCCCGGTAAGGATCTGAGTCGTGGAATTCGCGGCAAAAAGAAACAGCCACGAATTTCACGAAAATGATCACGGCGCTCTGCGCATCATCGGATTGAAATACAATTTTCCCAACATGAAATATCTTCGGTGGGTCGTCTTCGGGCTTTCCGCCTGCATTCTCTGTTTTTGGGTTGGTGAGAAGGTTTTCAGCCAGGGAGTTGCCGTTCCTCATCGTGCCGGGCGAGCAGCGCCAAGCGTGAAGCTGGACGTGCCGCTGCCCAAAGTGAACTTCGAGGATGTCGCCGCAAAAGCAGGGTTGACGGCGCGACACGTGACCGGCCCGGAGTTCGACAAAAAATACATCATCGAAACTACCGGCAGCGGGGTTGCAGTCTTCGATTACAACAACGATGGCTGGCCGGACATATTTTTTGTCAATGGAACAACTCTGGAAGGCTTTCCAAAGGGGCAGGAGCCGACGAATCATCTCTACCAGAACAATAGGGACGGCACGTTTACCGATGTCACCGAAAAGGCCAACCTGGTGCGAAGCGGCTGGGGGCAGGGGGCCTGCGTTGGCGACTACGACAACGATGGCAACGACGATTTGTTGGTGACTTATTTCGGGCAGCAGGTTTTGTACAAGAACACCGGGAAGGGCCAGTTCGTCGATGTCACGGAAAAGGCGGGTCTCATGCATTCGTCGCCGCGCTGGACGACCGGTTGTTCGTTCCTGGACTATGACAAGGACGGCAAGCTGGATCTGTTTGTGTCCAATTACGTAAACTTTGATATCAAAAAGACGCCTGCCAAAGGAACGAACCAGTTCTGCCGGTGGAAGGGCATGCCCGTGATGTGCGGCCCGCGCGGGCTGCCCGGCGGAACAAACCTGCTTTATCACAACAATGGCGATGGCACCTTCACGGACGTGTCTGAGAAAAGCGGCATCACCAAGCCCAGCGGTTACTACGCTTTTACATCGTTGGTCTCCGACTACGATAATGACGGCTGGCCGGATATTTACGTGGCTTGCGACTCCACGCCCAACATTCTTTACCACAACGAAGGCAATGGAACTTTCACCGATATTGGTCTCATCTCGGGCGGCGCGTTTAACGAAGACGGTCAGGAGCAGGCCGGCATGGGCGTTTCGGCTGCGGACTACGACAACGACGGGTTCCTCGATATTGTCAAAACTAACTTTGCCGACGACACCCCGACGCTCTATCGCAACGCCGGGGACGGAACGTTCAAGGACGCGACTTATCATGGACGTCTCGGCATGAACACCCGGTTTCTGGGTTGGGGAACCGGGTTCTTCGACATAGACAACGACGGTTGGAAAGATATTTTCATGGTGAACGGGCACGTTTATCCCGAGGTAGACACACAGGCGCCCGATAGCCCTTACAAACAAGAGCGCCTGATCTACTGGAATCTGCGCAACGGAACTTTCCTGGACATCTCCGCTCAGGCGGGGCCGGGGATCACGGAAAAGCACTCTTCACGCGGTGCAGCTTTGGGCGACCTGGACAACGACGGGAGCCTGGAGATCGCGGTCAACAACATGAACGAGACACCCAGCCTTTTGAAGAACCGCGGCGAGAAGAAAAACTGGATTCTGCTCAAGACAGTGGGCAAGAAGTCCAACCGGAACGGAATTGGCGCCCGCGTCACGATTTTCGCGGGGGGCCACAGACAGATGGACGAAGTCCGCAGCGGCGGCAGCTATATCTCTCAAAATGATCTGCGGCTGCATTTTGGCATCGGTGATGCCACAAAGGTGGAGCGCGCCGAGGTGCTTTGGCCCAGCGGCATCAAGGAATTTTTCGAGGACCTGAAAGCGAATCAGGTGGCCGTTCTTGAGGAAGGCAGTGGAAAACCGATGCCTGCGAGGAGGGGCGGCGAGAAGAAGCTGCCGTGAACTGCTCAGAAATTGTCGAGAACTTAATCTTAATTCGTGTTAATTCGTGGAATTCGTGGCGGCTTTTATTTATTTTATTGGCCACGAATTCCACGAATTTCACGAAAACGATCACCGCCATTTGAATGCCATTGGTTTGAAATACGATCTTTCACACTCTCTCCCGGCCGCGCTGCGTGATTCCCACATTTAATTACACCCGATGACATCTTCAGCATGACCGTGGTTTTGCCCGGGGCGAGATGGCTCAGAAGGAACGTGTAGCTCTGGGACGGCGATTCAATAACCCCCGAAAGGGGCCGACACCACAGGAGTTGCCACAGCGGCCACAGTTCTGCGAATCGCTAATGAAGGTGGCGCTACTCACGCATCTGCCCATGCACATTTCAGAACCTGGGGCGCACCTACAGAAGCCTCCCGTGCACGTCTCTGAAAATGAACATCGGTTGCCGCAGCGTCCGCAGTTGTCGGAATCATTGATAAAACCGGCGGTATCCACGCAGCTTCCGTTGCAATATGACTGGCCGGCCGGGCAATCAAAAGGAGATGCCCTGGTGCCGGTGGGCGACGGCTGCGGACGCTTGGCTATCGCCTGCGCCGGACGGCCGTTCGACCGAGTGATCGCGGCAGCAACCCGGTCCCGTTCCAGCGACAGCGGTTGCTGCAGCACCATCTCGACCGGCGAGCCCACGTCGAGGAAAAAGTTGTGGGAATTTGCGAGTATCGCGAACGAGACGACACCGCCGACGGCCAAACCGACCATGCTGCCGATGGCCGTGCTCTTCAGGCCACTGGGATTGAACGTCATTCCATTGATGCTCGTTCCATTTCCCCCTGCGGCGCGACCAATCAACGCGCCCAGACCCGAAGCGGCGGCCGGCAGGGCGAATGCGCTGACGATCCGGCCCTTGCCAGGGTCTCTGATCGCATACCCCTGATCGCACTCCAGGGTCAAGGGCGCGGAAATAGGAGCGACGTAGCCGTTGGGAAAGGTTACAGACGCGTATTGAAGATGCAGTTCCACCCGTCCGCCCGTCCGTTCGAGCTTGTCCACCTTGCCTTGAACAAATGTGCCGGGCGGAATGAGTATCTGGTTGCCGGAAGTAGCGGGAGAAGTGGTTTCGGCGTAGATATCGTCCCCGCGGTGGAGGTATCTGCTCTGGATCGGATGCGTGAGCACAAGAGCAATCCTGGTCCCGGCGGGCACGAGCAGATTGTTTTTGTCGATTGCCCGCAGGTCTGGCGTGCTCCCCTGAGGGACAGGGGATTGTTCCTGCGCCAGGCAGAAGAGACCAGAAAGAAACAGAGCCAGGACGCTCAACGCCAGTTTATGTTTCGTGAGTGTCAGGAACGAAAACTGAGGCGGGATTCGAGGGAAGCGGTCGCTTTGCGGCATAACACCACCTCCTGTTTCGGAGACCGCAAGAGTCCGCGCAGCGTCCAGCCGGCGGAATTTGCACCTACTCTATTCGACTCGCTTCCCGCAACAAGGTTTCAGTTTATGAAATCGCGACCTTTTCGGTCGGTAGCTGGGTTGAATCAGCCGTCGTGGCCGTACCGTTCAGTAGTCGAGACGGAGCATGAACTGCATCCGCCGCGGTGTTCCTGTGCCGATCGCCCCTGTGTTCAAGATGCTGGTGATCTTCCCAAATGTAGAGGACGAGATATTAGCCGCCGGATTCGCGAAAATGGGGTGGTTGAACATGTTGAAAACCTCTGCGCGGAAAATCAGATTCGCACGCTCGCGAATGGGCGTCCGCTTCGCGAGCGCGAGGTCCGCCTCCCACAGACCGGGTCCTCTCCCGATGAAGCGTCCCGCGTTCCCCCACGTTCCCTTGGCCGGAACTGCAAATGCCGCAAGATTGAACCAGTTGGAAATCGTCTGCTGGGCAGGGTAAATCGAAACACCGGGGACCAGGTCCGGCCGTTGGTTCGAGCTGTTGCCGTCCGGCAAGTTGGAGGAACTGCGTGTCACCACGATGTTGACCGGACGACCGCTGCTGGCAGTCCCGATGCCGCTCAACTCCCAGCCTCGGCAGAGTTCTCCGGTCCATCCGTTAGAGCGTCGGCCGAACGGAAGCTGGTAGACAGAATTCATAGAGAGGGTATGTCGAACGTCAAAAGGTGCGGCGCTGCGGTCGCAGCTAAAGCACGCAGCGTTTTCCACCGCCACGCTTTCGCCCGCCCCGACAGAACCGTCGCTAATGGCATGCGACCACATGTATTGCGTCTGCCACAGCCAGCCGCTTGCGAACGCCCGATTGAGCGACGCCTGGAGCGCGTTGAAATTGCTGTTCGCTCGGTTCCCTTTGACGCCAAATTTGCCGAACTCCGGCAAGGGACGTTTTTTCGTTACCGGATCAATGAGATTACTGGGAGTGTTGCTGAACAGCTTGTGCCCCACGCTGCCGATATAACCCGCCTGCCCGACAAAATGGTACGGTAACTGCTGCTGTATCATGAAATCCCAATTCTGGTAATACATGTCGCGGCGACCTCTATCGATCCCCTTGGGGCTCAGGCCCTGCGATTGAAGCTGGGACTGAAAGGGCGTAATCGGGTAAGAAAGATTGGGGACATCTGCCGAGGAAAGGGCATATCGGCCGGCGGTGCTTTCGTGCGGATCGCTGAAATCATCGTTCTGTCCCGGGCTATAGTAGGTACCGAAGCCCGTGCGGATCACGGTTCTTCCTTTGAGAGCTGAAGGGGACCATGCCAGGCCGACGCGCGGAGCAAAATTGTTGCGGTCAGGCGAGTAATAGGGTGTGCCCTGCGGGCAGAAGCCTCCGCAACCCAGGATGTCGATGACGGCGGCGCGCCCCAAGACCTCGTGC
>QHZE01000355.1 GCA_003225335.1 Acidobacteriota bacterium
GTGCACTTCCACCTCGTCACCGAAGCCGCCCGCCGCCGGCTCTTCGTGACATTCGCCGCAACTGACGGCGTTGAAGAGCGGCCCGAGCCCGGTCTCGGGTGTGAAGACGTTGTTGAAAACAGCGCGGCCGCGCTGGAAACGATCCTGCTGCTCGCGGTTGAGGCCGCGAAGCGGGTCGCCGGGCTTGATCTGTTTGTTGCAGCCGGCCGCCGCGAGCGTGAGCAACAGCGCTACTACGAAAACTACGAACCTGCACCTCATGAAGCAGCGCTCTCCTCGATCGGGCCGGCGGCGAGCCCTTCGTGAGCAGTGAACGACGCCGTTGGGCCGTGCTCCATGGGTGTTTCCTTTCGACTTTAGGCGCCCGGGCGATTCGAAAAACCGTTCCCAGGTCCAAAATCCGCATCGAGCGGTAGGCTGCGAAGAGAGCTACCTCTCACAGCAGCCTCAAGGCTGAACTCCAAGCAAGCGCGGCGTCGCTACGAAAACCTGGCGAGAGATGCGGACGGCTAGTACAGCTCCGGCCCTCTCTTCCGCTTCGGCCGGTTGCGGTTTTTGTCTTTGCCTCTTCCGCCGCCGCCACCGCCACCGCCGAACCTGTTCCGGTTGGCGCCAAAACCGCCTCCCCCCCCGAATTCACGCTTCTTTTGAGGACGTGCCTCGTTTACGGTCAAGGGCCGATCATCCAGAACTTTGCCGTTCAACTCCTTGATAGCCGCGGCCATGTCTGCTTCAGGCGCAAGTTCTACGAAGGCAAAACCGCGCGACCTTCCTGAATCCATGTCGCGCATAACCTTGACGTTCGCGGTTGGAATGTTCAGACTTGCAAACAGCTGGTTTAACTCCGTATCTCCGACGTTGAACGAAAGGTTTCCGACGAACAGTTTATTTGGCATTATGTTCTCACTTTGGAAGCTTCTATGCGAAAAGAAGACGGGAGACCCCGGTTATCAAGCCGGACCTCCCTGACAAAAGCATTGGTTTACGGCTTAACCACGTTTTGGGCCCGAAACCGCTTCGGACCTCTTGTCACTTCGAACTCAATACGATCGCCTTCGTTGAGCTTGAATCGGGCAGCTTGAGTAGCAGAATGATACACGAAAACCTCATCCCCGGGACTGATGAATCGGTAGCCCTACTCCTTGTTGAACCGTTTACTGTCCTCGTCCTCAGTTTTCCTTGTTCCTTCTCCCGCCAGAACGGTCAGTAATCGTTGAGCCGTGTACTCCTGCAAACATCCGGTGTCAAGAGAAAAACAAATTTGCAGACGTTCTTCGGAGACCAATGTCACGCAAAGACCTGCTTTGGCAGGAGCAGATGATATAGAACGCACCGGCTTAAAGCAAGGGACTTTCTTGAGGCCACTTGAAGCCGAAGGGGCGGCATTTAATAGGCCCGGCCGTGAGGCCGGGATTGGATTGCGGCTGGAAACTGAGCGCCAAAGGTGCGGCACTTTGCCGATAGGATTTTTGCAAGGCAGTGCCGCGCCTTCAGCGCTCTCTTTTCCGGTCATGCTCCTGTCTCCCGCTCTGCGGGGGCCTACGCACTGTCGGCCCTCCGGGCCTCGCCGCAGAGGTTTCAGCACGGCGCCCGGTTGACCTCGGCACAGGCCCTTCCATGGGCTCTGAATGGTCGTCAGGCATTCAGATGATCCGCAGGACCATAGGTAGAGTCAGGATTCCACCAGATTCCACCAACAAATTTGTCGCACGCCCAAGGGCCGGCCGGCAGCAGATAGCCTCCCGCACCCTTCGGGCGTATAATCAGCCGTTGCGGGATCTCCCGGCGTTTCCCTGCATCCGCTGGGCGGTCAACGCGGGCAAGATAAAGCGCCCTTGAACCGAAGGCGGCTTATTTCACCTTTCCGCTGCCTGCCCGAAAGGAGATCCTGGTCGACAACATCCTGCGGATGAACCGGGAGCTGCTGAAGACGCGGGTTACGCCGTAGGCGCCTCTCTTGCTGCGCCCGAACCGGCCTTGGCAGGCTAACGTTGGAATGAACGGCGAGACGAGCCAACTAACTGAAACCATCAACACTCTGGTCGACGAGTACCGGCACACGTGTCTATGGTTCCTTCGTAGCGATTTCTACCCCCTCACTCTCGAGCAAAGGCTACGAGTGCTTGGTTACATCCAGCGGTACGGAGATCGCTCGGCGTACCGCAAGGCGGCGGAGGTTCGGCGGTGGCTCTCACAAGCATCCAACGAAGAGTCTGTCGGCTCATAGCCGAGAACCGGATATCGTCCGGCGAGAGCTACGTTGCCGGGGGAGTCGCCCTCAACGAGCTGATATCGGCTCCCAGGATCTCGAGAGACATCGACCTCTTCCATGACACCGAGGAGGCGCTGGAAGCCACGTGGGCTGCCGACCGGGCCCTGATGGAGAAAGACGGCTTCGAGATTCGAGTGGTGCGAGAACGATCCTCTTTCGTCGAGGCGGAAGTCAGCCGTGACGGAGACACGGTGGTTATTCAATGGACCCGAGACAGTGCGTTCCGCTTTTTCCCCTTAATCCGTCATGAAGAGTTCGGGCTGACGCTCCATCCATTCGATATGGCAACGAACAAGGTCCTCGCCCTTGTGGGAAGGCTCGAGGTGAGGGACTGGGTCGATGTCATCAACTGTGACGAACGGATTCAGTCTCTCGGCTATCTGGCCTGGGCGGCCTGCGGCAAGGACCCGGGCTTCAGCCCGGAGGCGATTCTCGAGCATGCCGGACGGTCCGGGCGTTACTCGGCGGACGAGGTGAGCGAGCTGGCATTCGAAGGTGAGCCGCCCGACGCGAAGGAGCTCTCCAGGAAGTGGCACGCGATTCTGGATGCGGCCAAGCAGGTGATCGCGGCTCTCCCGGGTGACCAGGCCGGCACCTGCGTGATTACCCGGCCCGGGGAACTCTACCGCGGTGATGTGTCAGAGCTTCGGGACGCCCTGAAGCGGGGTGACATCTGCTTCCATACCGGACGCATTCGAGGCGCGTTTCCAGTGGTGCTGGAATAGCAGTAGTTGGCTACCGACCCTTCTTGCCCTTGACCCTTTTGTCCCTTCCCTCGGGCTTGTCAGCGGACTAGTCCCCGGCCGTCTACCTTCCAATGCTCGACCACGTC
>QHZE01000074.1 GCA_003225335.1 Acidobacteriota bacterium
TGATCACGAAGGGGCAAATAGCGATATCGAAGCCTTTGCAGTAAGCCGGAAGCTGATCGTAGCTTCTTCTTCCCAGTACGAACGCGTTAGGAACTCCCCGCAGAGGACCAAGGTCGGTCTCGGTCTTGCCGATCAGTACAAACAACCATCCCGGTCTGGAAAGGGCGAGATACCTGACCAGTTGGAGATCAACCCAATCGGCGATAAGTCCGTAAAACCCGACTACAGGGCGCGGCAGGTCTGCGATATCCTCCGGAACACGAGTAAGAGGATCGCAGGCCTTTCTGAAATGTTCGACGTCCACACCGTGGGTAAGGACGCAGGTGTTAGGATTGTAGGAGCGCTTGGTCTCGTAGAGCCGGCTCGAAGAAACTACGACCAGATTCGATTTTTCGATCAGCCGCCGTTCCATCTGCAGGATCGCCGCCTTGTCGGTGCCCGTGAACTCGGAGAACTCATCTACGCAGTGATAGATGATGAATCGTTCCCCCAGATTCCCGACAACGTCAGCCGAGCTGGGAAGGAAGGACCACGTAATCGGGTCTCTGAATCCGAGCCTCCTGCAGACCAGCCGCAAGCTCCAGGATACAAATTTGCTGTTTAGCCGTCTTGCCGCACGATTCCCGTGAAAGGGGATTGCTATCGGCGAAAACACATAAATGTTTTCCGCTGAAGGGCGGCATCCATGCGCAAAGAGCGCCAGTTTCTTCACGATGCGCCTGGCGTCCCGGACGGAGGCCCGAGGATTCCTGTTGCCGATGGAATTGACCCAGAGGACGCGGTTTCGCCTGGCCAGCCGCAGCATGATGTGCTTCTTGCTGAGCGGATCCCCGTCCCAGTCGTTACTGAAACATATAATGTCTCTGCCTTCGATCATTGAGACTCAAGTGGCGCCCTGGAGTACCGTCCGGGCCGCCCCGCCTCGCTGAGCTGGATTGAGCAAGAAACATGCCACTCGAAGCGCAGGCTGTAACATTAACCTCGGTAGTATGTTGAAGTCATGGCAGACGCAGGATGGAGCGCGGCGGTGGAAGCGGCGTTCCTAATTTGGAACCAGAATACCCCACGGGTGATTTGATCGGGGATTGGCGATTGCGGATTACGGATTGCGGATTGTCCTGATAGAAAAGTCCTTCATTAATTGCAAATCCGCAATCCGAAATCCGAAATCAAATCACCCGCTGGCATGTTTTCGTGTAATTCGTGTTATTCGTGGCCAGGTCTTCAGGCCGCGCCTCGGAGACTCGAAGCCGGCCAGCCGCAAGCCCTTCCTCGCCAGATAGCGGTACGTGGCGTACACAAACGGCATCGGGTCAGCCGAGTCGAAGATCCGAAAGTGTTTTTTCTTCGCGAGGGATTTCAGATACGAGCCGCACGTCCACTCCCGGTTCTTGCGGTAGCCATGCCAATACGCTTTAAGGTCGTTGCTGAGATAGAGCAACTGCGTATTGTCCGAATATTCGGTCTGAGGCTCGACGCGTTCGCCTTTTTGGTGACGATAGGCAATGGCCGCCAGGTTAACCCCCGCATAGGCGCCCAGCAGATGCCATGCCTGATAGTGCGGCTCGATCTCCAGAACCTTGTGTTCCCTTGCCGCCTCGTCCCACTTGTAGTCAATCTTCACCACACCCTGAAACCGGATTCGTTGAAGATACTCGATGCTGAGACCAGCGAGGTCCTCGTCGTGAAACGTCTCGCAGCATGCCAGATCGCCGGTACATGGCGGGTTCGTCCGAATCTCCCGGGTCAGAAACGAACCCAAGCAGACCGAATGCTCGTCGAAGTAGCCATGAAAACACGCAATCGAATTGTCAGGTCCGTCGATGTACGACTGCACCACAAACCCCGAGCGTGTTTCAGGGATCTCCTTACAGAACTCAAGAAGGGCGGGACGCGAGTCAAAGCGCCGCAGCGCCTGCTTGTACGTTCCAAAGCGCCTTTTGAGCGCTTCCGATTGCCAAAACCAATCCTGGTTGTAGGCGGGCTTCACAATACAGGGAAGGTCAATGGTTTGATTCGCAGCCTGTAACTCCGACACGCTTGCAAAACCCCGGGCGGGCGGCACCGGCAAATTCATCTTTTGCGCAAACTGGATGAAGGCCACCTTGCTCATCAGCGACTCCAAAATCTCTCTCGGCGGCAGCAAAAATCGGTAGAACGGTTCGAGTTTCTCTCGAAACATCGACACGAACATCAGTTCGGAGTCGCCGGCGTAAAGGAGAACCGGTCTTTCTTCGCAGGTCTGGCTGAAGGCCGCGATCCTTTGAAATATCTCTCCATAATTCTCGGCTCTGAATTCCGGTAGGATAAGTTTGGGGCGGCGCGCGTATTTTGAGCGAAACGCGATGTCGTCGGACCGCGAGGAGAAAACCGTGGACCGAATTCCGGCCTTCCCCAGCGTGCGAACGAGATCGAATGCGCCTGGCTCACCCCCGCACATGATGACGGCCATAGGGTCGCCAGACTGTTCCGCATGCCGCGGTGACGATCTGGCTTTGAGTATCCTCAAGATTCACTCCAGCAGTCGTCCGGATCTAAGGGCTCGCACAGAAGTAAATTCACATTTTCGGCGCGAGCGCCGGGCGGGCAGCTGCAAGGCGCCGCGACGCAGGCGATGGCGGACATCGTCGAGGATCCCGAGCTTCGCTCGGGACGCGCCCCTCCAGGCTGCGACCCGCAGGCCGCTCGTTTAGTTGCCAGCTCCTCACATTGCCCTTATTTTACGCCGAGTATTGTTGCGCCTCTGTTGATGCGCTTCCAGGTCTGGTTGAGAAGCGGAGCTCACATGTGCATGAATATCAGACCGCGAAAGCCGGATGACGCAAATTCCATGCCTTCCCCCCTTACGCGCGCGGCAGGCGAGAAAGTTGCATACATTAAGCAACTTCTGACAAGGGGAGGAAAGTTCGAGTCCTGCGAGTCGTGCCGCCAAAATGGTATTGAAAGGGAGAAAGTGAGGAACTCCAATACCACTGGTATTTTCATAGAGCGGCAGAGCCGCAACCAAAAAAACAAGCGCCTGCGAACTCATTGGTGGGCAGGTTTGGAGTTCAGCCTTCAGGCTGCACTGCGCCTGGGCAGGCTAAAGCCTGAACTCCGAACCATAGGAGCGAAGGAGTCAAGGGCAACGGCAAAGTCGTTGCAAAAGTATCCTGGACCACTTCACGCTCAGACCTTGGAGATCGAAGGCCTCCAGGCCTGCCCCGGGCTCGAAATGACAAATGACCGATGACAAATAGACCGGATCGGATGGCCCCGGGGAATTTGTCATTTGTCATTGGTCATTGGTCATTTGTCATTTTCAAGAAATTGCTGACTTCGCCGAGACCCTGTCCATCCCTCTGCTCCTCCGCTCCTCCGCCCCTCTGCCCCTCGACCGCTTTGCCCCTGGCAGTTATGAACACCCTGTGCCAGAACTCGAATATCAGCAGGGTCCAGATTTCCTGGTGCCTGCTGATTCTGCCCGCTTCGTGTTCTTCGACGACGCGCTCGAGGGTCGAGCGGTCGAGATAGTCTCGGCAGGCGGAGTCCCGGCCCAAGAGCGCCTCCCGAGCGAAATCCTTCAACTTGAAACGGAGCCAGGGATCCGTGGGCACGGGGAATCCCTTCTTTCCCCGCTGGATTATGGCTTCCGGGAGGATACGCTGCATGGCCCGGCGGAGGAGAGCCTTGCCGTAACCGCGCTGGATCTTCAATTCCGCGGGGAGCGTGGCGGCAAATTCGACGAGCTTGTGGTCGAGGAACGGAACGCGGAGCTCTTGTGCGTTGGCCATGGTCATTTTATCCGCCTTCAGCAGAAGATCGTCGGGGAGCCAGGTCTTGATGTCCACGTAGAGCATCTGTTCCAGAGGCGAGGCGTGCGGGACCGCGTCAAAGTAGCCGGCAAAGACGCCGTCAAACTTCTCTTCCCCTTTTCCCGCCCCATTTCTCTGCAGCAACTGCTTTTTCAATTCCGGGCGAAACCCGCGCGTGATGCCCCTGTAGCGAGATTGCAAGGGCAGGCCCGCGAGGCGCAGATAGTGGCGCACGGACTCTCCGGGAGCGCGAGCGGCCAGCCAGGGGGCAACGGACGACACCAGCGGCCTGAGGCGGGAATAGATGCTTTCGAGAGCCAGCATTCTCCGGTAGATGTTGTACCCGGCCAGAATCTCGTCGGCCCCCTCGCCGGACAGGATCACGGTCACATGATTCCGCGCGAGCCTGGAAATGAAATAGAGCGGAATGCAGGTCGGATCGGCGAGCGGCTCATCCAGATACCAGACCAGCTCGGGCACAAAGTCGCCGAAGTCCCTGGGGCTGAGGCGGAACTCATGATGCTCGGCGTTGAACGCCGAGGCGGCCAGGCGCGCATAAGCGAATTCATTGGCTTCGTCCTCTTGCCGGCCTGAAGCTTCGTAACCGACGCTGAAGCTCTTCACTCTTTCGGCGCCCGAAAGCCTGCTCATGGCGGCAAGGATGGAGCTCGAGTCGAGTCCTCCGCTGAGAAACACTCCCAACGGGACTTCGGCGATCAGCCTCAGACGCACGCTTTCCTCGAACAGTTGCTCGAATCTTTGCAGATACGATTCGAAGGGACGCGGTTCGGGCTGAGGGTACTCTATGTCCCAGTACTTTCGGACCTTCACTCCCGATGAGTCGAGCATCAGCGTGTGACCGGGTTGAAGCTTGAAGATCCGTTTGAACAGGGTTCGGGGACCGGGAACGTAGCGCAGCGCGAGATAAAGGTCGAGCGCCTCTTGGTCGACCTCTCGCGGAACATCGGCGTGCTCGAGCAGGGCTTTGATCTCGGAGGCGAAAGCAAAGAAGTCACGGCCCTGGTAGATGTAGAGGGGCTTGATCCCCAGCCGGTCGCGCGCCAGCAGGAGCCGTTGCTTGCGCCGGTCCCAGACGGCAAAGGCAAACATTCCACGCAAGGATGTCACGCACTCGTCCCCATGCTCCTCGTAGGAGTGCAGGATCACCTCGGTGTCGGAACGCGTTTTGAAAGTGTGGCCCCGCGCGACCAGATCGTTCGTCAGGTCTGCGTAATTGTAAATCTCTCCGTTAAAGACGATCACCGAGGTCCCGTCCTCGTTGAAGATGGGCTGCCTGCCTCCAGCCAGATCGATGATGCTCAGGCGGCGGTGACCCAGCCCCACATTCCGGTCAATGAAATACCCTTCGTCGTTCGGGCCCCGGTGGTACAGGGTCCCCGTCATTCTCTCAAGAAGCCTGGGATCCACCTTGTCATCTGTATTGAAATTCACGATCCCGCAAATCCCGCACATAACCCTCTCCGTTATTACATGACTTCATAAATACGGTGACGTCTTTCCGCCACAGCGGGGCGAAAGCCGGTTCGGAGTTCAGCCTTCAGGCTGCACTGATTCGGTGCAGGCTAAAGCCTGAACTCCATGCCTGCTTCGGAGGTCAGCCCAGAGTTCAAGTTTGGAGTTCAGCCTTCAGGCTGCTCTGATTCGGCCCAGGCTAAAGCCTGAACTCCATGCCTGCTTCGGAGGTCAGCCCAAA
>QHZE01000075.1:0-21698 GCA_003225335.1 Acidobacteriota bacterium
GAGCTCCGTGCGCGCCGCTGAATCTCCGCGCATTGATCGCGAGCAGTTGCGTCAAAGCGCCGTCCTTCGTGCGCAACCAGAACACCTCCCCCTCCATCTGGAAGCCGAGGAATTCCGTGCTGCCGTCACTGGTTGACAGCGCCAGATAGTCCCGGAAACCTTTGTGCTCCAACAGGCATGCCACCGCTCCGCCCGCCTCCGCGGCCGCGGCCCGGGGCCTCGAGACCACGCGCCCGGAAACATGAGGCAAAGGTGTCAGAAGGGAGATCGCTCCCGCAGGCGCGCGGGCAGTGAGCGCAGCCTGGAGCACGGACGCGGGCTTTTTCTCGCCGTAGAGAGCCGAAACCCAGCCCTGGACCGGAACCGTCTTACCATGCGCGATCTCCGGTTGCAGTGGGTCCGAGGCGGTCAGAAACAACAGCAGACCCGACTCTCCGGCATGAGCATCGACTTCTAGGTAGCGTTGTCTCCCGTCTCCGGATCGCAGTTCCACCTCGGCATCGGGGGCGAAATGGTAGTAGAAATCGAAGCGGTGCTCGCCCTCACCGCGGAAATCGTCCAGGACCGCCCAGTAATCCGGCTTTATGTGCAGCAACCGGCGCCCGTGTACGATGCCTCCCGGTAGCCGGAGATAGTCCACGTTCTCTCCGGCGGCGTATTCAATGCCCGGCAGGCAAAACTCCTGTACCACGCGGGAAAGCGACTGGCTTTCCCATTTGAAGGTGCCTGCCGATTTTGCCTGGTCCTTCCCGTCAACGACCACGGTGTTGTGGGCCTTCGTGCTGCGGAAAAAGTTGCGCCATTCCGGGGCGCAGTTGTAAACAAAGGTGCCCGGATCGGTCAGCAGTTCCTTTCCCCTCGAGAACAGGACCAACGACAAGGCGTCCGCGTGCCCGTGTCCTCCGCTCAACATGCCGAGCCCGCCACAGTCGAAGATCAGGTGGCTGCCGTCCTTCCCCCAGTCCGAACGCTGAATGAAATAGCCTGCGGCGCGATGGAAGCTGCGAACATCGGCTGGCGCCTGGCTTGTCAGAGAATCGTAAATGCGCCAGGAATCGGCGCCAAGCAGCCAGAGAGTCTCCTCCGCGAATTCTTCCGCCTGGTACTTGAAGTCTTCTCTTCGAAAAATCACTGCTGCCGCGCACAGACCGTCGCGAAAGTTGCGATAGTTCCTGGTGTGGAGCGCGAGAGCGCGGCCGCCGTCGTCGTCACCCAGCAAAGGAATGGTTCCGTCCGGCCGCGTCAGATGCAGAAGAAACTCCGTCATTCGTGAGAGCTTCGTCCAGGCATGAGTGGGGAAGGGGGAGCGATTGCGCTGGGCCAGCACTATGGCCTGGAGGTAAAAATCCAGGGCGTAACAGTGGTAATAGGACGACAGCTCGCCATAGACGCCATCGCTCAGAACCTGGCGCTCCATTTCGTTCACGAGCAGCGAAGCGCCCACCCGACGCCACGCCCGCGCTCGTTTCAACTCCGGAAAGAGAATGCCGGCCATGAAGAGCGCGGCCGCTTCTCCGATGAGGTGCGTGTTCGGGCTGCTGTATATCGACGGATAGCGGTAGACGTGATCCAATTGTTCAAACAGCGACCTGCATATGCGCCGCGCGGCTGCATCGTTCAGAGCCTCCGATGGGAGGAGGAAGAACAGCGTCCACAGCCAGGAGATCGCCCGGATCGCAATGTCGAGGCTGGATTGCCAGTGGATGCCCACGTGAGCCGGGTTCTGTTCGATCCAGCTCTGCATCTGGGACACCGCTGACCGGATCGTAGTCGGCCCAGAAGCGCCGCTCCCAGCTTCGTCCGGTGATAGGATCGCGGTGCCAGTCGATCTTGGGGCCGAGATCCAGAGATCCGTGGCCCAGGATTTCGATTCTGTGTTCGCAAAGCCTCTCGGCCTCTTGCACCGCCCTTTCGATCCAGCGTGGAGAGCGAGCGGTGACCAGCCGTCTCAAATTCTCACGATCGGCCTGCGCCGCCGGCAGGTAGAAACGAGACGCCGGGCCTTGCTGAAGATAACGCGCGAAGTCGATCTTCTCCCACTTGATCCCTTTGGTTCCGGCCCGTTCCGGGCTTTCAGAAGGAAGGGAGAAATCCATCTTTAGGAAACCGTTGAGGCCGAGAAGAAATTGCATTCGCTCTACTTCAGACTGCATCTTCTCGCGCAATCGGTGGGAGATCTCCTTCGCCGTCATCCGCCGAAGCCTCTTAAGCTTGTGCATGAACCCTCAGACCTAACCAAAAAGCCTCACCGCGGAGACGCGGGTCATGTGAAAGAATCGTAGCGCCGGCGTCTCGCCGGCATGTGAGCCTGGATAACTCCTTTTGCGTCAACAGGACCGTTTGCCGGCTGGAAGCCGGCGCTACATTTTTTCTCACGACCGCGGAGTACGCGGAGAGAGATTTGGCAAATGACAAATGACCAATGAAAAATGACAAATCGCAGTTCGTCCGGACTTCTGACTTCTATTTTTCATTGGTCATTTGTCATTTGTCATTGGTCATTTGACGGAAAATCCTTGCGCAAGTCCGTCTCTCATAGCCGTATCCATTTTTCCGGGTAACGGCGGCGGTGTACATCTCAAGCAGCCTATCCAGGTAAGGCCCCGGGGATTCTGTCTGGTTGCGGCCCCGCTGCGCCATTCCCAGGCACGATTCGATCTTTGCGACCAAGTCCTCCGTGTTTCCCGCCTTGAACAGGAGAGCCTCCGGTGGCCGCGCGCCGACATCGCTTGCCACAACAGGAACGCCGAGCGCTATGGCTTCGCGCACCGAGATGGAGTCGCCGTCTTCCAGGGTCGGGCGCACGAAGATGTCTGAGAGAGATATCAGGGCCAGACAGCTTTCATGCGATACATCCCCGGGCAGGAGGACATTCGCTGCCAGCCCTGTCTTTCGGACCAGGTTTCGGGCCTCCGTTTCCTGTTCACCGCTTCCCATGACCAGGCAGCCCAGGTTCGGGTAACGCAGGCGCAATTGGGCGACAGCCTCCATCAGCAGCTCGAATCCGTATTCAGGGCGGTAGAACAGAGCCGTCGAGAGAAGGGGCGTGTGGTTCCGGATCCATGCCTGAAGCGCATCCGGAGCCACAAGCTTTTGGGGAGCGGGGGGGAGAAAGGCCGAAATCACTGCAAGACGCTCCCGGGCTATGCCGAGTGAGGCGATGGTCTCCTCTATTTCACGGTTCACGCAGATGATCCGGCTGTAGAACGTGCACGCAGACCATGCCAGACTGCGGCGCCAGAACCGGCCTCCGAGCAGATATGCCGGCGCCATCCCCGAGTGCAATGTCAGCAGAGATCCGGCGCCGAACCGGCCGGCAACGCCGCAGAGAAGAGCGACCAGCCAGCTCTTGAGGTTGTGCCCGTTCGTGTTCACGTGTGTTGTCCAGCCGGCGCGGGCATGGCGCAGAAGAACGGCCGCAAGGTCGCGAACGTTCGAGACCCGGATATACCGCTCGCTCTCCGGTGCGCTCCGGTTCAGGTTGAGGACGCGGCAGGGGATGCCGGCGCGCCGCAGATGATCGAGCGCCCCGGCGACGTGCACCGAAACGCCGCCGTGCGGTGGCGGATACGGTCCCACAAGCAGGATTTTCATTTATTGCTTCCTTCCCTGGGAGCGCACTATTCCAGGAGACCGCAGGGAGAGATTTGGAAAATGACAAATGACAAATGGCAAATGAAAAATGACAAATTGCACGTGAGGAACGAATCTGCCAATCCCTGATCCCTTCATTGGTCATTGGTCATTGGTCATTGGTCATTGGTCATTTGTCATTTGTCATTGGTGAGTCTTTCCCTGCATTGCCGTTCTGAGGAACCTTCGCTTTTCTCAGCAGCCTCGTGTACAGGCGTTCTGTCTTCCTTGCCGCGAACTGGATCGGGAAACGTTCGGCCACCCGCTGCCTCCCTGCGGCGCCGAGCTTCTCCGCCAGTTCCGGATTCCCAAGCAGCAGGGACAAAACGCCCGCCAGAGCCTGGTGGTCGCGCGGTGGTATGAGCAGGCCCGTAATCCCGTCGTCGATGAGCTCAGGATTCCCCCCCACGCGGGTCGCCACCACTGCCGCGCCCGCTGCCATGGATTCGAGAAGCGAATTCGAGAGCCCCTCACTCAGCGTTGGGAGCACCGACACCGTAATCTCCGAAAGTATCTCCGGTATGTCGAGCCGGAAGCCCGTGAAGATTACGCGCCGCCCCAGCCCCAACCGGGCGGCATACTGTTCCAGTTCGTTCCTGTAGGGGCCGTCCCCGACCAGAAGAAAGCGCGCCTGGCGAAAGCGGGGGCTGACGAGCGCCGCCGCCTGCAGGAAGTATTCGATCCCCTTCAACTGCCTCAGACGGGAGAGCACCGCAACCAAGGGGGCTTCGGGCGGCACAGCCAGCTCTTCGTGGAGCCGGGTGGACGAGCCTCTCTTGTGAAAAGCAGACATGGAAATGCCGTTTCTTATGATGGCGATTTTCTCGTCCTCATATCCTGTCTCCAAGAGACTCTGTCGAACGGCGTCGGCATTAACCAGAACGCAATCGGCCAGCTTGCAGACATGTTTCTGCACGCGGCGTTTCATGCGGCTCAAATGGTCCCCCGTGTCCCGGATCGAGGCGACGATGGCAGGAACCCCGGCCAGCCTGGCGGCCGGTATGCCAAACACATTCGCGTAGAAACCGTAGGTATGCACGATATCGATCGAAGCCTGCTTCAGATACCGGGCAAACTTCGCCTGTTCTTTCAGAGTCTTGAGGCTGTGGAGGCTCGGGATCCTGTATTCAGTAAGCGGTGTGCCGTCCGCCAGGATCTGGTCGAGAAGTTCCCCCTGGAGCCCCAGGCAGGCCAGGTGAAGCTCGAACCTCGACGAATCGAGTTGCCGGACCAGGTTCAGGACCTGGCGCTCCGTCCCGCCGATGTTAAAGTCCGTCACGAACTTGAGCAACCCGACTTTTCTCGAATCCACTGACACGCACCCTGCGTGCCAGGCGTCAGACACGCAGCGCTCCGCAGGGCGCGACGCTACCAGGGAAGGAATCTCAATGTTCTCTTGCTTCATATTCTGCCCCTAGCTAGTTTCTGGCGCGAAACCAAGGACCCCGAAGGGGTCAAGCAGGACAGCCCAGGGCTCGCGCCCTGGGTTCAACGTCCAGATTGCGGAAAGCCCTGAAAGGGCGGCGCAGGGAGTTCGGTCTCAACTCCAGATAAATGCTCGTCATAAGGCACGTCTTTGGTACCGGGACCCACTGCATCGCCCCTTCGGGGCTTCCCTTGTTACTGTCCTTGTTCCCAGGGCTTGCGCCCTGGGCTTTCCTGAGTCGCCCCTGCGGGGCTAGTTTCGCGCCAGAAACTAGCTAGGCCACATGTACCTGCGCAGGCGCAATTAGAAATGGGAGTCGCCTCAGACGCCGTTTTGGTCCACTGCAGACGAACCAGCTCTTTTGGAGCGCGGCGCCGAGTCCCCCTGAATCATGAGTTCAACAATGCGGAAGCCAGAATCCAGAATTCAGAAGGAAAGAGAATCCCGCCATTCGGGATTCTGGATTCTGACTTCTGGATTGCTATCGAATCCGAGAAGTCGCCGCACTCCATAGGAACCTGATTCCCACTTTTCATTACACCCCTCATTGTTTTGATCACACTCGCCATCAGCACGCTCCCGGCCTGAGCGCCCAGAAAATGGGTCAAAGCGTGATCAGGTCAGTTGCGGGGGGATGCCGGCACACGCCGTCCCGTTTCGGCGGAACATCTCTTTCCGTTTACAGACTCAGTCTCCCGCCGGACGGGACGCTGCCTCCTGCTCGGCCGCGTGCGATCGATCGGATACGTCGATGCCATCGTATCCCTCCTCGCCGGGGGATCGCGACTCGCCGGCTGCTTCGGTATCCAGCGCCGTGAGCCGCGCTGCACACGACGTCAGCCCGAACAGAAGATAAGGAAACCAGGTGAGCAAATATCCGCCGGACATGCCGCAAACCAGGAATCCCAACAGGGAGATTTCCAGCGCCGTGGCAAGACGGACACTTGGCTCTTTGCCCATCTCCGCGCAGGTGCGCGCCATCTTTCGCGTGTGGTTCAGGGATGAGATGAGGAGCAGAGCGAACGGGATGAACCCCAGGACCCCCGTTTCGCTCAGAGCCTGAACAAAGGTGTTGTGATTCACGAGCGATCCCCGGGTGTAAAGATTTTCGGGGGCGTAGAGCGGCCAGCCAACGACCGAGCACCCGATGCCGACTCCCAGCAGCGGGTAATCGAGAAACATCTGCAGGCCGGCCTGTATTGTCGCGATTCTTTGCTGAAAGGTCAGATCCTGGCTCACACCTGTGAAGCCTTCTTCGCGGGACCAGAAATGAGCGGTCAGGAAAACGCCCCCGATCAGCAGGACCCAGACGAAGATTGACAGGAATCGCGAGCGCTGGCGCAAGCCTATCAGGACCAGGACCGCCGCGAGCCCTATCAGCCCGCCGCGCGAAAAGCTGAGATAGATTGCCGTGGCGAACACCGGAAGCACCGCCCACGCGAGGAGACGGAGCCGGCGGCTGCTCGTCGTGCCTAACAGAAAGACCAGAGGAACCAAGACCACGAGAGCGTAAGCCACCTCGTTGGGATTTCCGAAGATCCCGATCCAGGCCGCCCTCGTGCCTTCGATCAGAACACCGTTCAGGTGATTCCGAATCGTTCCCACAGCCGGGGCCAGGCCGCCCAGGATCATCGTCCATATGACCCCGCGCAGACGGGTTTCCGTGTCGATGGAATTGACCATCACAAAGTAAATGGCTGCCATCTTCGCCAGGTCTGCGGCGGATATCACTGCCAGGCGCATCCAGAGAGCCGTGAAACACGACAGGACGGCGGCGCCCAGAAATGCGAGGAACAGGTGACTTTCCGGCCAGAGCATGTAGATCCCGCGCCTGGAGAGCGTCAATTCGACAAAGAGCAGCAGGAGGGCGCACATCCCGACGAGCTGGACGGGACGAACGTCGTCGAGGGAGGGGACCAGCAGCGTCAGGTTCGTGTAGAGCAGGCACAGGAAGACGAGAAGCAGTGAATACGAACCCGTTGGGCGGACTGGCTTCGGCTCGGCAAATTGGATTTCCGCCGTTGTGTAGAGCCTCGCTCCAAACAGCGCTAGGCGCGGCTCGCTGCTTTCTGGCATAACTCTCTCTCCCTGACGGATCGGTAGAAGTTTTTGATCTCCTTTTTGTTGGCTAGAAGCGCCTGGACTATTCTCTGCGCGGCAAACCCATCCCAGTATTCGGGTATTCGACCCGGCGGCCTTTCGCCGCCGATGATTCTCAGCCCTTCGGACAGAATTCTCTCCCGGTTCTTCCCCACAAGCCGGTTTGTCCCTTCGGTCACTGTGACAGGGCGCTCTGTGTTTTCGCGCAGGGTCAGGCAGGGGATCCCCAGGGCCGTCGATTCCTCCTGCACACCCCCCGAGTCGGTCAGGACAAACAGGGAGTCGCGGACAAGCCTGATGAAATCGACATAGCCCAGTGGATCGACTATTCCCCCAGAGCCCCGGCCAGGTGTGTCAGGGCCGCGCGGTCATCCACGTTGGACGGCCGGTGCAGCGTCAGGACGGCGTAGCTCTTTGGAGCGAGGCCCAGGCGGCCGACGATCGCGGAGCGGCCCACGTTGCCGGCGCTCATTCTGAGCGTGTCTATCATGACGTTCCCGACCAGGAAAATCCGCTCGCGCGGGCGGCCTTCGCGCTCGAGGTTTTCGACCGCGCCCTTCTCCGTGGCGAACAGGAGGTCGGAAATCGCATCCGTTAACACGCGGTTGATCTCTTCCGGCATCTCGCGATCGAAGCTGCGCAGCCCGGCCTCGACATGCGCGACCGGGAAACCAAGCTTGATCGACGCCAGGCTACAGGCGAGCGTCGACGTGACGTCGCCGACTACCACCACCAGGTCAGGCCGGAGATCCCGCAAGGCTTCCTCGAAGCTCTGTGCGATCGAGGACAGTTGTGTGATCTGGGATCCGGATCCCACGTTGAGGTAGAGGTCTGGCTCGGGAAGGTCCAGGTCGCGAAAGAACACGTCCGACATGGCGCCGTCGTAGTGCTGCCCGGTGTACACCACCAGGGGCCGGATCTCGCGGTGCTTTTTCATCTCGACAATCAGCGGGGCCAGCTTGACAAAGTTCGGCCGGCAACCCACGACGTTCACTATCCTCAGATCGCTCATGGCACCGTCACCTGAAATGAGCCTTTCGCAGTGTGGGCGCCGCCATCCAACGCAGAGGAGTGCCTCGTCTCGCAACCTCCGGCTATGAGATCAAAGGTCCGGTTGACCTGGCAGCTCATGATGGCGGGGGAAAAGCGTCCGTTTGCGTCCAGGCAAGAATTCTGCCAAAGCACCTTGCGCGGGATCGTCAACAGAGGGTGAGAAAGATCGCGGTGCAGGCAGGTCGTATAAGCGAAGCGATAGCCTGCCTCCGCTACCGCCGGCACCGTGACGTCATCAAAGCGCCCGTCAGGATATGCGAAGTGTTTGACGGTTGTCCCGAGCCTTTTCTCCAGTTCGCGCCGGGATTCGACGACCTCCTCGAGCACCCGCTGGCGCTTCTCGTTGGTCAGGAACGCGTGCGTTCGGGTGTGAGACGCGATGGTCATCCCGGCGCCGCGTATTTCCGCCACCATCTCCCAGGTGAGCGCCTCCGGCGCGGCCTCCACGCTTTGTTCGAGGTCCAACTCCGATTCGAGCTCTTCCACTACGCGGAGGATTTGGGCCTGAGGCAAGGTCTCGAGCAAGGCGCGCGTGAGAGCGAAGGGCATGCCGGCAGCGTGCTTCAACCGATGCGGGGGAATCTCAGGGGCTTGAATCCCGAGCCGGCCGAGCGCGCGGGCTACGTCTCTCGGGCTCCGGCCGTGGGACAAAAAGGCCGCCGCCAGCGCGAGGTAGAGACGGTCGTGGACCTGCTTGCGGCCTGTGCCGATGAGGCCGGTGACCACGAAGACCGCAGCCGGGACCCCTTTTCGTCTGAGCAGAGGGAAAGCGTGATCGTAAAAATCTCTGTAGCCGTCGTCAAAGGTGACTGCCGCCACCGGCTTCGTGCGGCTCGCACCGGTCTGCAGCATGTCTCCCAGCTCGTCGAGGGAGACAAACTGGTACCGTTTACCGAGCCAGTCGAGGTGGCGTTCGAGCATCGCGCGGGTGATGAGCATCGCCGGGATCGAGGTCCGGGCAGTATCAGGGAGGCGTTCCACCACGTTGTGGTAACCGAGCACCACGGGCAGGTTCCTGCGACCGGCGAGAGAGCCGATCCATTTGCCGGTTCCCGACCAACACAAGGCGTGGGCGGCGCCGGATTTGACCCATTGACGCAGCATCTTCTTTTCTCCCGCTCCTTCTATGAGTGTTCTCGCACGGGGATTCGATAATTGCCGCCGAACCATCTCTTTGCGGCGCGCCCGAATCCCACGGCTTGTTTGTAGAGGAGGCCGCTCACACACGGCGGAAAAATCTCCAGACGTTCGAGCTGGCGCTCCTGGCGCGCCCAGAGAAACTTGTATTCTTCGTCGCCGTGAAGCAGGTCGTACTCTTCGGCTCCCTCCTCGAGAGCGCTTTCTATGCTGAGTCCCATCGTCACGAGACCCACGCTGTTCTTGGCATAGGCAGGATCAAAACCGGACTGATAAAAATAGAAGGTTCGGCCGTATCTGAAGCCATAGAGGGACGCCGCAGGTTTTTCTCCCAGCCACAGGGTAAACAGCCGCAGCCAGCCGCGCTCCAGCGCTGTCCGGGTGAATTCCCTGTGGAAGGCGATCAGGTTTTCCGTGTGGAGAGCATCGGAGCCGCCGCGGGGGCGCCAGCGCCGGTGATGGAGAGCAACCAACACTTCCAGGGCCTGCTGGCCCTCTCGCTCCGATTCGGCGCGCTCGAAGCGCACCTCGAAGCTTTTTCGTAATTGCCTGAGCCTCCTTTGATAATTGTAACGGTGCGCAGGACCCAGCGTGCCAAGGTAGGACGTCCAAGTGTGCCCGGACAGATCGACAAAGGGACACACATTGGTTATGTAGTGCGCATGGCTCCAGCCCCGTTCTTTGAGCATCAGGGCGACCTGCGCGGCCTTGCTGGAGCCTTTCTTCAGTTGCGCCAGCTTGGCGATGAGTTTTTTGCCGCACAGATGTTCGGACAGGGCGCTCAGAACCGGCTCTTCCATGCCCCGCCGGATTATCAGATCCAGGTAATCCGATCCGGCGCTGCCCGTGCCCAGAAACTCCAGGGTCTGGAACGGCAGCAGTCGCGTCAGCTGGCGAGGTCTTATCATCATCGGAGCTATCGCCACCAGTTCTTCCCCGAAACGTACCAGGAGCAGAAACAGGCTGTTTTTTCCCGACAGACGCTGCCACCAGGTGTAGAGCCACTCCCAGGTCAGAAACAGGCAATCGGACGCAGAAGCTTGCAGCAGCGCGTTCCACTCCTGGCGGAGATCCCGGAACCGCGCCGCCTGCTCGACGACTTCGATCGTGACGGGACTGTCTTTTTGCAATACCGCAGCTCTCATAGAAACCTCAGCGTCAAACCACGGATGAACACCGATAAACACAGATGGGGAGAGCCGCAACCACTCTTGTCTATCGCAGAGACGCAGAGAAAGAAAGCGCGAAACAGACTTCTCTGCGAACTCCGCGTCTCTGCGGTGAAACAAACGGCGGGAAATCCTTCGCAGTTAGGGAGGGATTTTCGCCTTGGTAGTACAGATCTGTGTTTATCTGTGTTCATCTGTGGCTTCAATTTTCCCGGATGAAAAATTCTCCCAAAACTACGATCTCCAAACATGGAGATTCAGTTTCAAAACCTGGTCTGCCACGTATTCGGCCTGCTCCGGCGTCACATCCTGGTGGATCGGCAACTCCAGCACATGGTCGCGCAGAAAGCGCGTGTGAGGGGAGTGAAGACGCGCCGCTTCCCGGTCCCCGTGATTCCAGAACTGGACCACGTTGATGCCGCGCTCCTCCAGAGCCTGGGCCGCCTCGCGCTTGCGGGGAACCAGAATCGGGAAAAACAGCGGGCACACTCCCTCCGGAAACTCCTCGAGCAGCAGGCTTGCCCTGCCTGAAAGCTTCCGAAGCATGAGCTGAAAATTCTCCCTTCGACGCTTGACAATCCACTCGTAATCGAAATTCTTCAGCAAGCGGTGACACAAAGGGGACATGCCGATGTTTACGCGGCCGATGTCAAACCCGATATCTCCCACCGGGGTTCTGCTTACCTGTGCCGCGGTAAGGAATCGGCCGGCCGACCTCTTCAGAAGAGACAACGCGGTTCCAACGCCGTAGTGGCGGCTTCGGATCCACTCGACCATCAACTCTACGACTCTCCCGCAGACGGAGACCCTGCCGCCGGGCCGCAACCGCAGACGGTCGAGCTCTCGCAGCGGGTCCCGGTTCTGTACGAGAAGCCCTCCGTTCGGCACCGGGAGAGTTTTGTAAAGACAATAGACCGCGTAATCGCCGGCCGATCCGAGCGGCCGGCCCTCTGGTTGGCTGAGCAGCGAGAGAGCGCAGTCCTCAACTACGATCATGTTCCGGTCTCGGGCCAGCGCCATGGCCTCTTCGAGGGGCTGCGGCCACCCGAGGAAGTGAATCAGGTAGAGAACTCGCGCGCCGGAGCTGCACAGCCGTTCCAGTTCCTCCAGGTCGGGCTGCAGGCTTCGCGTGATCCTGTAGAAGCGGATCGAAGCTCCGGCGGCGCGAATGGCGCCGACCTCGTTGCCGCTGTGGTAGTCGGGAACCAGAACGGTCTCATTTCTGGCCAGCCGGAGGGCGCGAAAGAGGTGGTAAATCGCGTTGCGCGCCACGTAGAAATAGCTGCGCCTGACAGCATTGAAGGGAAAGGGTACGGCAATGTCCGCCCTCGCGAGGAGGTGCTCCGGCTTCAAGCCCGGCCAGGCCGAAACGTAATACCTTCGATCCCTTCCGCGGGGCGAGCGGGCAGGATCGAGGATGGACGATCCTCTATCCTCTACTCTCCGTCTTCGATCGGTTGCGCTGTTGACCAGCTGCGGTGTCGGAGACAAATCTCTCATCCTCTATCCTCTGTTTCTTCGGTCTTCGATTTTCGACCCTCGATCCTCAGTTCCTTGAGCCTGGGCAATATCCGGAACTTTATCCCGTAAATCAGGTGGGCGCGAAATCCATGGGGAAACACATACAACCACTGATGAGGCCTGGTCTCACGGGTCCATTCCAGCTTCCAGTCATCGTTGACCCCAAGGAAGTCAAATTCCTCCAGACCGGCCTCGAAGGCCCTCTGCAACACCATGGAGAACAGCAGGTGATACGGGGAATACTGTGCGAACAAGGGGTCGTACGACGTTTTCAGCAGGTATTGCTTGCCGCCAAAGCAGAGGCAATAATCGAAGGCAATCCTGCGGCCGTTGAGTGTCAGGAAATCCAGCAGCAGCCATCCCCGGTGCGCCGCAATTTCCGCCATTCGCTTGTAAAATTCACGCACCTCGGGACTGCAGCGTATCGCCGTGCCCTCGTCCCCCTTCCAGGACGCTGCTTCGATGCGCAGCCCGTCTTCCAGGGCTGTTTGCAATTGACCGCCGGAACGCACGACCTCGTGAGCCACCAGCCCGACACCGTTCAACCCCTTGAGTCGCCTCCGGAGGTTGGACCGTCGCTTGGAGCGGAGCGACTGGAAGTAGCTGTCCCAGGAGCCGGCCAATCTCAAATAGGGAACGTCGCCGGAATGCCACAGCCCGGTGAGGAACCCATCCTCCGATGCCAGCTTTGGGATCTCCTCCAGAGTCCTGGAGCCCGGAGGAAGTTGACAGAGCCTGATGGCGTCCCACAAGTGTCTCTGCCTGACGACCGAGCTCCAGATCTGGCGGTAGGATTCCGGCGCGTCGCGCGCCACGATGAAATCAAAGCGCTCTGTATATTTGTTGTATATGAATTCCAGGAGACGGACATTCAGCCCGTAAATGCGCTCCTTGCTTAGCATCATGGGCGCGATGGCGACCAGCTCGCCCCCGCGCTGCACCGTAATAATGTGCAGCGTCTTGCCTGAGCCGAAACACTGCCACCAGGTTCGGACCCATTCATGGGTGAGAAAGGGGTGATCGATTCCGGCCCTGTGCACAAGATCGTTCCAACTTGACTCCAGGCCGAGGAAAGCCCGGTAGTCGGAAATAACCTCCACCGTGAAGCCGGTGGCCGGCGGGGGCAAATCTCTGACAAGGAGAGTTGCGGTTGGCTGTTTCATTGTTGACTCACCTGCCGGACGAAGATTCATAACTCACGGCTCGGGCCTCTTCTTTGGAGTGCACAAGCTTGCTTGCGCCGCAAGCTTGCTTGCGCCTTGACCGAGTTGGAGCAACTCCGCGCGAACAAAGGCGGCAGCAAGCTGCCGCACTCCAAAGCCGTGTTCATCTGTGGTTTCGTTCATGCTCTTGCTCACCGCGTAGCCTTAATCCAAAGGTTCTCGCTTCCGCGCGCGAAATGGTACAGCCCGGCCACGGCAGCCCAGTTCATCAGAACGAAGGTATACGCCGTAAGCAAAATCGTCCTCATGCCGCCTCCTTGCCGCTGCCCGCCTGAGACTTCGGCGCATGATCTTCAGGCGACCGGCGCGAAATCGCGTATCCGGCGAGGGCGGAGAGATACCAGGCCGTCTGCAGCACGAGAGAGCCCAGATAGATGCCGCGCAACAGGAAGAGGTTCGACACAAAGAGCGCCATCAGGAAGTACGGCACCAGCAGGCGGCCGACCTTGTGCGAAAGGAACTGAAAGCAAACGGGGTTTCTCGACGGAAGAAGCAGTTCAGGCATTCTGGCGACAAGCTGATAGTTTCCCATCAAGGTCCGAACTTTTCTCCTGTACTCGACCTCGGGGGACGGAGCGACCTTGTCGTAGGCACGGGCTGCCGGGTCGAAAATGACGCGTTTTCCGCCGAGCACGATGCGCAGGGGAATCATCATGTCGTCCAGGATCGTGTCCTGGGGCAGAGGCTCGAAAAGCTTCCGCCGAATCGCGTAAAGGGCGCCTGTGGCCCCAAGCAGAGAATGGATCCGGCTTTCCCGCGAGCGAATCAGCTTCTCATACCTCCAGTAGAGGCCTACGCCGCAGGCGGCTTCTTCCCCCGTTCCGTCGCATAGGATGAGCTCGCCGCTGACGCCGCCCACGGAAGGGTCATGAAAATTCGCAACCAGCTCCCGCAAGGCGCTGCGGTCCAGCCGCTGACGGGCATCGGCAAAAACGATTATTTCCCCTCGAGCCTCCGCGACGGCGGCATTCAATGCGGCCGCCTTTCCTCTGCGCACAGGGGACCAAACGATTTCTATTCCGCAGGAAGCGTACTTCCAGGCAAGAGCGTCGGTGCCGTCCGTGGGGCCGTCGAGGGAAAGTATGACCTGGAGTTTTTCTCGCGGATAATCCAGCTCCAGGCAGTTGTCCATCTTGCTCACAATATTCTCCCGCTCGTTGTAAGCTGCAATCACCAGGCTCACCGTCGGCTCCGAATACCGCTTGACCCCGGCGTCCCGCACCAGAAAGCTCCAGACGAGCAGCAAAAGCGGGTAGCCGAGGTAGACGTAGGAAACGAGGGAAAACGAAATCCAAAATATCGCTTCCGCGATCCTCGGTCCCAGCATTTCTATCGTCTTCCGTCAGTTGAGAAACGTCTCTGCGATTCTTTGCGCCTTCGCGTCTTCGCGGTGAAAAGCAGTGGGGCGCCGCACTCACCGCTAAGCCGCAAAGTCGCGAAGAATTACCAAGAATGCGTTTGCACCTCCAATTCCTATTCGACCGTCACGCTTTTTGCCAGGTTGCGCGGCTTGTCCACGCCGCAGCCGACAATGTCACACATGGAACACACCTCCTTCAGGCCACCAGCCCACCTTCGTCGTACACGGCGCCGGGCCGGGGCAGAGCGTCGGCTATCGACAAAATCAGATGGGCCAGCTTTTTCGGATCATGCCGGACCCAGGGCCCTTCCCTCGCAAGGAGTCCGGCCTGTATCGGCACAACTCCCATGCGCGCGATTTCCTGCGGGTCGTTGCGCACGGGTTTCACCCGTGTCTCGGAACCTGCGATCTGCGGGACCGGATCGGAGCTCATGACGCAGATATCAATGACCCGTTGCCCGATGTGCGATTGAAGCACGCGCAGGTGGTCGGACGCGGTAAAGGCCTCGGTCTCACCCGGCTGCGTCGTCAGGTTGCAGATGAAGATTTTCAAGGCCGGGGAGCACCGGATTGCCTGGATCACGTCTTCCACGAGCAGGCTCGGTATGATGCTGGTATAGAGGCTCCCCGGGCCTAAGACGATGACGTCGGCATTTGCGATGACCTCGAGCACGCCCGGAAACGGGGGAGGATATTCTGGCTCGAGCCATACGCTCCGGATCCTCTTGCCCGCGGACGCGACTTGCGACTCGCCCCGCATGACACTCCCGTCTTCAAACTCGGCGCACAGCGTCGTCTGCACTTCCGTTGCGGGCAGGATGCACCCGTGCGACCGAAGCAACCGGGCGGCCGTCTGGATGGCCAGGCCCAGGCTCCCGTATTTCTCGCACAGGGCGGTAACGATCAGGTTGCCGAGCGAGTGTCCTTGAAGACCGGCGCCGGCGGAGAACCGATGCTGAAAAAGTTCGGGGAGCTCGAACGAGTTGGGGGCCAGCGCCGCGAGGCAATTGCGCAGGTCGCCGACCGCAGGAATGCCGAAAGTCCGGCTCAGCCTCCCGCTGGAGCCGCCATCGTCGGACGTGCTGACGATCGCCGAGATGCTGACTCCTGTGGGGGGTGACGGGCCGTCCGGGTCCTGTGCGAACTCCTTCAGCCCGGCCAGCAGAACCGGCAATCCAGTGCCTCCTCCCATTCCCAGTATTTTCCTCATAGCCTGCAGTCCCTCACTTATCCTGGGAGCGCACGCATCCTGCGTGCCCCCTCCGCGCACAATGAAACCACAGATGAACACAGAGCAGCCCGGCCGCAACCAAAAAAAATCTCGCCGCGAAGACACGAAGACGCGAAGAAATCCTTTGCGATTCTTCGCGTCTTCGTGTCTTTGCGGTGAACAGGATGCCTGCGCTTCCTGTTATCCTGTCTGGGAGATTCATCCTGCTATCCTGTCCAAAAAATCCCGTGATCCCGTCTACCGCCCGTGGCCGAAAAGAACGACCCTTGCGGTTTTGAAGAGAATCAGAATGTCCATCCAAAGCGACAGGTGTTTTACGTAATAGAGATCGTATTGCATCTTTTTGTACGCATCCTCGATAGACGCTCCATACGAGTACATCACTTGCGCCCAGCCGGTGACTCCGGGTTTTACGTAGTGGCGGAGGTCGTAGTAGGGAATTTCTTTGCGAAGCATCTCGACGAAGCAGGGCCGCTCGGGGCGAGGCCCGATGAAGCTCATCTCTCCGCGCAGGACGTTGAATGCCTGGGGCAGTTCGTCGAGTCTGAACTTCCGCAGAGTCCGGCCCACGGCTGTGATCCGGCTGTCCTGCTCTTTAGCCCACGTCGGCCCGGTCTCCGCCTCGGCGTCGTGGCGCATCGAGCGGAACTTGTTGAGCACAAAAACCCGCGCGTCGAGACCGACCCGCTCCTGCCTGAACAACACGGGCCCGCGCGAATTCAGCTTGATGGCGATGGCGATCAGCGCCATCAGCGGCGCCGTCAGCGCAATCAACAGAAGAGCGCAGGCGATGTCGACGATCCGTTTGAGCCGGATATAGAGCCGGGACACCTTGAAACCGTCGGAGTAGATCAGCCATTCCCAGTGCAGAGCTTCCAGCCATATGTGGCGCTTGAGCTTCTCGTGGAAATCGACGGCCTCTTCTATTTTGACGCCGCAGAGCTTGCAACCCAGAAGGGTCGTGGCGAGAGCCTCGCGCCGTATCGGGTCCGGTTCCACCAGGATAATTCGCGAGATGCTGCCGCGAAGGACAAGCTCCTTCAATCCGCGATAATCGAGCGCCATGCCGGGGCCTTCTTCGGCCGCAAGACCGGCAAAGACACCCTTGAACTCAAAGTGTCCGTCTCCGTTGATCAGATCCTGATACAGCTTGCTCGCCAGGTCTTCCCGGCCCAGAATGAGGACCCCTTCCACGATCTTCTTGTGCTTGACCAGCATTCGCACCAGCGGCCTCAGGGCGACCCGCGACGAAATCGCCAGCACAGCGGCGCCAAGAGCCTGGCCGTAGCCATGGAAAAGGCCCGGGAAGATCCACGACAGGAGCATCGTCAGGACGAGACCGGCCGCAACGGACTGCAGTGTCTTGACCAGGAACCGCTGTGGGTTTGAGTCCAGTATCAGGACACCCGGCTTGTTGAAATAGAACGTCACCTGGCAGGCCAGAAGGGCCACCACCAGACCCAGGACTCCCGCAGCGGCGCGGGGAGCGGAATGGGATTCCGCCATCCAGGCGGCGTAAAGGAGGAGGACACCCATCAACGCGCCTTCCGCGGCGATGAAAACCGCTTTCGGTCGAACTATCCAGTAAGGCCACACCTTTAGCATGACTCCAACCCCAAAGGATTCACTACAGATTCGCGGTGCGGCAGAAGCGCAACCAGTGTCGTGCCCGGGAGGGGCCCTTTTCGTCCGCGTAAACTGAAACCACCGATGAAAATCTCACCGCAGAGGCACAGGTCGTGAGAAAAAATCGTCGCGCCGGCGTCTCGCCGGCATCTGAGCCTCGACAACTCCTTTTGGGTCAACACGACCTTTGCCGACTGGAAGCCGACGATACATTTTTTCTCACGACCACAGAGCCCGCAGAGAGAGATTTGGCAAATGACCAATGAAAAATGACAAATCGCAGTTCGTTGTCCGCACTTCTGACTTCTATTTGTCATTGTTCATTTGCCATTTGTCATTGGTCATTGGTCCGAAAAATCCTTGCCTGTTTCTTGCGAAGGATTTCGCCTCAGTAATACAGAATCAACACAGTTCCGTGTTTATCTGTGTTTATCCGCGTTCATCTGTGGCTTCACTCATAACTTGGTGGCTCTGCCGCGACGCGAGCTCCGTCGTGAGAAACTGTAGGCGGACAGTATCTAAGTTCCTGTCCGGATGTTCTGCTTGTAATAGGTCCGCCGGTAGTACTCGTAGGCCCGAGCGTACCTGGATCCAGCGTAGTCCGCGCCGTTCAGCACGACTCCGAGGACGTTTGTAGCCCGGAAGCTCTCGATCGCATGTTTAAAAAGCTCGCGCCGCGTGCGTCGCGCGCGCACCACGAGAAGCACTCCGTCGGCATAGCCTGCGAGAACCTGTGGGTCGGCTATCGGCAGGATTGGGGGGGCGTCGAGCACGATAAACCGGAATTCGAGGCGCAGGCGTTCCACAAGCCGGCGCATTCTTTCCGATCCCAAGACACCCACGGGATTCTCGAAGTCCGAGCCGCCGGGTATGACGAAAAGATCTTTCAACCTGACCGCTTCTCTGTATATGTCCCTCTCAGGATCCTGCAGCAGGTTGCTCAGGGCGGGACGCGGCTCGATGCCGAGATACTCGTGGGTGCGCGGTTTGCGCAGATCGGCGTCGAGCAGGAGCACCTTGCCGAGGCCGGACTCGGCGAGAGCAAAGCTCAGGTTGACGGCCGTAAGAGTCTTCCCTTCGCCTCCCGAGGCACTGGTGACTGTGAGCACTCGCGACGGAGCTTCGCCGAGGTGCCACCTCAGCTTCATGGCCAGAATGCTGTATTGCTCCGAGGCAATGGCGCCGGGGTCCGTCACCGTCACCACGCGGTTCTTCTGGAGATGGCGCAGATTGGGCTGCGGCAGGTGCGGGTCCCCTTTGCCTCCTTCCGGCAGTTTTCTCCCGGACCGTGACTTTGACCGCACAGATGGAATTACGGCCAGGAGCGGAAGGTTTGTGAAGGTCTTGAAGTCGTCGGCGCTATCGAAAGACGTGTCCAACTGTTCCACAAGAAAGGCCAAAACCACTCCGAGGCCGAGGCTGCCGACGAACCCGAGGAGAAGAATCCGCTCGCGTTTCGGAGAAGAGGGGGCGCTGGGAACGCTGGCAGGCTCCACAACCTTGAAGACCAGACTCTGGCCTTTCTGGCGCAGACGTTCCGCCATCTTCATTTCGTTTTGTTTTTCAAGCAGACCCTGATACTGCGAGCGCGTGAGCGCCTGCTCGCGCGTCATCTCCGCCAGCGCGCGTTCGTGCTTGGGAGCGGACGCAACTCGTTGCCGCAAGCTTGCAATCTCGGCCTGAAGCGCCTTTTCCTCCGGCGCATAACTCCTCAGTCGCTGGTCTATCCCTTCCAGCTCGCCCTTCAGTGCCAGATAGCGCATGGAAGCGTCTGGTCCCGGGTAGCGCCTCGACGTCGCGGCCGTGGCATCGCTGCGGCTCTTCCTTCGGGGACCGGCGGCGACGGCTTGCTCGAGGTCGGCGATCTCCTTGCGGAGTCGTGGTATTTCCGGATATTGCTCCGTGTACTTGGCCTCCAGCTCTTTGAGCTTGAGCCGCTTTTCATCCAGAGCCTTCTGTTCGGCCGTCGGTTCTTCGACGGGAAGTTCCCTCTGGATCTCCTGCGCCGGCTCTTTTTGCAGGCCTTTCATTTCCTCGAGCACCTGCGCGCGCCGCGCCTGGTTCTCTCCGATGCTGTCTCTCTTGGCCTGCAGCCGCATCTCCAGGGCTTCTACCAGCTTCAAGTTCGTACCGAGATGCTCGGGCAGCTCCTCTCCCACCTTCTGCTTGTATTCCTTGATTTCTTCGTCTTCATCGGCCAGCTTGTCCCGGAGGCGTGCGAGCTCCTGGTCGAGAAGTCCGGCTGCTTCCTCGACATTTTGCTCCTGGGACGCGGAAGTGCTTTTTACGAACAACTCCGCGAGCCGGTTCGCCACCTCTGCCACCGCCTGCCGGTCCCCGTCTTCGAACCCGATATAGAAGGCATCCGTACCCTCCACCTGGATTCGTATCCTTTTCTTCATGTCCTCTGTGGCCCAGTCGGGATCGGTAGCAGGGCCGTAGAGCGTGAATTCTTTGAGGACCTCTTGCAGCAGGGGCCGGGCAAACAGAGTCTCGCGGATTACGCGCAACTGCTCCTGGATGCCAGGCGGACCCGGCGTGCCCCCCATTTTCAGCAAGTCGGATGCAGGAGGCCGTTCTACCGCCAGCAAAGCCTGCGCGCGATAGCTATTGGGCAAGCGAGACGCAAACGCGCCCACACAAACTGTCAGCACAAGCGCCGGGACGATGACATAGAACTTGCGGCGTCTTGCGGCATCGAGAATGGCAAGAATGGATGCTCCTTTTGCGACTTCGGTCAGTTGCATCTGTTTCTGTGCTCCTTTATTGATCGAGACCGCATGTTGATCAAGACCTCCTGGTTCATGGCGAGTTAGGGATTCCCTCCTGTTTCTTCGCTGGTATTCCGGGGGGAATCCTCGCGGACTCGTGGTTTGGACAGGAGGATTTCGACCCCGCCGAGGTACCGGGTGCGTTCGAGCGGGGCATTCAGCAGTACGGTGACGTTCTGCCGGTAGATACCCACGGTTGAAAATGCAATCAGGCGCTCCGTCAGTTTGAAGTCCAGGCGCAAATGGCCCGCCAGGCTTTTGAGCTCTGGGGAGGAGTCTCCCGAGCGCGTTCTTGCTCCCATGCCGCCGCCTTCGATTCCCACCCGATTCCCGATATTCCCCCGGAACGTCAGCGTGACCGCCTCGGAGAGCGAGCTCGGCAGCAACCCGGTTGCAAAACCCGGAGCGGCGTCCAGCCCGCCGCCGCCCAGTCTGATTCCGCCGAAAACGGACAGCTGACGCTGATATCCCGCCGCGACCCGAAAGCCGCGCATCCTTCGTTCGAGTCGCGCCGAGGCGGAGTAGGAAGTCGTTCTTCCGTGGATTGCGCCGCCGGAAAGCTCGAGAAAGAAATTGGGATCGAAGGTATAGGTGTAGGCCAGACTGCCGCTGTGGTGGGGCGTCGACGAGGGCGCGACTGAGGGGTCCTCCTGTTTGGCCAGAGCCCTGAACCTGGAGAACGAATAACGTGCCGTCAGGCGTTGACGACGAGAGACGTCCTTCGAAAGCGACAGCGACCCGGAACTGCTCATTTGGTCCAGGAGATCCGCGTGGGGCACTTCCGGCAACCGGACCTTTGTAACCGTGTTGTCCAGGCGTAAGTCCAACGTCGTGTGCGGGCTAAATTTGTAACCCAAGCCAAGATAGGCCGAGTTCTCCTGGAATCGTCCGCGAGGCAGGAGAAAGAAACTGTTCTCGAGCTTTCTGGACGCATCCTGGGTTTCCAGAAAGTAATCTCCCAGTTCCAGCGTCGAGCGCCGCGTCAGCTTGTAGCTGTAGCGCAACGACGCGTCGTGATTCCATGCGTTGAGGTCGCGATTCTGCAGGAAGAGCTCGAAGTCCGGTTTGTAGTCGAGCGAAAAATCGTTGCGGAGCGATTTTCCGGTGAGTGAGACGGCCGGAGGCGCGAGGACAGACACGGAATCATCAATCAGCCTGCTGCCCACGCGGAGCTTCCTTTCGCGGCCGTAACTCAGACTCAGCGGAGCCGTAAGGTGAAAGCCCCCTCGACTGAGATCCTGGGCTTCGAGCGGCAGAGGCCCGAACAGGAGCAACAGCAGCAGTCTTCCGGTGATAGTCCTTAGGGGTCGCGCAGAAATAAATTCACATTTTGCTGCAGGCCCCCAGGCCCGCTGGCGAGGCGCGAGCGACGAGCTATACCCGGGGCGGTATGTGAGGAGCGAGCAACGAAGCCAGCGGGCCTGCGGGCCGCAGCCCGAAGGGGCGCG
>QHZE01000075.1:21715-23494 GCA_003225335.1 Acidobacteriota bacterium
GCCAAAATGGGAATTTATTTCTGCGCGAGCCCTTAGTCTTGACAAGGGTTCTCCGAACGTGAAGCCGCGCACGGCGTTTTTTTCCAGGACCCCTGAGGAATCTGTCTTCTTACCGGACATAAACCTTACTGGACATAAACCACATCGGACGGTTGTAAGGGAAACAGTTCGCCGCGCCCGGCCTTGAGCAGCTTTTTGACATTGACGGGAATCCGCTGAACTGCGCCAGAGCCGTTCCGGATTACGACCACCTTCTCGGGCTTGGCAAACTCCGTGAAGCCGCCGGCTAGCGCGATGGCGTCGAGCACACTGAGTTTTTGCAGCATCTTGTAGACATCCGGTTTCTTCACCTCGCCGAGCACGGAGATCTTGGGACTCTTCACCTCTTTCACCATGACGTTGACGACCGGGTTGGCGATAAACCGGGCCAGCCTCTTCGTGATCTCACCCTGAAGGTCTGTCACGGTCTGGCCGCTGGCTTGAAGCTCGTTTGTCAGCGGAAGCGAGATCCTTCCATCAGGACGAACCGCCACTGTGGTCGTGAGGTCGGGCTCTTTCCAGACAAACACTTCGACGAGATCCTCCGGTCCAAGCCGATAGTCCCTGTCGAAGCCGGGGGCGCTTTGGATCTCGATCGGTTTCTGCTTGTCCCCGGCGTGAATCCCGGGAACAGAGAACACGAGAGCGCAGAGCGTGAGGAAGACCACTTTCCACTGCATAGGTTGTTTCATAAATTGTCTCCGTGACGCGAAAAAGGCCGATGCAAACACCATGCCACCCCATTCCTTGAGAAATCTCGAGTCTTAGAAATGCGAGAAGAAGCGGAACTTAACTGCGCGCGCGGAGCCGCTCGGGTTCGCCAGGGCCATGAGCGAGTGGAACGCCGGGTTTCATTAGTGGCACCCCGTGTCCCCAAAGGGGACAAGCATTCGTTACAGAAGCAAAAACGGTTTGTTGCGGGAGCAAAAAACGGCGCCCGTCCCCGCGTTTCGACTACGATCCACTACAAGGTTTCCATGATCCTGCGGCTCGCCACTGCGAATGAAAACCGGATTCCGAGGGCTAGCTCTCGGCTTTCTTCGCGGATTCTTTGCGCTCTTCGCGTCTTCGCGGTTAATTCCGGACAGCGCTTGCACCGCTAAGACGCGAAGGACGCAAAGAAGACGCTAACCAGATAGTTTGGTTGCGGCTCGGCTGCCTCTGTGTTCATCCGTGGTTTCGTTCGTTCTTTTGGTTTGCGACTTCTGCGTGTCGTGGAATTCGTGGCTCCACGAATTACCACGAATTAAATTCTCAGCTTCCGATTGCGCGCGCAGGATCAGGGAAACTTTGTGGTGAATTGGTGCTGGCGCATTCTTTTCCCTTGACTTTGCTCTCGCGATTTATGCACATGACTCGTTGACGAGCGGCAGAGCCGCGCCGGTCTTTGGAATGACGCATTGTGAATGACGCGCGGATCTGAGCGCAGGGGTTCATCACTCGTCATTTGAGACATGTCATGACTGTTCCTATCCTCAAGCAGGGCAATTATCTGATTGCTACCGTTCAGTCCGCGCTTGCCGACAGGGATTTGTCGCAGCTAAGGGACGATCTCGCGGAGCGGGTGGGAAGATTTCGTTCGCGCGGCGTGATCGTGGACGTCACGGCCCTGGATGTGATGGATTCCTTTGCAGTCCGCACTCTCCGCGGCATGGCTCAACTGGTCCGGTTGCGAGGAGCAAAAACCGTTATCGTAGGGCTTCAGCCTGAGGTCGCTTTCGCGATGGTGCGGCTCGGCCT
>QHZE01000076.1:0-28728 GCA_003225335.1 Acidobacteriota bacterium
AGCCGCAAAGGATCGCAACGACCGCGATCACCACGGTGCGAATGAGGATCCGTGAACCGATTGTCGTGGAGTGTGGCCTTACCATTTATCGATACCTCCCTTATTGATGCCGCCGACAGCGCAAGATAGGCCTTAAGAGCGTACCGCACTGTGCGCTACTGAATCAAAATCAAAAAAAATCAATAGGAATTTGCTCCATCAGGCCGACTGGGGATAGAGCGGGATGGAGTGCGATTGCCGCGGAGAATTCAACCGGTAAGGGCCCGTCAGGAAATAAGGTGTTCATTTTGGCGCGAGCGCCGGGCGGGCAGATGCAAGGCGCCGCGACGCAGGCGATGTAGTGACATCGTCGAGGAACGGCAACGCCGCAGATGCCCGCCCGCCGCCGCGCCCCTCCGGGCTGCGGCCCGCAGGCCCCCTGGCTGCGTTGCTCGCTCCTTACATACCGCAGCGGGTATGCTCGTCGCTCGCGCCTTGCCAGCGGGCCTGGGGGCCAGCAGCAAAATGTACACCTTATTTCCTGACGGGCCCTAACCTTGGGAATGCAAGAAAGCGGGGGTTGCTGAGGGCGGTTGCTGCATGGAGCGCTGGAGTGAGCGGCCTTGATGAGACCCAAAGTGAAGCGCGCGGAAAGGTGTGAAACGGGAAAATTCTCGACCGCGCGCTACGTCTGCGCTCCACAGAGCGCGGCCTTTGGGACGCGCACCTCGCCCATTGAATCCTATTCAATTCTGTAGTCCATCGGCTTTCGACCAGAGCGTCGTCCGCACCGAGGATGCCTGGTAAAGCCCCGGATGCCGCCAGGGCAGTAGCAGCTCGACCATCCGTTCCGTTATAATCTGCCGGACGAGCATGGCTTTCAGCAGCCTGAGCTAACATACCATTCCATCCGTAAACTCTGTGTCCACCAAGTGGACCCGGGCGTTCGAAATTGCCTATGACAGTGAGCACGGCGGGCGAAGTCACTCGACTTCTCCGATCCTGGAGTGAGGGAGACCCATCGGCATTGGAGAAGTTGGTCCCGTTGGTCTACGGGGAGCTGCACCGGCTGTTATGTGAAGGCGATATTTCGGGCCCAGGAGAGAATAATGAGCAGGATTCCCAACGCCCAGAGCCAACGGCGCAGGCCCGAATTTATCTCGAAGACAATGGCGCGCCCCGCGATCAGCCGCAAACCTGTGACGTAAATAACTAATGCAACAAAGGCAAGCCCCACGATGGGGCTCAGCATATTGCTGTTCCAGGCAGCCTCAATCTGGCCTCGCGCCAGCCATGCGCTCGCAGTAGTGAGACCGCAGAATGGGCAAGGTATTCCCGTAAGCCGTCTGAAGAAACAAGGAGGCAACCAGGAGGCGGGTAATCGAGAGCCGGCGGCGGAGGGTACGATCCAGCGCGCCAGAACCCCAATCGCCGCAGCGCTGAGAAGCAAAGCCCATGAGCGGGAGCTTCTCCAGGCGTTTGGGATAGGGCAGATTCTGAGTTGGGATCGCTCAGCTCCGCAGGTCTCACCCCGCAACACAAGTCTCCTCTCCGTAGACGCTCGTGCATGCTATCATTTTGCGCGTGTTAACGCAGACTCAGAAGCAAGAAGTCCTTCGGTTCATTCAGTCCTACAAAGCCGCTTCGTTCACTTTCCGCGACCTCGTGCGGTTTCTGGATCTGGACAGCGAAGACCGGCGGAGCCTCCAGCATTACCTGGACGAGTTGGATTCCCAGGAGGTCATCCACAGAATCAAACGAGGGCGCTACGCTCTCCCCAGCCGCGAAGCCCTGGTTTCAGGCGTGTTGTCCTGCCACCGGGACGGTTACGGCTTCGTGGCCCCGGACGACCGGAGCCTGTACAAGCAGGATGTTTTCGTGCATGTGCGGAACATGGACGAAGCCATGCACGGGGACCGGGTTCTGATCAAGGTGGCGACCAAGGCCAAGCCGCGGCGCCCACCGTTTCGGGGGCGCCCGCGCCAGGCCCCCCCTGGTCCGCCGGAGCAGCGGCTGGAGGGGACCGTCGTGCGGGTTCTGGAGCGCAAGTTCCCTACCATCGTCGGGCGATACTACGCGCATCCGCGCTTCCCTTTCGTCGTGCCCCTGGACTCCCGCATGTTGCACGACGTCCAGATTCCTTTTCACCAATGCAAAGGAGCAAAAGACGGGCAAATCGTCGTTGCGACCCTGACCGCTCCGCCCGGAAGATATCAGGCCCCTTCCGGGCGCATCGTCGAGATACTGGGGTATCCCGACGATCCCGGGCTCGAATACAGGATCGTGGAACATAAGTTCGGTCTCCCGGTCGAATTCAGCCCGGAAACCCTAAAAGAGATCGAAGGCATTCCCGATCGTCTTATCGAGAGCGAGATCGAGGGGCGGGAGGACTTTCGCTCCGAACTGGCGGTCACCATCGACGGAGAGACCGCTCGGGACTTCGATGATGCCGTCAGCCTTACAAAGCTCGCTTCAGGCAATTATCTCCTCGCAGTGCACATCGCCGACGTCTCTCATTATGTGCGCGAGGGCACCGCCGTGGACAGGGACGCTTACGCTCGCGGCACTTCCGTGTACTTCCCGGACAGAGCGATACCGATGCTCCCGCCTGCGCTTTCAAGCGGAATCTGCAGCCTCAAGCCCCGGGAAGACAGGCTGGTCTTTTCCGTTTTGATGGAGATAGACAGCCGGGGCAATGTCCTCCACAGCCGCTTCACGGAAGGGGTCTTGCGCAGCCGGGAACGGATGACCTACACCTCCGTCGCGAGAATTCTGGTTGCGCGAGACCCGGCGGAGATAAAGCGCTATGCCGAACTGGCGCCGATGTTCCAGGAGATGGAAGAGCTCTGCCGCATCCTGTGGGACAAGCGTTACCGGCGCGGCGCGGTGGACTTCGATCTTCCGGAAGCCGAAATTCAGTTCGATGAGAGCGGGAAAGTCATCAGTGTCGTGGCGGCCGAGCGCAACATCGCTCACCGAATTATCGAAGAATTCATGCTTCTGGCCAACGAGACGGTCGCCTGCCGCCTGGCAGCCTCCGGCGGACCGGCCCTCTATCGGATCCACGAGGAGCCCGACACCGCGAAGGTCGATGATTTTGCCGAGTTTGCCCTGGCTTTAGGATACCGGCTTGAAGGGCGAGGCGGTCGCTACCGGTCGGAGGACTTTCAGCGGTTCTGCAGGCAGCTTGAAGGGAAACCTGAAGGGAAGTTCCTCGCTTACCTGATGCTCCGTTCCTTCATGCAGGCGCGTTACTCCGAAAAGAACGTCGGGCACTTCGGCCTTGCGACTCAGGAATACACGCATTTCACCTCGCCGATCCGGCGCTATCCGGATCTGGTCGTGCATCGCCTCCTGAAGGAGTGCCTGAACGAGAAGCCCTCCAAAGAATGGCAGGAGGGGATGTGGCAGCGCATGCCGGAAATCGCGCTGCACACCTCCAGCCGCGAGCGCAACGCGGATGAAGCCGAGCGGGAAATCGAAAGGATCAAGAAAGTTCAGTTCATGGCCGACAAGGTCGGCGAAGAATTTGAGGGCATTGTCTTCTCAGTCGTCCGGCAAGGATTCTTCGTGGAGCTGCTGGAGCATTACGTGGAAGGCTTCGTCCCGGCCGCGACGCTCATCGACGACAATTACCTCTACAAGGAAAAGACCCATAGCTTTGTAGGCGAAAGAAATCGGAAGCACATCAAGCTTGGATCCAATGTTCGGGTTCGCCTGGATATCGCGGATCGCGAGACCCATCGCCTGGCCTTCTCTCTTGTGGCTGTTCCATGAGATGGACCCTGACGGAAATGCTTGGTAATTCTTCGGTCATTTTCGCGCTGCCGTGGACTCCTCAGGGCTGTGGAGAATTTAATTCGTGTTAATTCGTGGAATTCATGGCCAAAAAAAGCCGCCACGAATTTCACGAATTTCACGAAAAACGATCACTGCCCTTGGATGTCATTGGTTTGAAGTGCAATTTCTCACAGTCTCTTCGCCCGCGCTGATTGACTCCCACGTTTAATTGCACCCAAAACTAAGTTTTTGCTTGCCGCAGATTGCACGAATTCAGGTATATTACTGAGGATTTAATAAACCGACATCAAGGAATACACAATGGCAAACAGGTTGGTCGAATTGGCGATTGAAGCACTGGAGGCGCGCAAGGCCTCGATTGACGAGGAGATAAGAAAGCTGCGCGTCGGATTGCGGGCGGGGCGTAGGAGAGCTGACGCCGACAATGGCCTGGCACAGGGCAGGCGGCGGCGAATGACCGCCGCGGCACGGGAGGCGCAAAGCCTCAAGATGAAGGAGTACTGGGCGCGCAGGAAGGCTGCCGCTTCGAGCGGCGCCGGAACCCTCGGCAAGAAATCGGCCCGAAGGTAACTCTTTGATTGCAGATTAGCGATTGCGGATTTCGGATTTGGAATTAATGGAAATCCTCGATTATGACAATCCGCAATCCACAATCCGCAATTCAAAGAGTCATGCTCACTCAAGGGCGTGGGCGATGCCCGACAGCAACAGGTCTTCCTGGGACGGAAAGACGGTGCGCAGGTCGAGGAGCGCGCGGTCTTCTTCAAGACGCAGAATGACGGGGGGACTTTGACTGCGCAGTCGCGCCTCAATCACGTGCGCCCGGTAACGCGCTGATTCCAGAGCCAGAAGCGTGGTGGGCAACTCAGACCCGGGACAGGAGCCGCCGCCGACGACGGAATGGCCTTTGAACAGCTCGATGCGGCAGCTCGCGGGAAGTCTTGGTTTGAGCCTCCGGACAAATCTGCGGCTCCGACGCTGCAGTTCCTCGGGGGAAATCGAGATCATCATCAGAACCGGAATCTCTTCCAGGGCTCGCCCGGCCCGGTAGGCTGCCAGCGTCCCCTCCAGTGCGCCGTAGATGAGCTTCTCTACTCGATAGGTCCGCATGAGCGGGTTCTTGCGGATGGGCTCGATCCATTTGCGAGAGCCTGCGATGATTCCGGCCTGAGGTCCCCCGAGAAGTTTATCTCCGCTAAAACACACCAGATCTACGCCGGCCGTAATGCTTTTCTGGGCTATCGGCTCTTCCGTAATGCCGAATCGGGACAGGTCGGCCAGCAAGCCGCTTCCGATATCTTCGACCACAGGGACCTCGTGCCGGTGGGCTAGATCCAGGAGCTCGCTCAGTCCGGGACGTTCGGTGAACCCTCGTATTCTGTAATTGCTGGGATGGACTCTCAGGAACAGGGCCGTGTCGCGGCCGATGGCTGCTTCGTAGTCCTGGATGCGCGTCTTGTTCGTGGTGCCGACTTCTCGAAGGACAGCCCCGCTCCGGGCCAGAATATCCGGGATCCGGAACGACCCCCCGATCTCTATCAACTCCCCGCGTGATACCACCACCTCCTTTCCGGAGGCCAGTGTGTTGAGAATCAAGAACACCGCCGCGGCATTGTTGTTTACAACGGTTGCCGCCTCGGAACCCAGAATCTCACCCAAAAGCCCCTCGAGAAGCTTGTCCCTGTAAGATCGCTCGCCCGTCGCCAGGTCGAACTCTAAATTGGCGTAATGACCCGAAACGGCCGATAAGGATTCCTGTGCCCCGGTGGACAATGGGGCGCGTCCGAGGTTGGTGTGGAGGATGACGCCGGTGGCGTTAATGACCGGAAGGAGTTGTGGGCGCAGGCGCGCTCGCAGTCTCTGGTCAAGTATTAGCTCGAGGTTGTCCATGCCGACGGCCCTGTCGTACGTTTCGTCTCCGGAACGAATACCATCGCGCACTTCCTGGAGCAGGGCCTGGATTTCCGAGACAACCAAGGAACGGCCGGTTCGCTCGACCCATGCTGCGATGAGCGGCCGCAGCAGCACCTGATCGACAGCCGGAATCTGACGGAGCAGCGCCTGATGCGTGGACTGCCGCATTGCGGCATTTCACCACACCATCGGAGGGCTGTCAATTCCGGACCCGTAGCACGGCGGCATGTAATCCGTCAGTTTGCGGAGGAACCGGGGGGAAAAATCACAAAATTCTTTGCGTCTTTGTGGTGAAGCAGGGTAAGCCGCTAAGAAGCAAAGCGCGAAGAATCACCAAGAGGAAGATTTTGGGTTGCACACGCCGCACCCTGAGAGGGACCATTGCCCGCGTACGACGAAGATCTGACCAACCTGGACGATTGGCTCCGCCGCCTGAAAGTGGAGTACACGGTTTACTTTAACGGTCACCGCAAGAGACCGCCTGACGACCTCAGACTGCGGGTCGAGAAGATCGTGAAAAGACTGTCGGATGCGGGCGACATGACCTATTCGGAAAGGTTTCGCTACAACACACTTGTCACCCGCTTTTACGTGCTTCGCGACCTCTGGCGGAGGACGATGGCCGCGCGCGAGCTCGGAGAAGAACCCAGGCTAGAGCCGGAGCGTGCCTCCGACGAAGTCCCCTCACCGCAGACCTCCCCCGTTTCTTCCGGGACGAAGGTAGTCATTCATGATCCGGAGAGCGAAGAAGACAAAGTCCGCGCGCTCTACCAGGCCCTGGTAGACATCACGCACAAGAAGCCGGGACAGAATCCTCCGGTCTCGTACGACCAGTTCCTGAAGTTCATCTCAACCCAGACGAAGTCCCTTCAGCAAAAATTCGGATGCTCCGCCGTGGCGTTCAATCTAGCGCTCGAAAAGGACGCGGTGAAGTTTACCGCGCGTGCGGAAGACGTTCACCTGCCGTGAGAACTCTGCTGAGCTTCCAACCTGATCACATTTTCAGCTTGAGGGCCGCGCGGCCCCATCTTCAAATCAAATTCCACTCGCTCGCCTTCCCGCAGCGTCTTAAATCCATTTTCCTTGATGGCGCTATAATGGACGAAAACGTCGGCGCCCGAGGGTTGCGAGATAAAACCATAGCCCTTTGTATTGTTGAACCACTTCACCGTGCCGTTTGTTTTCGACATCTCTTCTGCTCCTGAAGTCCATGCAAGCTCACGCACAAATCTAGCGCACAAGCCCGGGTCTGATCAGACAGGCGCCGACTTGTTGCTTAGTTAGTGGTACTGACCTCTTTCTTCGCGGATATGAGCAGACTAGTCGAGTCAATTTCGTTTTGTCAACAGAAAAATAGCTTGACAACGCGCTAAGCGATTACGGGTTAACCGTTTAGGCTATTCCGTTACACCGTGGACGAAGCCACTTCTCATCCTGTTTCACCACGGAGACACGGAGGGCACGGAGATTTCACGGAGGGATCAGGGTTCTCCATGGATCTCCGTGTACTCCGTATCTGCGTGGTGAGCAAAGCGCTTGAATTCTTCTCGAACGCGTCGAGCTACGGAAATCCTGAGGTGGCCAAATTCTCTTTCCATCAAATGAGCCTTCGTATAGTATATGTCGCTTCTTTGCGAGAAGCAGTCTGCCATGAACGTGGATTTAGTTCCCATTCGATGCGCCCTTTTGAGCGTTTCCGACAAAACCGGTCTGGCCGACTTTGCCCGTGTCTTGCGGGAATTCAACGTGCAATTGCTGTCCACGGGCGGCACCGCAAAGCATCTCCGGGCAGCCGGCATCGCGGTCGAGGAGATATCCGATTACACCGGCTTCCCTGAAATCCTCGACGGCCGCGTGAAGACTCTGCACCCCAGAGTTCATGGCGGCTTGCTGGCCATTCGGAGCAGGCCGTCGCACCAGGTTCAGATACGCGAGCAAGGAATTGCTCCGATCGACATGGTCGTAGTCAAGCTTTATCCTTTTCGCGAAGCGGTGGCGCGAGCAGAATCGACCTTCGACGAGGTCGTGGAGCAGATCGACATAGGAGGGCCGAGCATGGTGCGGTCCGCCGCCAAGAACCACGCGTTTGTCGCGGCAGTCACGGACCCGCGCGACTACGGACGCATTCAGGAAGAATTGAAAGGCAACGAGGGTCGGATCGGCGCCGCAACGCGATTCATGCTGGCCCAAAAGGCCTTCGCCTGTACCGCCAGCTACGACAGCGCCATCGCGGCATATTTTTCGGAACGCGCCTGGTCTCCGGAGGGGATTCAAAAAGCACCGGCGGGTTTTCCCGCATTCGAGGCGCTGTCGTTGGAGAAGATTCGAGACCTGCGTTACGGAGAAAACCCGCACCAGAGAGGCGCGCTGTACGGGCTCGCGGCGAGCGCGCCGTGCGGTGTTGCGGGCGCGGAGGTCCTGCACGGCAAGGAGATCAGCTACAACAATCTCCTGGATGCCGACGCGGCCTGGGAACTGATTCTGGAATTCGACCGTCCCGCTGCGGCCCTGATCAAACACACAAATCCCTGCGGCGTGGCGCAATCCGGCGATCTCGAGGCCGCCTACGTTCAGGCGCGTGAATGCGATCCGGTTTCGGCCTTCGGATCCGTCGTTGCTTTGAACGGTGAGGTAGACGGGGCAACCGCCACCGAGCTGGCGTCGACTTTCGTGGAAGTGATTCTCGCCCCGGCTTTCAGCGATGAGGCGCTCGCAACGCTCACGCAGAAAAAGAACCTCCGGTTGCTGCGCATGGGAACCCGGGACACCAGTTCCATGAGGCTTCGCCAGATCAGCGGGGGATTCCTGATACAGGACAGAGACCTGTTCACCACAGGCCCGCAAGAGCTGAAGACTGTTACCAAGCGCGCCCCAACGGCCGAGGAAATGGAAGCGCTGCTGTTCGGCTGGCGGGTTGTGAAACACGTCAAGTCCAACGCCGTAGTCTTCAGCAACGGTCAACGAACTTTGGGTATCGGCGCCGGTCAAATGAGTCGTGTGGATTCGGTGAAGTGGGGAGCGCAACGGGCCATACTTCCGCTTCAGGGATGCGCCATGGCCTCTGACGCGTTCTTTCCCTTCGCGGATGGAATCCTGGCCGCGGCAAGCTACGGCGTACGCGCCGTAATCCAGCCCGGCGGATCCGTGCGCGATGCGGAGGTCATCGAAGCCGCCGATGCGCGCGGCATGGCCATGGTCTTTACCGGGATCCGCCATTTCAAGCACTGATGGAGAAATTGACGGGAGAAATGTTTGCCACGAATTACACGAACTTTCTCTTTTTTTGTTTCCGTGTAACTCGTACCACTATGGCGGAAGATCCGTCGCTGCCTGGAAAGGATTCTTCCGGGTTCTTCCTGGGAGCGCACGCTTCCAGCGTGCCCTGGTGTCTAACACCCGGCACGCAGGATGCGTGCGCCCCCAGGGACGGAACCTCCGCGCTCTCCGCGGTCGTGAGAACAAATGTAGCGCCGGCTTCCAGCCGGCACAAGGGGGCCGTTGGAAAATAGGAACTTATATGCCGGCGAGACGCCGGCGCTACGATTTTTTCTCACGTCCCGCGCCTCTGCGGTGAGATTCTTTTGCCTGCGACTCCGCCGAGATCTGTAGATGGATGATCACAGCTTCACAGATAGGGTCATAAAATTCCTGCCGGTAGTCATGTTTATCGGAGGTTTTGTCTGCAATTCGCTCACACTGACCCGTGTCGACCGCATGTCGGACAACCTGATCTTGCTAGGTTATCTGGTTGCCCTGGCTGCGATGATCGTGATTTGCCTGCGCGCGCAGGCCGAAGCCATTCAGGCCGACCTGCTGGAAAAATTGGCGCCGCATTTCCGATGGGTCATGCAATTTCTGATAGGAGGCCTGCTATCGAGCTACGTCGTCTCCTATTTCAAAATCGCGTCGTGGCCGCGGGCAAGCGTCTTTATACTGCTCCTGGTCTTTCTTCTTGTTGCGAAGGAGTTTCTCGAGCACCAGCTCGAAAACCCGAAACTGCTGGCCGCCCTCTTTTTCTTTTGCCTGTTCTCCTTTCTTGCATATTTCCTGCCCGTGGTTCTGGCACGCGTCGCGACTGTCATCTTTCTGTTTGCGGGCTGGATCAGCCTCGGCATCAGCCTGTGGGTTCTCGCCCTCGCGCAGTCCGAGCACCCCCGCGAGGAGCGGACGCGCCCGCGCCTGTGTATTGTCGCCACTTACGTGATGCTGAATATCCTTTACTTTGCCAACCTCATTCCCCCTGTCCCTCTCGCTCTGAAGTCGGGCGGGATATTCCACAGCGTCGAAAGGATCGACGGGGCGTATCAAGTGCAGCACGTGCCCACTCCCTTGTATCGCTTCTGGAAGGACTGGGATGATCCTTTTTATTTGGCTCCGGGCGAGGCGGTTTTCTGTTACAGCGCGATCTTCGCGCCGCGCGACGTCCGCGTTCCCGTGCAGCACCGCTGGAGCCGGTACACTGAGCGAACGGACTGGGCACAGATGGACCTCATTCGCCTCGAAACCACCGGCGGCCGCGACAGCGGCTACGTGGGATTTTCACGCAAGACGGAGCTTCCGCCGGGAGAGTGGAAGGTGGAGGTCGAAACCCAAGAGGGTGAGATCCTCGGCCGCCTCTACTTTACCGTAATCCCCACGCCCGAAGGCCATGCCCCATTGATTACCCGGACAATCGAATAGACAGTGGGCAGTGGGCAGTATTCTTGGCGCCCACTGCCCACTGCCTTTAGTGTGCGGAATTTCCGATTGACAGCCACTTGACCGGGGCATACTACAGACGAAAAGAGGAGCTGCGGAGGATCCCTCTTTAACGGAGGCATTGGCATGCTCATGGTATTGGACGTAGGGAACACCAACACGGTGTTGGGCATCTTCTCCAATGAGGAGTTGCTGAATCATTGGCGCTTGACTACTGAGCGCGAGCGGACGGCTGACGAATACGGGATCCTAATCCGGACCCTATTCGGCCTGGGAGAAGTCTCCAACGGCACCGTAACGGCGATTGTGATTTCTTCGGTCGTGCCGCCTGCGCGGCCTGCACTCGAAGAAATGGGCGTGCGCTACTTCGGCATTCGGCCGCTTTTCATCGAGGCGACCATGGATCTGGGGATGACGGTCCGCTACAACCCGCCGGCGGATGTAGGCGCCGACCGCATTGTCAATGCGGTTGCGGCCTACGCCCAATTCGGAGGTCCGGCCGTTGTAGTGGATTTTGGCACTGCGACCACGTTCGACGCCATCTCGCCGCAGGGAGAATACCTCGGAGGCGTCATCGCTCCGGGCATAGGAATCTCTGCGGAAGCTCTCTTTCTGAGGGCCGCGCGCCTTCCGCGTGTGGAGATCCGGCCTCCGTCCAAGGTAGTGGGGGATTCCACGGTGGGCAGCATCCAATCGGGGCTGTACTGGGGATACGCGGGGCTGGTCGATGGAATCCTGAGGCGCATGAAAGACGAGATCGAGAATCCGTATGTCGTCTCTACCGGGGGCCTGGCGGAATTGATTTCCCCCGCGTGTGAGGAAATCGACTCGGTAGACAGAAACCTCACCCTCGAGGGGATGCGGCTTGTCTACGAACGCCTGAAATGAATTATTACAACTACTTCACCGAGATCGAGGAGCATTTTGCCCGGCGGCGCGGCAAGCACCTGCTCGTCTCTCCAATGGACTGGAGTCTCATCGCCGCCTGGCGGAGCTCGGGCGTTCCTCTGCACGTAGCCCTGCGCGGCATCGACCGGGCCATCGATTCCTTCCACGCGCGAGTGAGCCGCCCTACGGCAAGAGTGAATACCCTGTTCTATTGCCACGACGCCGTGATGGAGGAGTACGCAAACTACCTGGAATCCCGGCTGGGGGATCAACCAGGCAACCCCGTCGAGAGCAACGGTGGTCCCGGCAAAAAAACGATTCTCGAATTCCTGACATCCAGAATCTCTGAAATAAAGGCCCTCCGGGTGAAACATTATGAGAAGGAAACCGCCCGTCTGACCGAGGTCTTGGACCGCGTTCGGGCGCGGCTTGAGGAGATCGCCGCCGATCTGGAAGCGGGGCAGCGCATCGATTGCGAGTCGCTGGAGCGGGATCTGGCTATTCTCGATGAGAGGCTCGTTTCGGAGCTGAGCCCCGCAATTTCACAGGAGGAAATGGCCGCGTGGAAGGAAGAGGCCAGGAAGGAACTGAAGGTTTACAGGAAAAAGTTGCCCAAAGAAACTTATCAAAAGATCCAGGACAACTTTCTGCGCAAGAAAATCCATCAGCACTTCGGCATCGGCGAGCTCAGTCTCTTTCACCTATGAAGGCGCGTCGCTCCGCCGAGTTTGAAATCAAAATCGACAAGCTGGTCTACGGCGGCTCCGGTCTCGGCCGCCATGAGGGCAAGGTGGTCTTTGTCCCATTCACCGCTCCGGGCGACAGGGTCCGGGTGCGTCTCGCGGAACAAAAAAGGAACTTTGCGCGCGCATCCGTCGTCGAGCTTCTGGAGCCCGGACCCGGAAGGCAGGATCCCCCGTGCCCTCATTTCGGAGTTTGCGGCGGATGCCAGTGGCAGCATCTGGAGTATGCGCAGCAGCTTGAATTCAAGCGGCGGATCCTGGAAGAAACCCTGCATCATCATCTGCCTGAAACGAGGACGCTTGAAATCCGCATGACGGCGTCGCCGCAGCCGCTCGGTTACAGGACGCGCGCCCGCATCCAGATGGCGGGCGCCGGTCCCGGCGCCCGCGCGGGATTCTTCCGCCTGCAGTCGCACCGGATCGAGGACGTTAAATCGTGCCCGCTTTTTCATCCGGCGTTGAATAGGGCTCTGGAGCAAGTCCGTGGGCTTCACTCCAGGGGTGAGCTCGGCGGCGAGGTTCGGCAAATGGACTTAGCCTGCGACCCCGATGAGGGCTTGTGGGCGATCGCTCCCGCGGCAGAAGACAAGGCGTCCACCGGCAGCCCGGAATCGCAGAGCCGGGAAAACCCGGAGACGCTATTGCCCCGCAGGGTAGGCGCATTCACTTACCACATCTCTCCCTCGACGTTTTTCCAGGCGAATTACCTTCTTCTCGGCCCAATGGTGGAAAAGGTCCGCGAGCTTGCGCGCGAAGCAGGACTTGCGGCCGCTCTGGATTTGTTCTCCGGCGCCGGCCTTTTCGCTCTTCCTCTCGCGCTCCAGTTCGGGCAAGTTGTCGCCGTGGAGGCGAGCGCCGCCGCTTCCCGACTCTGCGAACGGAACGTCAGGGAGGCGGGGCTGACCAACGTGCAGTGCATATGCGCGGCGGTCACCGCTTGGATGAGGGCGGTGGGCTCCGTTGCGGCGCCGGCCTTCGACCTCGTCGTCCTCGATCCGCCGCGCGCCGGCGCAGGCAATGACGTGATGCAGCACCTGGTCGAATGGTCGCCCGAAACCATTCTTTACGTCTCTTGCGACCCTCAAACGCTGGCGCGAGATCTGACCTGTCTCGCGCCGCGCTACTATCGAATCGACGCTATCGAAGGTTTCGACCTGTTCCCTCAGACCTTTCACATCGAGACTGTCGTTCGCCTTCGCCGGATCAGACCGGGGTCAGACCTCAGACCTGATCTCAAAAATCTGAAGTCTGAAGTCTGAGGTCGGAGGTCTGAGGTCTGAAGTCGGAGGTCTGATATGCCGGGGCGCTGGGGAAACATACCGTTTCTACCTTGCCTCCTCTGTCTGGCCGCGGGAATCCTGACGTCGCAGTTCGTTGTCGATTATTCCTTCGCAGGTCTGGTACTGGCTGGAGTGATGCTCCTCGCGGCCGGTTTCCTGGCTCTACAACGTGACCGTCTGAGAGTCGCCCTCTTTGCTGCTCTGGGTTCTGTGTCTCTTTGTGGAACCCTTCTTGGTATTTCGGACCGGGATAGCTACTCCGAGCTTGACGTGCGTATGCACCTCCGGCGCCACGCGTTCTCCCTGGACGAAATTGTCCTCTTCGACGGATGTATCGCTGAAGAGGTGGAAACGCTGGAAGGAGACCACCTGGTAACGGTGGAGCTCCACGGATTTCGCACCGGAAATCACTGGCTCCGGTGCACGGGGCGCGCTCTCTTGCGTGTGGCGGCGGGTCCGGACGAAGACCCGCGCATGCCAACGGGCGTGCTGAAGTACGGGGATCGCATACGCGGCTCCGCGGTGTTTCATCTTCCGCGCAATTTTCAGAACCCCGGGGCTGTGGACCGCGTCGGCCTGCTTGCGCGCCGCGGAATCTTCCTGGTCGGAAGGGTCAAGTCCGTCCGGCTCCTGGAGGTCCTTCCGGGGGATTGCGGAACCTCGTGGAAGCGAGCGGCCATCCGGGCGCGCGAGGCGCTTCGACTGCGTCTTCAACCCCTGGTAGAGGATGGCAGGAAAACACAGGCCGCCGTTCTCCTGAGTCTCTTGATTGGAGACCAGAACGGCCTGAACACCTCGACGCGCGAAGCCTTCCAGAATGCGGGAACATACCACGTGCTGGTCGTGTCTGGACTGCATGTTGTGTGATGTCTGTGGGTGTATATCTTGTACCTGTCCGGCCAGGCGCTCTTTCGTGCCGCGCATCCTCTCAACCTCCTTTCGGCCGGCAGCTTCTTGATGCTGTCGGTCCAGCCAGGCTGGCTCTTCGACCAGGGGTTTCAGCTGTCCTTCTTGTCCGTGATTGCGATACTGCTCCTGGGCGTTCGCTTCCTCGACGGGAGCCTTCGCCCTCTGCTCTCGCCCCTCCGATCCGCCGGCGACAACGAGCGTCTCTCGTTCGAACCCGGACCCTGGAGCTCCCTGGGTCGATGCTGGCGCGCCCGGGCGGAGCTTCTGGCGGAAGCCTGTGCCGACCGCGGGCACCGCTCCATCGAGCCCGCTCTACTGGCCACGTTTCGGACATCGGCCCTCGGCATGCTGCATCTCGGTGGGATGGCCCTGATTTCTCTCTCCGTTCAGCTCTGGCTAAACCCCGTCATGGCGTTCCATTTTAACCGGCTGAGCTGGATCTCCCCGGTCTCCAACCTCCTCGTGGTCCCATTGGCTTCTCTCACCCTGGCTTCCGGGATTCTCGCGGTCCTGGCCGACTGCGCCGCCTTGCCTTCTCTCGTACCGCTCGGAATCGCGACCTGGTGTGCTTCGGCGCTCGTACAGTCGACGGATTGGTTCTCCAGGTTGCCCGGCACATGGCAGCGGTGCGCGACTCCGTCCGCGTTCTCCACTGGGTTCCTTCTGCTTTTGATGTTTGTCTGGTCGGTGTTCCAATGGCGCCACATCTGGATTCCGTGCCTGGCAACACTGTTGTGTCTCGTGTGGCTCGGCAACGGATTCCTGCTCCTCGAAATACTGCTGCGGTCTCGCGATGCCCGATCCTTCCTCGCCCGGCAAGACGACTCCGGAAGACCGCGGGAGGATCTGCAATTAATCTTCCTGGACGTGGGTCAGGGAGACTCGGTGGTACTCCGATACCCTGACCGTACCGTTTGGGTGCTGGACGCAGGGGGTATTCGAGACGCCACGCCCGAGGACACGGAACCTCCTTCTCTGGACATCGGCGAAGTCGTGGTCAGCCGCTATCTGTGGTCCGTTGGAGCTCCAAGGCTCGAGCGCGCTCTGCTGTCCCATCCGCATCAGGATCACGCGGGAGGCCTGTTCGCCCTGATCAAGAATTTCGCGGTGCGGGAGATCAATTACGGAGAACCCGGATTCGATGCGCTGCTGGAACAGTTGGTCGCGGCGGCGCGCGCAAGGGGGGTGCTGCCCCGAAGGGTCCAGGCGGGGGATCGATTCGCGATGGGACCCGTAAAAGTTGAGGTCCTCAATCCGGTCGTCGACGGGACCCGGCGTTCGATCAACGACAACTCTGTGGTCGTGCGCCTGACGTACGGCCGGTTTTCCGCCTTGTTAACGGGCGATCTTGAAATCACCGGGGAAACCGAGGTTTCCCTGCGCGCGCGGGAGCTGGAGGCCCGGCTCCTCAAGGTGGCGCATCACGGCAGCAAGTCCGCAACCCGGGATTCCTTCCTCGACCGGGTCCGCCCGCGCTGGGCCGTAATATCGGCCGGCCGCAACAACCCCTTCGGACATCCCGCGCGAGAGGTGTTGATCCGCCTGGTGCGTCATGGAGCTCGCCCGCTTCTTACTTCGGATCAAGGAGCCATTACCTTTCGAACTGACGGAGCCCGGTACACGCTCTCGACATTCGTCTCCGGAGTTCTTGAGCAGGGTGAGTTTTGACAGACTTCAGACCTCAGACTTCAGACCTCAGACCTTAGACTCTTCAGCTTCAGGTCTGAGGTCTGATCCCTGAAGTCTGAGGTCTGAATCGTAGTCTGAGCTTGCGTACGGGCGGGTCTCAACGTAAATTCATCAGCTCATACAATTGCATAGGGAGGTTGTCTATGGATCGTTCCATTTTACGAGTCAGAAGATTCGCTCTTGTGCTGGTGTCCTGCGCCGCCATTGTGCTATTCATGGCGTTCGGCATGGGACAGGAAAGAACGATCAACATCATTGCCTTCGGTGCGCACCCGGACGACTGCGACGGCCGCGCCGCCGGAGTGGGCGCCAAATGGGCGGCCATGGGGCATCACGTGAGATTTGTCGCCGTGACCAACGGCGACGCCGGCCATCAAAGCCAGGGAGGAGGAGCTCTCGCCCGGCGCCGGAGAGACGAAGCGCGGGAAGCCGGCAAGCGTATCGGAGTCTAGTCTATTGTCCTCGACAATCACGATGCCGAGCTGCTCCCGACGCTCGAAGTCCGGCAACAGATTATCCGCCAGATCCGCCAGTGGAACGCGGATCTGGTTCTGGCGCCGCGTCCCAACGACTATCATCCCGATCACCGATACACGGGCGTCCTGCTTCAGGATTGCGCGTACATGGTCACCGTCCCCAACGTCGCGCCCGACACCCCAGCGCTGCGCAAGAACCCCGTGTTCATGTATTTTCAGGACGGCTTTCAGAAGCCCGCTCCATTCACTCCCGATATCGCCGTAGGCATCGACGACGTGATCGAAAAGAAGCTAGGCGCGCTGGACGCGCACGTCTCGCAGTTCTACGAATGGATGCCCTGGCTCGACGGTATTCTGGAACAGGTGCCCAAGGAAGCGGGCGCTCGCAAGGAATGGCTTCGCAAACAATATATGGATTCCAGAGAGACAACGCCGGCCGTGCGGCAGGCCCTGGTGAAATGGTACGGACAGGAAACCGCGAAAGGGATGAAGTACGCCGAGGCCTTTGAGATTTGCGAATACGGCAAGCGGCCGAGCGAAGCGGAGCTCCGGCAGCTCTTCCCTTTTTTCCCAGCCAACCCCAGGTGAATTTCAGATTTGAAATTATTTGAAATTTCAAATGTCTCAAATTCAAAATTTCAAATTTCGGGGGAGGAGCTGGTCGCGTGAGGCGCGGTACAGCAAAAGCGCGTCCTTGAGCACATTGAAAGCATCGATGCGGCCGCGCAGGTTTTCGATGCGGACTTCTTTGTGCTCGAGAACCTTATAGTCCAGAAAGAAGCGCTGGAGCTCTCTCAGCTTGTGCGCGGGCAGCTCTGAAATGTCGCGGTAGTGGTTGAACTCAGGGTCATCGGACTGTACGGCGATGATCTTGTCGTCCCGGCCTTTTTCGTCCTCCATCGTGATGACGCCTATGCAGCCGCAGCGCACGATGCAGAGCGGATGCACCGGTTCCTGACCGAGTGCAAGGACATCGAGAGGATCGCCATCTTCGCAGTAAGTCCTGGGGATGAACCCGTAATTGGCCGGGTAGTGCACCGCGCTGTGGAGCACGCGGTCCAGGATCAGTATGCCCGTCTCCTTGTCCAACTCGTACTTGTTCTTCGACCCTTTGGGGATTTCGATAATGCACAGAAATCCTGACTCTACGTCGTCGCCCGGGTTCACGTCATGCCAGGGATGCAATGGATCTCCCCCTTTCAAAGAACGGATGATAACACACCTCCTTTTCACCACTGTGCAAGCATGGAGTTCAGCCTTCAGGCTGCACCCGCTCAGTACAGGCTAAAGCCTGAACCTACCAACATCGGCGATGTGGGTTCGTGCTATACTCGTCGCCGTTTCGCTGAATCCATTTTTGGGGAAGGAGAGAGACAGGCTATGCGAGTCGGACTCTTTACCACGCTCTATGCAAAGCAAAGTCTCGATGACGTAATCCAGCGTGCGAAAAAGCTCGGCATTTCCGATCTGGAGGTGGGGACCGGCAACTATCCGGGTGATGCTCATTGCAAGCTGGAATATTTGACAGACACGCTGAAACGCACGGCATTCCAAAAGAAGCTGGCGGACAACGGCATGCGCGTATCGGCCCTTTCGTGTCACGGCAACCCCCTGCATCCCAACAATGGGCTGGCTAAAGCCAACGACGACGTCAGCCGTAAGACCGTCCAGCTCGCCGCAAAGCTGGGCGTACCCAAAGTCATTGAATTCTCCGGTTGTCCCGGAGACTCAGACCGGTCGAAGTATCCCAACTGGGTAACGTGCCCCTGGCCCGACGAATATCTCGATTTGCTGAAGTGGCAGTGGGAGAAGAAAGCCTTTCCCTACTGGATCAAGCGGAACAAACATGCGGAAGACCATGGCGTCAACATCGCCCTGGAGATGCATCCCGGCTTCGTCGTGTACTCGCCGGAAACCATGCTCAAACTGCGCACCGTCGCGGGGAAACGCATTGGGGCCAACCTGGATCCCTCGCACCTTTTCTGGCAAGGAATTGACCCGGTCCAGTCCGTGAGGGCTCTCGGCGAGGCCGTTTTCCACATCCATGCGAAGGATACCAAGCTGTATCCCACGAACATGGCCGTCGGAGGAGTCCTGGATGTCAAGCCCTACAGCGATGAGATCCACCGCTCCTGGCTTTTCCGCACGGTGGGCTACGGACACGGGCCAGAGTGGTGGACGGACTTCATATCGACACTCCAGATGGTCGGCTACGACGATGTGCTGTCGATCGAGCATGAGGACAGCCTGATGGCCGTCGAAGAGGGTTTGAGCAAAGCGGTAACGTTTCTGAACTCCGTGCTCATTCGCGAACGCCTCACCGAGATATGGTGGGCGAAAGCTTGATTGCGGATTTCGGATTTCGGATTGAGAAACACCAGTCCCGATTTCCAATCCGCAATCCGCAATCGCCAATCCGCAATTGGGGGCGACTATGGGTCAGGTGAACGTGGGATTGATCGGTTACAAGTTCATGGGCAAAGCTCACTCTAACGCCTACAAATCCGTGGGCATGTTTTTCCCTCTCAAAAACCGGGTCGTCATGAAAGCCATCTGCGGACGCGACGAGACGGCAGTGCGCAAAGCCGCGGAGACCTGGGGCTGGGGGTCTTATGAGACGGACTGGAAAAAATTGATCAAGCGCCCTGACATCGATGTCATTGACGTCGCCACACCGGGGAACCTCCACCCAGACATGTCCATCGCCGCAGCCAGGGCAGGCAAGCATGTGATCTGCGAAAAACCCCTGGCGAATTCTCTGGCCGAAGCGCGAGCCATGCAAAAGGCGGTTGACAAGGCCGGCGTCAAGAACATGGTGTTTTTCAACTACCGGCGGGTCCCGGCCGTAAGCTTCGCCCGCCAGATGATCCGTGAGGGGAAGCTGGGCGACATCTATCATTTTCGCACGGCCTACCTGCAGGACTGGATCGTCGATCCTGAGTTTCCGCTTGTCTGGCGCCTGGACAAGAAGATTGCGGGCAGCGGGGCGTTGGGCGATATTGGGGCCCACATCACCGACCTCGCGCTCTTCCTGATAGGGGAAATCTCTGAGGTCGTGGCGGACCTGAAGACTTTCATCAAGAAGCGCCCCCTGCTGGAATCCGGAAGCGCCTTCTTCGCCCGGAAAAAAACCGGCCCACCCCAGTACGGAACGGTGACCGTCGACGATGCCGCGGCTTTTCTGGCCCGTTTCAAAAACGGGGCCCTGGGAACATTCGAGGCGACGCGCTTTGCTACCGGCCGGAAAAACGCCAACCAGTTTGAAATCTACGGGAGCCGCGGCGCTCTGAGGTTCGACCTCGAGTCGCTCAATGAGCTGCATTTCTACAGCAAGGACGAGGCTGCCCCCGAGCAAGGGTTCAAGAGGATCCTGGTGACGGAAGCCAGCCACCCCTACATAAGCGCGTGGTGGCCGCCCGGACATATCATCGGTTACGAACACACATTCACCAATGCTCTCTCCGACTTCTTCCGCTCCCTGGAAACAGATCAGCCGGTTTCGCCCGACTTTCGCGAAGGTGTTCGGGTCCAGGCCGTCCTGGACGCGGTGGAGAAATCCGCCCAGCGGGGAAAGTGGGTCCGCGTTGTGCCGTAGTCTCAAGAGCGTAGAAGATCGAGGATAGAGGATCTTTCTGAACCTTCTCGCCGTCTGCCATCATCAATTACTGTAAGGTGCAAAAGCGTGAGGGTACAGCCATGAGAGCCATTAAGGCAGTCTTTTTACTCGGTCTGGCATTCGGAATTTGCTCTGCCGCCAATCCCCAGGAACAGGAGAAAGGGAAGGCGCTCCAGGCGGAACCGGAACTTGTGGTTCCTGCCGGGACCAGTCTTCCCATTGTGCTGACGGTCTTTTTGAACTCTCGCAGCAGTCAACCGGGTGACAGTTTCTATGCCGAGACGATCTACCCAGTCTGGGTGCAGCAGAGACAGGTAATGCCGCGCGGATCTATCATCAAGGGGACCGTAACACAGGTCGAGCGTCCGGGAAGGGTAAAGGGTAGAGGGCGCATTGCGTTCCGCTTCGAATCGGTCCTCCTGCCCAATGGTGTGAATCGAGATCTGGTGGCCGAGCTCCAGGGTATCCATGGGCCGGGTGTTGAGAAGATTGACCGTCGGACCGAGACCGTGGAGATGGAAGGGTCCAAGGGTCGTGACACCGCCGAAGTCGCGGCGCCCGCCGGCCAGGGAGCCATCATCGGGGCGATAGCGGGCGCCGGCAAGGGCGCGCTGATCGGCGCCGCAGCCGGTGGCGCGGTCGGGCTCGCAACGGTCCTCCTCTCGCGCGGCCAGGAGCTCGTCCTCGAGCCCGGAACGCAGTTCGACCTCGTGCTGAGGCAGCCGTTGCGCTTTGCTTACGGAGAGGTGGAGTTTACGCAGCGGGAACTGGACAGCGCGTACCGCAGCGCCACGCGAAGCCGAGCGCGTTACGATCGCGACCGCGAGCGTCCCCCGTATTTTCCGGGACGCGGCTTTCCTGGCCCCTGGGGATTCCCCTGGCCGTAGTCCGTTTACTCGCAATCTCAAATTCGATCTTTAGCCACAGAGACAAGGCTTTCTCTGTGCCTCCGTGTGCTGAAACGGTTGTGAAGCGACGGCACACAGACCGCCCGAGGAAGAAAAGAATTCGTGTATTTCGTGAAATTCGTGGCAAGTCTGCCTGTCCTCGATTCCCTCCCAAGACTAACGGGTTACCCTGGGGCCAAAATCCGGGTTGATTCTGCGGACACTGTCAGTAAGAATATCCGCCATGAATTCTGAGCTTATTTCTCGTGTGTCCCGGGAAGTAGGTCTCCCTGAATCCTCCGTTGCCGCCACTGTTGCCCTCCTCGAAGCAGGCGGAACGCCGCCGTTCATCGCGCGCTACCGGAAGGAAGCCACGGGTGGATTGGACGAGTCGAAAATACACTCCATCGAAGAGCGCATAATCTTCTACAAGGAACTGCAGGACCGCCGTGCTGCCATTCTGAGTGTCATAGCAGCACAGGGAAAGCTAACGGACGCGCTACGCCTGCAGATCGAGACCTGTTTCCACAAGGTGGAACTGGAGGATCTCTTTCTGCCATTCCGGCCGGCGCAGCGCAAGAGCCGGGCGGCGGAAGCTGCGGGGAGAGGACTCGAACCACTTGCGGAATATTTGTGGAATCAGGAGCCGGATGCGTGGAGCCTTGAAGAGCACGCCGATGTCTTTATCGATCCGGAAAAGAACGTAAATTCCCGGGAAGAAGCACTGCGCGAGGCGGCGGAGATCGTCTCAGTGTGGATCTCTCAAAACAGTGGCTACCGCAAAGCCCTGCGACAGATCATCTGGGAAACGGGATTCGTCGTCTCCAGAGTTGCCCCCGGCAGGGCGGATCAGAAGACCAAGTACACCATGTACTATGACCGCCGGGAGCCCGTGGCCAAGATTCCTTCGCATCGAGTCCTGGCAATCCGGAGGGGGACCAAGGAAGGGATCCTCACTTCTTGCATCGAGTCCGACGACGCCAGGGCAGTTACACACGGCTGATACGGCCTGCGCTGGAAGTCGAGATCCGGACGCAGCTCAAGGAACGCGCGGACTGCGAGGCTATACGGGTATTCCAGGAGAATCTGGCAAATTTGTTGCTCTCTCCCCCAGGAGGCCCGATGGTCGTCCTGGGCGTGGATCCCGGCAAAACGGAATTCAAAGTCGCTGTCGTCGATCAGAGTGGAAAGTTTCTTGAAGTGGCGTTGATCAGCCCGCTTCCCCCCAAAGGCGACACGGAAGGGACCCGCGCCATCTTGAAGGATCTGATCGCCAGGCATAGCGTTCGCGCCCTTGCCATTGGAGCCGGGGCTGGGTCGCGCGAGTTGGAGCGCGTCCTCCGGCAGATACTTCAGGAAGAAAAGCTGGAGAGTGTTCTGCTCGTCGGAGTGAATGACGCCGGGATTTCAGTATATGCTTCCTCGCGGATCGGCCGGGAGGAATTCCCCGATCTGGATTCCCCCTCACGCAGTGCGATCGGCATGGCGCGCAGATTGCAGGATCCCCTGGCGGAGCTCGTGAAGATCGACCCCAAGACAATCGGGGTGGGCCAGTACCAGCACGACGTGGATCAGAAGGAGCTGCACCGGGGGCTGATCAGGACAGTTCGGTCCTGCGTGAGCAGGGTCGGTGTGGATTTGAACACCGGCTCGTTTTCGCTCTTACGATACGTTTCGGGTCTCAACGACCGGCTGGCGCGACGCATTGTCAACCATCGCACTGGGAACGGCCTTTTCACTTCGCGAACCGCGCTTCTCGGCGTTCCGGGCATAGATGAACAGGTCTTCTGCCATGCGGCCGGATTTTTGAGGGTCCAGGGCGGTGAAAATCCGCTGGACCGAACGGCCGTCCATCCGGAAGCGTATCCTGTCGCAGAAAAGATGGCCGCTTCGCTTGGAGTTTCGGTGGCAGATCTCATTGAGAATAAAACTCTGGTCTCGAGCTTGAAGCTGGAGGAGTTCGTCACCGACACGGTAGGCCTTCCGACTCTTTTCGACATACGCGAGGAACTGCTCAAGCCTGGGAGAGATCCGCGCAGGACTTTCGCTGTAGCCAAGTTCCGCGACGACGTGAAGGAGATCAGCGATCTCAAGGAAGGAATGGTCCTCGAGGGGACCGTAACCAACGTCACCAATTTCGGGGCATTTGTGGATGTTGGCGTCCAGCAGGACGGCCTGGTTCACTTGAGCCAGATGTCCAACCGATTCATCCGGGACCCACGAGAAGCGGTGAAAGTAGGAGACGTTGTTCAGGTCAAGGTCATCTCTGTGGAGGCCGAGACCAAGCGCGTTGGCCTGTCCATGAAGGCGCTCCTTCCTCCAGTCCCTCACAGACGCAAGCATCCCAGACGTGCCAGAGATCGGGTTGCCGCTTCTGAAAAACCCCGCCCGGCCGAGGCGGTTACTGTCCCGGAGGGCGTGCGCGGAACCAGCGTCTTCGCCGAGGAAGTTCCGGCAGCGGAAGGTCGACCACAGCGATCCAGGCACCGCTCGCGACGAGGGCAGAGGAAGCGCGAGGCACGGCCGCCGCAGCCGGTAACGCCGACAAAGCCGGCTTCCCCTCCGAACGAAAAACCCGCGGAGCCGGAGCCAGAGCCGACGTTACAGGAGAAGATCGCGATCCTGCAGTCCAAATTCCGCGGCATTAATTAGACAGGATTACAGGATTGGCAGAAGACAGGATAGACACGACTTGTTGACAGGATAACAGGATCGACAGGATTGTGTGCGTAAAGCAGATCTCTAAAGATTTCGACCGGATAAGACCATAATCGATACTTGTTCCGTCCTGTCCCCGCATCCGGTTGTCCCGACAAAAAAACCTGAAATTTTTCCCTCCCTCACGAAACTTCAAGATAAGCGGAACAGGATTCACAGTGCAGCCCAGCCGCAACCCAAAAAATCCACCGCGGTGAAAATATCCTTGACCGCCGGACAAGGATTTGCATGTTAGTAGTACAGGGTCCAACGGCACGCTGCAAGTCAGGACCCTGTCTATCCGGTTACCGTGTCAAAAAATCTGTCTATCCTGTTATCCTGTCAAAACCATGAGCCGATCCTGTTATCCAGTCATCTTGCTTGGCTTGCTGCTCACCGGATTTTCTCCGAAGCATGAGCGCGCCGGGCCCAGGACGGGCTATCGCGATTGGAAGGTCTACTGCGGCGGTCCCGACAGGATCCGTTACTCCGCTCTCGCGCAGATCAATCGCGACAACGTCCGCCAGCTTCAAGCGGCGTGGACCTTCGATACGGGTGACGCTTTTGAAGGCTCGGAAATGCAGTGCAACCCGATTATCGTCGATGGAGTGCTCTATGCTACGACTCCGAAGCTTCGGGTGATTGCGCTCGACGCGGCTCGCGGCAGCCTGCGCTGGAGCTTCGATCCGAATGAGGGCAGGAAGGTATTCAGCAAGGCCCGCAACCGGGGACTCACCTATTGGGAACACGGAAAAGACAAGCGGATCTACTTCGCCGCTCGCCATTACCTTTACTCCCTCGATGCCCGAACCGGGGAGCCTGTGACTCATTTCGGCAAATCCGGCCGCGTCGATCTGAGGGAGGGACTCGGCCGCGAGCCGGCGACTCTCACCATCTCCGCCACAACCCCGGGTGTCGTGTACAAAAACCTCCTCATTCTCGGCAGCATTGTGAGCGAGTCTCTGCCGGCGGCCCCGGGCGACATTCGTGCGTACGACCTCCGAACCGGGCGCCTGCGCTGGACGTTTCACACTATCCCTCATCCCGGAGAGCTCGGCTACGAAACGTGGCCGAAAGACGCCTGGAAGTACATTGGCGGCGCCAATAACTGGGCTGGAATGTCCCTTGACGAAAAGCGAGGCCTGGTCTTTGTTCCGACGGGTTCCGCCGCCTTCGACTTCTACGGGGCCAATAGAGCCGGCGACAACCTGTTCGCGAATTCTCTGATCGCTCTCAAGGCGGACACCGGAAAACGCGTCTGGCATTTCCAGGCCGTCAGACACGACGTATGGGACCGGGATTTTCCGGCGCCTCCGAACCTGGTCGCCGTAAAGCGCGGCGGCCGGCTCGTCGATGCGGTCGCACAGATCACGAAGTCAGGGCATGTTTACGTGTTTGAGCGCGAGACAGGAACGGCGCTCTTCCAGATCGAGTACAGGCGCGTTCCGCCCTCGGAGGTGGACGGTGAAGTTCTCGCGGAAACGCAACCTGTTCCGCTCCTGCCGCCTCCCTTCGCGCGTCAGGTCTTCAACGAAGACATGGTGACAAAAAGAACGGTTCAGGCGCATGACGACGTGTTGCAGAGACTGCGGACGCTGCGCAATGGGGGCCAGTTTACGCCGCCCAGCCGGGAAGGAACGGTTATCTTCCCGGGGTTCGACGGCGGAGGCGAATGGGGAGGCGCCGCCTTCGATCCGGAGACCAGTCTGCTGTACGTGAACTCCAATGAGATGGCATGGGTGTTGCGCCTGGTGGAACGGCCCCCGGCGAAGGCACGGCCGAGTGGACAGGGCCTGTATTTGCAATATTGCGCCTCCTGTCACCGCGAAGACCGAAGAGGGACCCCGCCCGAATTCCCGTCTCTCATCGGTATCGGCGAAAAGTACACGGCGTCCGAAGTCTCGAGAATCGCCGTCGAGGGAGGCGGGAGGATGTCCGGCTTCGCGCATTTGAAAGGAGAGGCAGTCCGTGCCATCGCCGACTATCTGACAACGGGAAAAGACACCGAGATCTCCGGGGAAGCGGCGGCCCCGTCTCCCATTGACCTCAAGTATTCGATTGACGGCTATAACAAGTTTCTTGACCCGGATGGCTACCCTGCCGTCGAACCGCCCTGGGGCACTTTGAATGCGATCAACCTGGATACGGGAGAGATCGTGTGGAAAATACCCTTCGGTGAGTTTCCGGAGCTGGTGGAAAAAGGGATGGGCAACACCGGAAGCGAGAATTACGGAGGGCCCGTGGTAACCGCCGGCGGCGTCCTTTTCATTGGGGCGACCAATCACGATAAGAAGTTCCATGCTTTCGACAAGTCAACGGGGGAGCTCCTGTGGGAGACCGTCTTGCCGGCGGCCGGCAACGCGACACCAGCCACCTATGAGATTGGCGGACGTCAATTCGTGGTGATCGCGGCGGGCGGTGGCAAGTCGGGCGCACACTCCGGCGGATCCTACGTGGCCTTTGCCTTGCCGTAAAGACAGGATCACAGGATTTTAGGACGGGATAACAGATTTGGACAGGATAACAGGATCGACAAGCCATCACGAGCCCGACGAGCTGCCGGAAGCCAAGCCCGGAGAAGAATCAAGCGCTTTATTCACCACGGAGACACGGAGTACACCGAGAGGCACGGAGAACTCTGATGCCTCTGTGAAATCTCCGTGGCCTCCGTGTCTCCGTGGTGGCACAGGACATCTTGCCTGCAATCTCAGCCTGATGCTTTTCCTCGCCATCGGCCTGCCAGGAGGCGATGGAGCTCCTCTGTTTGAAGAGTTGCCCTCGGCTGCGAGCGGAATCACATGGGTCCACGACAATGCAATGTCCGAAGAGCGCTATCTCCCCGAAACGCTCGGCCCGGGCTGTGCCTTCTTCGACTACGACAACGACGGCTGGATGGACGTCTACCTGGTGAACAGCGGGCCGTCCGATTTCTTCCAGCCCAAGAAACCTCTTCGCAACGCCCTGTATCGCAACAACCACGACGGCACCTTCACGGACGTGACGGAAAAAGCCGGCGTTGCCGGCGGTACTTTCGGCATGGGCGTCGCCGCTGGTGATTACGACAACGACGGCAACATCGACTTGTTTGTGACCGCCTACGGCAAATGCCTTCTCTACCACAACGAGGGGAACGGCGCGTTTTCAGATGCAACAAAGAAGGCGGGTTTGGCCGCGCCCGGTTGGACTACGAGCGCCGTCTGGTTCGACTACGACAACGACGGTTTCCTGGACCTGTTCGTCTGCAGCTTTGTCGATTACGGGCTGAACAAACACATCTTCTGCGGCGACAACAAGCTCGGCCGGCGCTACTACTGCATCCCGCGCGTTTTCAAGCCCACACCCAGCCTCTTGTTTCACAACAACGGTAATGGCACCTTCACCGAAGCAACCCGGGGCACCGACATCGAGCGGGCGCTGGGCAAAGCCTTGGGAGTGGTGGCAACCGACATCAACAATGACGGCCTGATGGATCTGTTCGTGGCCAACGACACAGTCCAGAATTTCCTGTTCGTCAATCGGGGCAAAAACAAATGGGAAGAGATCGGGCTCCCGTCCGAGGTCGGCTTCAGCGCGGACGGCAAGGCTCGTTCGGGAATGGGCGTCGATGCGGCCGATTTCAACGGGGACGGCTGGCAGGATCTGTTCGTGGCCAACGTCGATCAGGAGATGTTCTCACTGTACGCAAACAACAAAGACGAAACTTTTGCCGACGTTGCCCACGAGCACGGCCTGGCTCAAGCCACGAGGCTGTTGAGCGGATGGGGCCTGAAATTCTTTGACTTCGACAATGACGGCAGCGTCGATTTGTTTCTCGCCAACGGGCATCCGGACGACATGATCGAGCACTATTCCAGCGCCGTGAAGTACAAGGAGCCCCCGCTGTTGTTTCGACACGACGGGACCCGCCTGCGCAACATCAGCGACAAGGCGGGGCCGGCATTCACCCGCGCATTTCCCGCGCGGGGCCTCGCGATCGGCGACTATGACAACGACGGGCGCTACGATGTGCTTGTGGCCAACAACGGGGGCGCTCCGGTTCTCCTGCACAACAATGCCGGGAAGGAGAACCATTGGATCGGTCTGCAGCTTCAAGGCGCCCGGTGCAACCGCGACGCCATCGGCGCGCGCATCTCCTGGTCTGTAGACGGGGTCAAGAAAACGCGACTCAAGAACAACGGCGGCAGCTATCTGTCGTCCCACGATCCCCGCGAAGTGATCGGCCTGGGCGCTTCGACTCGCGTCGACTGGCTCGAGATCCAGTGGCCGCAGCCGAGCGGCAAAATCCAAAGGCTCACAGATATCCGTATCGACCGGTATACCAGGATTGTCGAAGGCAAGTGACAGGATAACGAGACGGGGAGATGGACAGGATAACAGGATGGACGGGATAACAGATGGACAGGATTTGCAATTCAGACAGTGACCCTGGCAGCCGCGCGGAAAGGGACAACTTAAGGCCAAAGGGCCGGCAGTACGTACCCCCCGGCCGTGAGCCTGGGAAACATTTGAAATTTCAAATTTGAAATTTGAGATTCCAAATCGCAGCCCCGCTCCTCACGTACGAATTTGACGCCAAAGGCCTTGCCACGAATTACACGAATTTTTTCGCAGTCAACTTGAAAGGGAGGTTGCAATGAGAACGGGTCGTAGAAACTTGTTGAAAGCTGTATTTGGCGTGACTGGTCTCACGACCACGGCCGCCGCGCAATCTGTTCCCGCAAAGAAGATCCACCGTCGGGGACCGAAGCCAGAGACGACACCACTCTTTTCAGGTGCCGTATCGTACGGCAACCTGCTCTTCATCGCGGGCAAGGGCGCGCATTTTGAGGGCGACATCAAGGCTCACACCAAGCACGTGCTTGATGAGATTCAGAAAGAGCTGGAGAACGCGGGCTCGTCCATGGAAAAGGTCTTGAAGTGCAATGTTTATCTGAATGACCTCAAGGACTACCAGGCGATGAACGAAGTCTTCCGCGGGCGTTTCGGCGAAGACCCGCCGGTCCGGACTACGATTGCAGCCGCCGGAGGGATACCTGGAAACTCCCTGGTTGAAATCGACGTGATCGCCTACATCTGATTCCGGCCTGAACACTCCGTCCTCTTTGACCACGCAGTACACGGGGGAACAAGGAGAACCCCCCTCTCTGAATC
>QHZE01000076.1:28961-30665 GCA_003225335.1 Acidobacteriota bacterium
GATTCTTCCAGGTTCTTCCACTGTTCCTTTCCCTCTCGGGTCTTGTGTACACCGTCCGGGCCCAAGGGCTGACAGCTTCGCTCACAGGAACTGTGCAAGACCAGTCAAAGGCCGTGGTTCCGGGTGGAGATATTGTCCTCACCCATCAGGGTACGGGTACAGTACGACGTACCGTCACCAACGCTAACGGGTTCTTTTCGATCGTAGGTATCCCCGCGGGAGTTTACGACCTTTCGATCGAGGTTCCCGGATTTGCGAAATGGGTGAGAACCGGAATCACGCTCTATGCGGGTGACAAAGTTAACGTCCCGGACATCACGCTAAGTGTGGCGGCAGCGCAACAGCAGGTTGAAGTTGTAGCCGCCGGCGCAGCGGTCATCCCAGTGGACACCGGAGAGAAGGCCCAGGTTATCACCGACCGCCAGATTCAAAATCTCGCGGTACTCGGACGCAGCGCCGATGAGCTTTTGAAAATCTTGCCTGGTGTCGTCTACACGAATCCAGACGACGCCGGCGCGCCCGCAGGTTTTACCGTTCAGTTCAATCGCGGCATCGGGAACTACAACGTGGCAGGCACCCGGAATACTCAGGTTGCCAACATTTCCGACGGGGCCAACGTGATCGATCCCGGGTGCAACTGCGGTTCCGCCGTGACCCCGAACATGGACATGCTTCAGGAAGTGAAGGTCCAGACCTCGAACTTCGCGGCGGAAAACGCCCTGGGTCCGGTGGTGTTTAACGCTGTCTCCAAGTCCGGAACATCGGACTTTCACGGCGAGGCTTACATTTATGCCCGCAACTCCGTATTTAACTCCCGCGACTGGCGGAACAACTTTTTTAATACAAGGAAACCGGAAGACAGCTTCTACTTTCCCGGGTTCAACATCGGAGGACCTCTGACAAAAGGCGGAAAGAAGCTGTTCTTCTTCGCGGGATTCGAGCTTCAGCGCCAGAATCACGATCTGGGCGTGCGGCCGGCCGTCGTTCCTACGGAGGCGATGCGCAAGGGCGATTTCACTGACGCAGCTTACATCAGCTCGTTGAACGGGTACGACGCAAATCTCGTTCCGAAGAACGACGAGGAAGGCAACAACAACTGGAGCGGCAAGCCGATCACAGCCAACATGCTGCAGGGAGGCAGAATCAACCCTAACGCCATGGACAACATCATCAACCCGGAGCATCGGCACCAGGAACTGGCGCGCGTGGACTGGGACATTTCGGAAAAGACGAAGGTCTACACGCGATTCAATCATGAGTTCCAGGCGAGCCCCTATCCGTTTACCTTGTGGTGGTACAACTCCAACGACGTTCCCTGGCCTGGACAGGTAAAAGGGGAGTACAACACCTGGTCCAGTTCCACAAGTCTGGTCAACGTCATAGACCCGACCACCACAAACGAGGTTGTATTTGCGGCCACGTACTGGGGCATGCCGCACCAGATTCGAGATCCCAAGGCCGTCTCCCGCAAGGCGCTGGGCTACCCGTATCGGGGACTGTACAAGCAGAACACCACCGACGTCGTGCCCAATTTCACGGACTGGGGCGGCGGTGTAGCCGACTTCATTCAGCCCGGCGGTTTGGACGACCCGACGATTTTCGGCAACAAACTGCTCCTGAGCGTGCGCGACAATTACAGCAAGGTGGTCAGGACCCACACGATGAAATTCGGGTTCTTCTTCGAGTACGTGACCAATGACGAAC
>QHZE01000448.1 GCA_003225335.1 Acidobacteriota bacterium
CGTTCGATCATTCAGCATTCACCGTATTTCTCAATTGTCAACAGTCCATGGCCAATGGTCAATCGGATCGTGACGTGAACATGTTTGGAGTTCAGCCTTCAGGCCGCAAGCTAAGGGTCTGTGACGAAATAATATGGACACTTTGCTGCTGGCCCCCAGGCCCGCTGGCAAGGCGCGAGCGACGAGCAATACCCTGCGCTGTACCGGCGTTGTTGCCGCTCCTCGACGATGTCCGACATCGCCTCCGTCGCGGCGCCTCGCATCTGTGCCCGCCCGGCGCTCGCGCCAAAGTGTCCATATTATTTCGTCACAGACCCTAAGCTTTGAACTCCCAGCGAGCCGCGGCAGGAGTTAACGGTTGGGGCAAAATGGGACGCGGGGTTACACGGATGCACGGGGTCTTCCTGGATCCATTGGTTCAGGTCCGTTTGTTGATCCGCGCGATCAGCGTTCATCCGCGTCCTAAATCAATACTCAGAGGTTGCCATGAACGAAGCTCCTGATCCTGAAGAGCTGGCTCGTCAAGGAATCGAGATGCTGAACGCCGAGGGGGACGCGCGCGCGGCGGCCACTGCGAAAACCTTCTTCAAGCCGGATGAGAAAGTCGCCTTCTACGGCGTAAGAACTTCCCGAGTGCGTCAGATCGAAAGCGAATTATTCAAAACGGTTCGCCGAGCCTGGACACTGCCGGAGGCGATGGAGTTCTGCGACATTCTTGTGCGGAATCCATATCTGGAAGCCAAAGCTCTCGGCTTGCTCCTGCTGGCTCGCTACAAGAAGTCCTTTCGCCCGGGTCTTCTGAAGACAGCCAAGTCATGGCTGTCGGCGAGCCAGTGCGGCAATTGGGCAACGACAGACTCTGTTTGTCCGTGGATTATCGCGCCACTGCTCGAGCGCTTTCCGGACCTGGTTCCGGAATTGAAGCGCTGGACTTCGTCGGGGAGCCTGTGGTTGCGGCGGGCTGCGGCCGTGTCCCTGATTCCTCTAGCCAGGAGAGGCAAACACCTGGAAGCGGCTTATGCCGTTGCCCGGTCGCTCCTTGCAGACAATGAAGACCTGATTCACAAGGCAACCGGCTGGCTCTTGCGCGAGGCCGGAAAGACGAACAGCGCGCGACTGGAATCCTTCCTGCTTCGCCAAGGCTCCCGGATACCCAGGACCACCTTGCGGTACGCTATCGAAAGGTTTCCTGAAGCAAAGCGAAAGAGCATCTTGAGGCGCACGAAAGAGACCCGGAGTGTGAATGAAACCGATGAACACCGATAAACAGCGAGCAGCAAAACCGCAACCAGGTCTTCGTGATTCTTCGGGTCTTCGCGTCTTCAAAGGTGCTTTTGGACTTCAACACCGGGTCAGCGTTCTGCGAGGTCTGCCGGTCTTTCGCCCAGCCTGACATCGAGAGCCATCCTGCGGCCCTCACGGAGTAGTCCCAGATGGAGAGGAGACCCTGGCCTGGCATCAGCAACGGCCAGGGACACGTCGCGCGCGGTCTGAACCCCCTGCCCGTCGATCGCAACAATGACGTCCCCCGAATGCATGCCGGCACGGGCAGCCGGGCTGCCCTGCACTACTTCGGTTACCAGCGCTCCCCGGGCATCCTCACGGAGTCCGAACCGCTGCGCCAGACTCGGCGTGACCTCCTCCAGGGAGATCCCGAGCCAACCGCGGCTGACCTTGCCTGAGCGCGCGAGCTGCTGGTAGACGCCCGCAGCCGTCGAGGACGGTATTGCAAATCCGACTCCTTCCCAGCCGCCACCCTCGCTCAAGATCAGGGTGTTGATCCCAACGACTTCACCCTGAAGGTTTACCAGGGGACCGCCGCTGTTGCCACGGTTGATGGCCGCGTCGGTCTGCAGAAAGTCGTCATAGGGACCCGCGCCGATGACGCGCCCCTTCGCGCTGACGATCCCTGCGGTCATGGTTTTTTGGAGACCGAATGGGCTCCCGAAAGCCAGGACCCAATCGCCCACCTCCGTGTGGTTGGAATCGGCCAGGCGCAGATAGGGAACGTTGGAAGCCTGGATCTTGAGAACTGCCAGGTCAGTCTGCGGATCGGTCCCGACGACCCTGGCGTCCAAGACACGGCCGCTGTCGAGCTTGACATTGATCCGGCTCGCCTTCTCGACAACGTGGTAATTGGTCAGCACCAGACCCTGCGGATCGATGATGAAGCCCGAGCCAAGGCTCGCCTGCTTGTAGCTCCGAGGCGCCCGGCGCAGCCCGAAGAACTCCTCGAAGGGATCCGGGATCCCCCGGATCACCTGCTCGGTGTTGATGTTGACCACTGCCGGCTCCACGCGTTTCGCGACGTCGGCGAACGCACGGCCGAGATCCGCCGCCGAAACCAGGCCGGGCGTCGCCGGCACCGTTACAGGCGCCGAGGCGCTCCCGCGAGCCTCTACTCCGGCGTAGAAACTCAGCGTTCCCGCAACTGCCAGAAGCGCAACGAAGATACCGGCTGCCAATCCTCTGCGGAATCCAGGCTGCGCCGCCCAAAGCTTCCAGAATCCACGTTCAAATCCAAACATGTTCGACACTCCTAGAGCAAAAAATCAAAAACAGCGAACAACAAGATCTGTTGCTTTCTTTCGCAAATAGTTTCACGTCCGCCGCAGGCAAGAGGTTCCACAAAACCTCACAAGATCTCTCGTAATTCTTCGCGTATCTCATGAAAATATGCTTTTCGAGGGATCGGTGAATACGGGAGGGCACGACTTCAGTCGTGCCGAATTCTGCCCCAGCGGGGCGAAAGGAGCTTATTCGGGGGTGAGCGAAACGAACCCCCGGATAAAATAGGAATAACGATACGCACCCGGAGGGGTTGCCGGAGTTCCGCGCCCCTGCCGAGGCGCGTTGTCACGTACGCACGGGTCCAGGGGTTCGCAAAAAGCGCTCACCCCTGGCTAAGTTCCTCTCGCTCCTCCAGAGCGGTCGGCACGACTGAAGTGGTGGCCATTCGCTGCGCACGGCCCGTTTGGAGTTCAGGCTTTAGCCTGCCCCGGTCAGTGCAGCCTGAAGGCTGAACTCCAAACCGGCGCCCGCCATGACGCAAAATTTGACCATTTTGTGAACTTTGTTCGCAGCAAGAGTGACGCAACTTGCTTTGGATTCTGACTCCGGAGTGTGGGATGCTACGCAGATCATACGGCGGCGTAACAGCGGGGTGATATGCCGCGGAATCCTACGTCGGGGCCAGTGCCAGGCAGGCCACCGGTATGACTCTGATCTCGGTTGGTGGGAAATTCACAGTAGGATCAAATTTGCATCAAGATACGGCCAAGGCATTCACGGGCGAGACGCCCGTGTCACGAGAAGGCGTGGAAATCAGGACAGGCGGAAGGCGCGGGCGCGGAAGAGGAAGTCGACGATATTCCCTTCGTGAGGCTGAAGCCAATTGAGCTGGATGGTAGGGATCGGGTCGAGGTTGAGCCGGTCGATCCGCCGCAACCGTCTGTTGGGAGCGACCTCACTTTGAACGACACCTGCGGCGCAGTCATTTCGCGCTTTTCGCGCTCATGAAACTTCCGCGAGAGCGCCGAGCTTCAGGACGGTGTTCCAGTTGCGTCCGGTGCCACGCGTACCGAGCTTCTTTTCGACCAAGGCAATCGTTAAGCGCGAACGACCGACGCCGTCCGGATAGAAAACGTAAGCGTGTCGCCCTTTCGCGCGGACGAGCTCCCGACCCGTGATCGCTCTCTGGAGGGCTGCCACATCAGCGCGATCCGGAGCCTCCTTCATAAATATGACCAAGAGATGGCTGGGATCGCTCTGGGCTTCCTCGGGAAACGGATTGCCGGCGATGAGGGCTTTCCACTCGTTGGCGGTTCGGATAAAGAACTCCGTCTTGAGACCGAGATGCTTCGCTGCCGCGTCCTCGAGCACGCGTTCCAGTTGTTTGGCCGTGCAACCGTCACTTCGGAACACCAGGTTGCCGCTTTGCAGCAGGGATCGTGCGTCCTGCATGCCGAGCCCGGCGAGCAGCTCACGCAAATCACCCATCGCGACCTTGTTGTGGCCGCCCACGTTCACTGCGCGGAGCAGGCCGATTTGAATCGTCATTGGGAGAAAGGCCTCAAGGACAGTGCTGATCCGCCGCTCACTAGGCTCGCCGTGCTCGACATTGGTTCATACCTCGTTTCCCCACGGCTCGTCATTCCCGGCGGTCACGATCGTGGACCCCAAAGGATCACGGCAGCGCCGAGAAGGCAA
>QHZE01000795.1 GCA_003225335.1 Acidobacteriota bacterium
CAAACACGAATGAGACTGGATCCTACACCGTGGTCAATCTCGAGCCCGGAGACTACCAGGTCACTATGGAGCAGCCGGGTTTCCAGACAGTCACCCGTTCGAATTTACAGCTCTTAGCCAGGCAGACTGTTCGCGTGGACGGCGTGATGCCGCTCCTGGCGCAGGCTCAAATTGTCGAGGTCAATACTGCGGCTGTAGCTCCCATCGCTACGGAAGTCTCTAATATCGCGGAGACGAAGCTCGGCCGGGAGCTCATCGATCTTCCGATAGCGCTCGGTTCCCGAGCATCGGGCTCCACCAGCGCGTTCAGCACGCTGACCACGCAGCCCGGCGTGGAGATCGACAACAGCGGACAAATTTCGGTCGCCGGGTCGACCATCGACATGGTCGGCATCACCATCGATGGTATCAGCACGCAGAGCGCACGGAACAGTGCTCCAATCGCCGAGCTGTTTCCGTCGTTCGACTCAATCTCCGAGATCCGTGTGAGTGAAATCAACAACAGCGCTGAATTCGGGCAGGTTAGCGACATCACGACCACTACCAAAAGTGGCACCAACCAGTTCCACGGCGGGGTCTTCGAGAATCACCAGAATTCCGCTTTGGCCGCCCGCAATACGTTTAGCCCCACAGTACCCAAGGTGATCATGAACGACTTCGGAGCCTTCGGCGGCGGGCCAATCCGTAAAGACAAGACTTTCTTTTTCGCAGATTACGAGGGGCTGCGCTTGCCGCTCCAGCAAGTCTTGGTGGAAAACGTGCCGTCGCTTGCGTTGCGCAAAGGCGATCTCTCTGCGTTACCACAACAGATCAAGGATGTGGATGGTACGCCCTTTCCGGGAAACAAAATTCCGATGTCGCGGATAAGTCCGCTCTCGTTAGGCGTGCTCGATAAATTGTTTCCGCTGCCCAATACCGGGGCGCCGGACGCGATCGCGAGCAACTATGTGAGTGCAACGCATGCACCAGCGGCAACGCTTCCCCTCTCAACGGAAGCGTTATGGCTGGGGCGGTTCAGAGACCAGAGAAAGATTGGAGCTTCACAGGAGCCCACAACTGGGTCATCAGCCCGCAGGTCGTCAACGAGTTTCGAGCCGGGTGGACCGGTTTCCACCAATCGACGAGTTTGGGCATTCAAGGCAGCCAGATTGCGGATCAACTGGGGCTTAGCCCTTATATCCAGCAAGGCCGTGAGTTCTTGGAACGAGAAACCATCGTTCCCAACGTCCGCATCACAGGGTTCCAGCGCACCGGTGGCGTCGGCTCAAACCGCCAGCAGACGTCGACCCTTCAGTTCCTGGACAACGTTACGTGGCTGAACGGCAAGCACACTTGGAAAATGGGTGGTGACTTCCGGCGTCTCACTGCGCTCTACACTTCCGTGTTCGATAGCCGGTGGCTCGGACTCTATAACTTCACCCCCTCGACCACCCCTACGGCGCCTGGTCAAGTGATCGGGGACCCCTTTGCAGCATTCCTGCTCGGAATTCCGAGCAGCATGAGCATTGCGCAGGTCATCTATCCAGATACTGACGCGTATTCGAGCCACTACGCCTTCTATGGCCAGGACGACTGGAAAGTCACTCCGCGTCTTACGATTAACTACGGCCTCCGGTGGGAATACCACCCGATGTTCCGGGATCACTACAACAATACGGCGAATTTTTTGCCGGATTACGATTCAGTGGTCAATGGCGTGAAGGTCCATGGCGCGGTCATCATTCCCGACGGATCCGAGAAGCTGGTTCATCCGGCGTTTGCCGGCTTTGCCTGGCGCGCCACCGGGGACGGCAAAACCGTGATCCGCGGCGGATACGGAAAATATATCGTCGCCCCGCTTGGCTACATGGTCCAGGCGGCATGGGCCGTCGAAGCGAGTGACGTGGCAGGCTTCACCAATTCCATCACGAATGGAAAGGCGCAGTACACGTTCCCCTATCCTTTCCCTGCAAATCTCGCCCTGCCAGGCACGCAGGACTTTCTGGTGGCCTTTAATCCCCACTACAGGGATCCCTATGTCCAGCAGTGGAACTTCACCATCGAGCGTGATCTGGGCTTCCAGACCGGTCTGCGCCTCTCTTACGATGGCAGCCATGGTACTGATTTGTCGGTAGACACCAATCTGGCCCAGGTGCCGGCAAATACCATAGGATTTCGCAACGCGATCAAGAACGGTCCTTACCCGCTTTGGGATGGAATAATCAGCGCGGAGAATTTCGGGCGCAGCAACTA
>QHZE01000449.1:0-4228 GCA_003225335.1 Acidobacteriota bacterium
AGCCGGGCAGATTTTGCTGGACGGCGTCGACCTGCGCGATTACAAACTGGCCGACCTCCGCACCCAATTCGCCATGGTTCTCCAGGATACAGTGCTCTTCTCCACCAGCGTTGCGGAAAACATCGCTTACGCCCGGCCTGGGGCCGGCTACGAGGAGATCGTCGCGGCAGCCAGGGCGGCCCATGCCGACGAGTTCATCAGACATCTGCCCGAGGGCTACCAGACCCTTGTCGGCGAGCGGGGAATGCTCCTCTCTGGCGGCGAGCGCCAACGCATCGCGCTCGCCCGCGCCTTCCTGAAGGATGCCCCTGTACTGATTCTCGACGAGCCGACCAGCTCTGTGGACATTCGAACCGAAGCCGCCATCATGGAGGCAATGGCGCAACTGATGAAGGGCCGCACCACCTTGATTATCGCTCACCGCCTGAGCACGTTGGAAAACTGCGACGCGAGGATAGTGGTGGAACATGGGCGCGTAGTGACTGCCCCGGTCGCGGGCGGAGCCTCCAGCCTTGAGGGTGAGCCGGTCTTCCCAGGGAGCTCAACCAATGTCTGACAGAACCACGGTCCCGATCGAGACCCCGGTATTGGAACACCCGGCTATGCGGGCCTTGCGTAGACTATGGTCAAGGTGTGGGGAGTCGATGGAAATCGAAACCCTGAAACAGAAGAGCAGGACGGCGGTATATCGCCTCACCGGCGTCGGGTCGGGAAAAAGCGCAGTTATCGCCAAACGATGCCTGCCGGACACCGCCTGGGTAGAGCGCACCGTTTACGAGGAAATCCTGCCGTGCTTGCCCATCCGGAGTCTCCAGTATTACGGATTTGTCGACGACGAGAGGGAGCAGGTTTGCTGGCTCTTTCTGGAGGACGCCGGCAAAGCGCGCTATTCGGCACTGACTCCCGAGCATCGCGCGCTTGCCGCACAGTGGTTCGCCTTTGCTCACACCTGCGCGGCGCCAATTGTTGCAGGAATTCGATTGCCGGACCGAGGGCCGAGCCACTACCTGGCGCATCTGCAATTTGCGCGCAACACGCTGCGTAGCAGCCTTTCCATTCCGAGCCTCAGCGGAGACGAACTGGCGACACTCCAGGCGATCATCGCTCAGTGTGATTTGCTCGAATTGCGCTGGAACCGGCTGGCTGCCTGTTGCGACGCCATCCCGTCCACGCTCGTACACGGAGACTTCCAGCCAAAAAACGCGCGGGTCCGATCGGGCCCGGAGGGGATGGTTATCTTCCTCCTCGACTGGGAGCACGCGGGTCGCGGGGGGCCCGCCCCCGACCTTGCGGACCTCGACCTCACAGCCTATTGGCCCGTGGCGCGCGAGTCCTGGAGAGGTGTCGATATCGGGGCCATTAAGCGCCTGGCTATCGTAGGGAAAATCTTTCGGTGGCTTGCGGCCGTCAGTTGGGAAGGCGCCAGCTTGCTGCCTCGTTATGAGGAAAGGCCGATCAGGCGCATGAGGTACTACCATGACCAACTGGCCGCTGCAATCAAGGAGCTGCAATGAACGAAGTAGCCGCTTTGGCCGCGTCTCCTGCTGGCGAGGATGTTTTGCTGCCGGCCCTGGAAGGAGTCGTCCGCGAGACGTTCGGCGCACGTTCGACGATCGCTGCGATTCGGCGGATGACCGCGAAGGATCAGACCTCTCACGCTTGCCATGTGGTTACCGTCCGGCTTGGGACGAGAGAGGAGCTGACGCTCTTCTTTAAAGACTACAGCTCCTATAAAGGCCGCAGGCCCGGAATGAAGGAGAGGAGCGAGCGCGAGTTGCGCGTCTACCGGGACCTCCTCAGCGGAACTGATCTCGGCACTGCCAGGTATTACGGTTCTCTTTGGGATCAACCGCAGGGCTTCTTTGGTGTGTTGCTGGAGCTTGTGCCCGGAACGCCGGTCCGTTATTGCGAGTTTCCATACTGGCTGTCAGCGGCGGGCTGGCTTGGGCGGATGCAAGGCTATTTTGCCCGGCATTCAACGCTTTTGGAGAAACGTGATTTTTTGCTGAGGCATGATGAACACTTTTTTCACTCGGTTGCGGAAAAAGCCGCCCGGTCGGTTCTCGAAAGGTCGCCGGAACTTGCGCGCCGCCTGGCGCCTGTCTTGAGCGAATATGACAGGGTAGTGAAGATACTGGCGAGCCCTTTCACAACGCTGGTCCATGGCAGCTATGGTGCGGGGCAGGTATTGGCCAACTCCGGCGTTGAGCCGCCGCGTCTTTGCCCCATCGATTGGGAGTTTGCGGGTGTCGGTCCGGCGCTCTACGACCTCGGTGTCCTGGTGGATGGATTTAAAACGCCGCGCCTGGACGAGCTGTTAGATACCTATCGCCGCGAGGCCACGGCGCACGGTGTCCCGGTGCCTGACAACGACACGATGAAACTCGTCATCCACTGCTGCCGGCTGCACAGAGTTATGCACCACCTCAGCCGATGCATGGAGAGAAACTACCCGGATACGGCTGTCTCGAGTTTGATGGACATGAGTGACCAGTTGAGCAAAGTGGTCCTGTGACATGCTAAGTTCCGCGGTTCCTAATTACGGCAACGGAAACGCTTCGTGACTCTTCGCGTCTTCGTGTCTTCGTGGTGGATACGGCGCAGCTTTTACCACTAAGACGCGAAGACGCAAAGGGACCTGGGTTTCACGTGGAAGGAGGTCGATGAGGCCACTGAAGATCATCGTCAGCTTCTCTTTCATGCAGAGCAACCACCATTCGCGCTCTGACCAGGGAATGACCTATGCGCTTGGCCTTCAGCGGCTGGGGCACGAGGTCTATCTGATCGACGATGTGGAACGCCACCTCTGCACCGATGCCCACGGCAACCCTGTCCGATTTGAGGAGTGGGAGGGAAGGCGCCGCTTCGAGTGCCTGACAAAGTCGTATGGGATATGGGAGCGCTCTTGCTTGATTTATGACCACGGTGCGGCGGCGCACGGGATGCCACTACAGGACATTGTCAATATAGCCAGGACATCTGATTTGCTCCTGCTGGTTGGCAACCGCGTTAAGGTGGCCGAAATCCTCGAGGGTGCCCGATGCAAAGCGTATGTCGATCTGAACCCGGCAAAAACGCAGGTTTACCACGACGAATATGGGGTCGATTACGGCTTCAAGCACTACGACTATTTCTTCACTACCGGCCTTAGTATCGGCACACCAGAGTGCCCGATACCCACTTGCGGCGTGACGTGGCACGGGCTTGTACCACCGGTTGACTTGCCGGCCTGGACCCCGGCCATCGATGGGCGCTGCAAGCGCTTCACGACAGTCTCTACCTGGCGTGGAAGGCGGAGCTTCAACCTCCAGGGACGCTGGTCCGGAGACAAGGCTGAAAACTGGTTGCGGTTCGCTCAGCTCCCGAGGAAAACCAGCCAGGAGCTGGAGATCGCATTGAAGATGAGCAAGGGCTCGGCGGAGGATCGGCTCTTGCTGGAGGAGAACGGCTGGATACTGTCCGATCCGGAGAGATTCCAGTGTGTTCAGGACTATCGTGCCTTCATTGCGAATTCGCGGGCGGAGTTCAGCGCGGCAAACGATCGAGTGGTCCAGTTCGACACGGGTTGGCTGAGCGATCGCACCATGCGATATCTGGCCTCGGGCAAGCCTGCCCTGGTGCAGTCAACGGGAATCGAACGGCATCTTCCAACGGGAAAAGGGTTGCTGACCTTCCGGACCATGGAGGAGGCGATCGCCGGAATCGACGCCATTAACCGGGATTATCAGGACCACTGTCTCGCCGCCCGCCGGATTGCCGAGGAGTACTGCGACTCTGCGAAGGTGTTGACGAAGATGTTGAGGCAGATGGGGTTCAAAGACCGGGTTGCGACCCCCGGTCATGGCCCGGAGGGCCATGACCGGCAGATCCGTCTCGGCCGTGGATGACTGGGGTCACTCGCTATGTCTGGGCGAACCGATGCCGAAGTGCTGCAGGGAAGCATTGAAAGAATGGTAGCCGATTTGTCAGGAGGGCTGCCGGCGCCGGTCGCCATAGAACGGCAGGCATCACGCTGTTCGAGCTCCTATGCCTCCGATATTGTGACTGTCGAGTTGCCCGGGAACAAAAAGCTCAGAATGTTTCTTAAAAACTTCGGCACGAGCTACATTGCCAAAAATGGGATGAGGGCCCGGCGAGAGCGGGAGCTGGGCGCGTATCGCGATCTCTTGGCGCAGGCCGACCTGGGTACGGCCCGTTACTACGGCTCCGTCTGGGACGAGTCACAGGG
>QHZE01000449.1:4470-5233 GCA_003225335.1 Acidobacteriota bacterium
AGGCCGAGGGAATCAGAATCTGCCCGATCGATTGGGAGCTGGCGGCTGTCGGCTCTCCTCTCTATGATCTGGCCTTTTTCTCAGACGGCTTTCAGCCCCCCAAGCTGGATCGCATCTGGGAGGCATACCGTCAGGAAGCTGTGAACCGCGATGTTTTTGTTCCCGACAGGGAAACCATGAGAGACGTTGTGGATTGCTTCCGCCTGCACAAGGTCATCAACTGGCTCAGCCAGTCAAAGGAGCGCGCCTTTCCCGAGCAGGAAGTCGCTAACCTGGTCGGCATGGCGGAACAGTTCGCTCATCTTTGTGATGGTCGAGTCGCAAGTGGGTTGTCAGGGTTTCGGCGGCGGGTGTGACCCATGGAGCAAAGACTGACCCCTGGCGATACACAGACCTGTCTTTCGCAGCAGGAATTGGCGGGAATTATGCCGTCCGAGGAGCTCCAGGCATGGGTGTCGCGCGCCCTCGGATGCGAGGCGCTTCAGGATGCGGGTCAAATCATCGAGAGGCGCGTCATAAAACGGCGGCCGAACGATTGGCGAGGATCACGGTGCTTCGAAAGGGTAGCGGTACGGGGACCGGACGGCACCGTATTACCACTGTTCTTGAAATATTTCTACCGGGAGGTGGATGTAGAGCCTCCCGAATTGAGAACATCGCCCGATCGCGAGGCTCAGGTCTATGGAGAGGTGCTGCGGGACTCGCCGTTGGGGACAGCCCGGTTCTATGGATTCAGAAGCCTGGATTCCAAGGACTTTGTCGC
>QHZE01000450.1 GCA_003225335.1 Acidobacteriota bacterium
AGGGGTTTTAGGATGAGGAAGCTCGGCCTCCTGTGTGTCCTTTTTATCCTGCGTTGTGTCAGCGCCGGCGCAGAGAGTTATAAAGGACTCATCACTCTACCCATCGATCTGTATACCGTGGAAGGCATCAGGTTGGCGAAGGGGAAATACGAGACCGAAATAAAGGTGGATAAGAACCGCTTTATCCTATCCTTTTATTCCGAGGGTAAAACGATTGCAGTGATCGGTGGAGAGGAAGTTCAAGGCGACCTGTTCACCTTGCCAGCAACCCTTCCTCTCGCAGGTACTCACTACCTGCGCTCTTCAGCCGAGCCCCTTCAGACCGCTCAGGAGCGACAATTCAGCAAGACAGGACTCCCACAGTACGCCGAGGAAACCCGCGACTGGAAGGCAGCAATACGAGTCTACAAGAGCCAGACCGGATCCGTTTTTTTCGTCTTCCAGCTACGCGGCGAAGGTGGAGCGTACAGGCGCGCGGATTTCAGGTTGAGCTCGCAAGAAATCCGGCGGTAGTGCAGGCGCAGAAATTTGCCAGGAATTTCACACAGCAGAGCCGCAACCAAAAACTTGCTATTCTTCGTGTCTTCGCGCCTTCGTGGTAAAGCCCGCCCCCAAAGCCACCACGAAGACACGAAGACGCGAAGAATTAGAACTTCTTTGGAGGCTTGATAAAGGGGTCCGGCCTCAAGGAATGGCCTTCTTTTGCCAGGTAGAACTGGTTTGCAGCAACTCCCGGGTGCTTATCGACCTGCCCGCTCGGCCAGTAGATCTCGATATCCGCGGTCTTCAGTTCACCCAAACCTATGTGAGTGCGCAGATCGTTGCTGGAAAGAAAACTGTCGCTCGCTCTGACCTCGAAGGCGCGCAGCATGCCCTCAGTCTTGACCACAATCCGCGCGCCGATGCCACATCGATTGCTCTTGACGCCTTCCGCCCGAATCATCAACCAGTTTTTGGCGTTGCCTCCGTCGTTGCGCCAGAGGGTTGGGATGTCGTTCTTATTGATAACCAGAACATCGATGTCGCCGTCATTATCAAAGTCTCCGAAGGCAGTGCCCCGGCCCACCTTGTTGGGTATCTTGCGAATTCCAGCAGCCTCCGAGACATCTTCAAATCCTTTACCCTTCAAGTTGTGCATCACGTAGTTAGGCTCGGCGAAGGGGTCCGTGGGATATACCTTTTCTGGCTGCTCCATTGTGTGTCCGTTGGTGATGAAGAGATCCAGCCACATGTCATTGTCGAAATCAAAGAACTTGGTTCCCCAGCCACTGTAGTGAAAGCCGACCATTCCCAACCCCAGGTTTGTAGTTGCGTCCACGAAGTGGTTGCCACCCTGGTTGTGATACAGGGTGTTCTGCTGGTCGATGAAGTTGGTGACGAAGATATCCTGCAATCCGTTGTTATCGACATCCCCTGCGGTCAGACCCATGGACCCCTGCGCGTTGCCGAACTCATCCACGGCAGTCCCGGAAGTCAGACTGAGGTCATTGAAGTGGCCCTTTCCGTCGTTCTCGTAGTAGAAATTAGGCCCCGCATCATTGGCCACATAGATATCCTGGTCGCCATCCAGATCGAAATCGGAAAACACCACTGCAAAGCCCCGCCCGGGGTCCTTGCGGGCGATGCCCGCAGTCACGCTGACATCGGTGAAAGTCCCATTCCCATTGTTATGGTAAAGCAGATCTTGCTGGCCGCTGTACTTCTCAGGGGGACAGGCAATAGGAACTCCCTTCATCTTGCAGGGACTATCCGGATGTGGAGCGGGTAAGTCTTTCTGATAGTTGAATGCGCAGAAATTGGTCACAAACAGGTCGAGATACCCGTCGTTGTCGTAATCGCCGAATGCCGCTCCCATACTCCACTTGGGGATCTCCCACTTTGGCCCGGCTACTCCGGCGGCTTCACTGACATCTGTGAACGTGCCGTCGCCGTTATTGCGATAGAGCTTGTTGGGCCCGTAGTTCGTGACGTACAGATCCAGAAACCCGTCATTATTGTAGTCCCCAACGGCGCAACCACCACCCCACTCGGTATCACCCAATCCGGCTTGTTCGGTTACGTCCGTGAATGTCCCATCACCATTGTTTCGCAGCAGGTAATCATGGGGAAGCCGCCCTGACTTCTGCAAATTGCGCGAGGATCCATTGACGAGATAGACGTCCTGGTCACCGTCGTTGTCGTAATCAAAGAAGGCGGCGCCTTCCCCGTTCACATCGATAAGAAAATCGGTGACCTCATCTCCACAGGTGATTTTGCACCTGATACCGGCCTGCTTCGTGATGTCCGTGAAGGTGGGTAAGTGGCCGGTGGAAAGCCCGGCATAGTGGGCTAGAGACTGAAACGCCAACAGAAATGCAAGCGGGATCGAGAAGCGAAGCAGTCGAGTCATTCCGGAAACAGAGCGGCACGACACGGAATTGCGGATTGCGGATTGCGGATTGCGGATTTGGGGACAGTCACGTTATTTCCCCCTAATCTCACGCAAATCGGCGCTGTTTTCCGGGAAATAAGGTGACTGTCCCATTTTTTTTAGCGCGGTACGTTCGGCTCCTCTGCGAAGTCTTCGTTCTTGTTCTTGTCATCCTCGCCGGCCGGAGCCGCAATCGTCACGCTTTGCTCCTTTTGCTGCTGGATCTTTCGAAGCCTTTCGAAGATTTCCAACTCCGTTTGCTGTTCGGCTTTTCTCCCCTGCTTCTTGTACACCTGGGCCAGAAGGTAATGACTGGTGGGTTCATCCGGAGACAATTGGACCACTTTCTTAAGATGAGCGACCGCCCGCTCCATGTCTCCGCCAGTCTGGATCAATGCCTTTCCAAGGTCGCGATGCGCCTGGCCCAGATCGGGCCTTTGCTGAACAGCTTTCTCCAGGTATTGGAGCGCCAGGTCGTAACGCTTCTTGATGAGGTAGATGTTACCCAGCTTCCATGTAGTGAGATAGTTTTCTGGAGCGATCTTCAGCTCCTGTAGGAACTCCTCCTCTGCCTCTTCCAGATTTCCATCCTTCCAGTAGACATTTCCCAAAGCATAATGCAGCCCGGCAAAATCCGGCTTTTTTGCGATAGCTAATTTGTATTCTTCAATGGCCTTGCGTGTGTCTCTGCGCGCTTCATAAGACGATCCCAGTAGTTGATGCACACGATACGAATCCGGGTCGATTTGAGCCATCTTCTTGTAAGTGGTCGTCATCAGCCGGGTATAAACCACACCGAGATGGTAGAGTACCTCGACGTCTTGCGGCCAGAGCTCGGCCGCCTTCTTCAAGATATCCATTGCATCCGCTTCTCTCCCCAGTTCGACGTAGCTGAGACCCAAATTGAGATAGGCGCGAGTTTCGCCAGGACCAAGCGCAATTGCCTTTTTCAGCGGCTCTATGGATTTCTCATACTGGTTGGTGCGGACGTAGACCATACCCAGAAACAGATTGGCTGCGAGGAGATCCGGCTTTCTCTTAAGCGCGTACTGGAAGGCCTTGACGGCTTCTTCATCTTTTCTTTGGAGATAGTAGATCAGTCCTAAATTGGAACTAACTTCAGCAAGCTCCGGGCTCAGCTTGAGAACCGCCTGATACTCCGATACTGCTCTCTCATAGTCCTCCTTCTGTTCGGCTTCTCTGGCGGCCAGGAAGTGCTGCTCGATCCTGGTCTCCAAAGCGGTTTGCGCGAGGGCAGAACCTCGACCACAGACCAGAAGAACCAGCAGCCAACCTGAGAGTCTTAGGCACACCCACGTGTCCCCTTCCAACTACCGTAGCGCTATATTACAAAGCGTCATGGGGAATTAAAAGGCATTTGTTTAGTGGGTCGAAAA
>QHZE01000373.1 GCA_003225335.1 Acidobacteriota bacterium
GGTATATTCCCTTTACAGGTCTGCCACCGAACAAACACACCGTGATATCTACCTGCTAGCATCGACAGACAAGGGACGGACGTTCACCGGAGAGCTGTTGCACAAGTGGGACATCAACGCCTGTCCGATGAGCAGCATGGCTTTTGCAGAGGCCGGGAACAGTGCTTTCGGCGCGTGGGAAACGGGCGGGCAGGTCTACTTCGGCAAACTCGGCGGGATTGGTGAGTCTTTCAACCCTATCGAGGCACCAGGCTCGGCGAACGGCCGCAAACATCCGCGCATTGCCGCGAATAGCGGCGAGACGCTTCTGGTATGGACGGAAGGCACCGGCTGGCGGCGTGGGGGCTCACTGGCGTGGCAAGTCTTCGATAAGGACGGCAAGCCGGCACAGATCGCAGGACAGCGCGCTGGAGTCCCCGCGTGGAGTTTTGCCGCAACCGTCCCGGATCACGACGGTGGTTTCATCGTCCTCTATTAAAGGTGCGATTCAATTTTTCCACTGGTCGAAAACTCTTCATGATTCCTCGTGTCTTCGTGTCTTCGTGGTGGATTGGGCCCGGCCTTTACCACGAAGACGCGAAGACGCAAAGAAAACTCGGCTGGTCGCTAAGCGCCGTTGGTCTTCTACTACTGACTGCCTGCGCGGGTTCGCGCACGGGACGCCAGGAGGCTTCCGCCTACCGCATTTATGTGACCAACGAAAACTCAGGCGACTTGAGCGTGATCGACTCGTCCACCCACGAGGTGATCGACACGGAACCGCTCGGGAAGCGTCCCCGAGGGATCCGCGCCAGCGCGGACCGGCGCACCATCTACGTTGCTCTCAGCGGATCCCCGTCCGCGCCGCCGGGCGTTGACGAGAGCAAACTCCCTCCGCCGGATCGCAGCGCGGACGGGATCGGTGTCTTTGACGTCCGCCGGAACAAGCTTGTCCGCGTGCTTCCTTCCGGAACGGACCCCGAGCAGTTTGATCTCAGCAAGGATGGAAGCCTTTTGTACGTGTCGAATGAAGACGCGGCGACAACCAGCATCGTCGATCTTGCCGCGGGGGCGGTCAGACAAACGCTGCCGGTGGGCGAAGAGCCTGAAGGCGTGACCTTGAGTCCGGACGGGAAGTTTGTCTATGTGACTTCGGAAAACGACGGCGCCGTTTTCGTGATAGACACCGTATCGAGCAAGGTCATCAAGAATTTCAAGGTCGGGCGCCGTCCTCGTTCGGTAGCCTTCCTTCCCGACGGATCGCGGGCTTACGTTACGGCTGAGAACGACGGGTTCGTGACGGTAGTGGACGCGATCCGCCACGAACCCCTTCGCAATGTCCCCCTCTCCGGTCCAGGTGTCAAGCCAATGGGCATTGTGGTCTCCGCGGATGGCAGCAGGGCGTACGTCAGCACCGGACGAGGGAAGAAAGTCTTCGTTATCGACACCTCGACAGACCGGGCGATTGCATCATTCGAAGCCGGCGAGCGGCCATGGGGATTGGCGGTTTCCCCCGATGGCAAGACATTGTACACGGCGAACGGTCCGTCCAATGATGTTTCCGTCGTCGATCTGCCCACACAACGGGTGATCAAGAAAATCAAGGTAGGCAGAGGTCCATGGGGTCTGATCACGCTGAAGCCCTGATGCCGGTCTGGAAACCCGTAACCAGAAGATTGATTCCGTGCTTACGAGCTCGTCCAGCGTATCATGCGGAGTAAGCCCGTCGGGGCGCGGCACACGCGATAAACTCGTGAAACATGGGCTGAGCGTAGCTATGCCAGCACCGGTTGGCTAAGCACACACGGCCATAAATACGGTAACGTATTCCGTCCCGCCTATGGGTCGAAGCTCTTCCACCCCGAAGGGGCGGGAGGAAATTAGCCAGGGGTGAGCAGCTTTTGCGAACCCCTGGAGACGGCACAACAACAACCCCGCCCTGGAGGGGCGGAAGGACTGGAGTTCCTGCTCAAATCTTGAGTGAACAAGTCCGGCTGCCCCTGCCGGGGCGCGTTGGTCAGGTAGACTCTATTCCAGGGGTTCGCAAAAAGCGCTCACCCTGGCTAAGCTCCTTCGCCCCGCTGGGGCGGAATACGTTGCCGTATTTAATTACACGAAAGAAATTCGTGGAATTAGTTGTAATTCGTCGCCGATACCACCCGTTCTGGAGGAGAGATGCGCATCACACACCATGCTGATGTGATTACCGTGTTCCTGTTGGGGTCCGCGCTGGTTCTCGGCGCGCAGGAGCAAGCGCCTCCCACGGTCAGAGGCCGCACCCAGGACGGCTTTGGGAGAGGAGGACCGCAATTCGATCAAGCCGCCGTCGACCGCGGCCGGAAAGAGTTCGTCGCGACCTGCGCTGTCTGCCACGGCTCTAACGCGAAGGGCGGGCCGGGCGGGCCGGACTTGATCCGCTCGGTGCTGGTGATGGACGACGAAAAAGGAAAAGAGATCGGCGAATACCTGAAAGCCGGTAATCCCGACAAAGGGATGCCGAAGTTCAATCTGACCGTCCAGCAGGTGTCGGATATCTCCACGTTCCTGCACCGTGAGATCGCCGCGGCGGCCCACCGCGGCAGTTACCAGATTCTGAATATCCTGGCGGGCGATGCCAAAGCGGGCGAAGCCTATTTCAATGGAGCCGGGCAGTGCCATACCTGTCATTCCCCGACGGGCGATCTGAAGGGCATCGGCGCCAAGTATGATCCGGTGACGTTGCAGGGCCGCGTCGTGATGCCGCGCGGACGGAGCGGTTTCCCGGGCGGCGGACGTGGCCGCGGCGCAATGGCTGAGCCTCAAGGTCCAGCCGTCACAGTGACAGTCACCTACCCTTCGGGCCAGTCCTGCTCAGGAACTCTGGTTCGGGTCACCGATTTTGACGTCACGCTGCGCGATTCGTCCGGCGCGCTCCGCACCTTCAGCCGCAACGAGGACGTTCCCAAGCTGGAAACAAAGGATCCGCTGCAAGTGCATGTCGACATGTTAGCCAAGTACAAGGATGCCGACATCCACAACCTGACTGCTTATTTGGTGACATTGAAATGAAGATTACAAAATACCTCCTTGCCTCCGGCCTGATTTCATTACCACTTGCCCTTTTCGGACAGGGGCTCGATCCGTCCCTGCTGCTGAAGGCAGCCACGGATGCGTGGCCGACCTTCCACGGCGACTACTCCGGCCGGCATTACAGCACTCTGAACCAGATCAACGCTTCCAACGTCAAGCACCTGTCGTTGGCCTGGGTCTGGCGCGGAAGCTTCACGTCCTTCGGTGCGATTGTTGGGGGAGAGGGTCCTGACGCGCCGGCGGGTGCTGGCGGCGGAGGAGGTTTTTTTGGCCCCAGCATCAAGGCCATCCCGCTGATGGTGAACGGCGTTCTGTACTTTTCGACGCCGGATCATTCCTTTGCCGTCGATGCGCGCACGGGCCGGGACATTTGGCATTATTTTTGGAAGACGCAGGGCGGCATCCATATCGGCAACCGCGGCATTGGGATGTACGGCAACTGGCTCTTCTTTGAAACGCCCGACGACTACGTCGTCTCACTCGATGCCGCCACGGGTAAGGAACGTTGGCACAAGAAGATCGCCGACGTAAAACAGGAATACCTGTCCACGCCCGCGCCGGTGATCATCCGCAACCACGTGATCATAGGCATGGGCGGCGACTCACTCGATGTTCCCGGTTGGCTGGAATCGCGCGATCCCGAAACAGGCGAGATTCAGTGGAAATGGTACACCACGCCGAGGAAGGGTGAACCCGGTTTTGAGACCTGGCCGGATGAGTATGCGGCGGCGCACGGCGGCGGGATGCCATGGCAACCACCCACCTATGATCCGGAACTGAACCTGCTGTACGTGCCGACGGGCAACCCGAACCCGGTCATGGCCGGTCAGAGCCGGAACGGCGACAAC
>QHZE01000374.1 GCA_003225335.1 Acidobacteriota bacterium
AGATTTGTTGGTATCTACATAAATGTCGCCGTAGCGGTCCTCGGGTCCGGGAGGCTCGATACGGACCTTTTGGTGCCAGCAGTGCATGCCGCTGATCGGGTCCGGCTGCGGGGCGAATGTCAGGTTTTGATGGACGCCGGCATCCTGCCACCAGATGCGCTCCGAGTCCGGGTCGCCGCTCCGGAAAGGCCGCACGCCCTCCACCTGACGGATGCGCCACACACCGGCGCCTTCCTCGCGGATGTCCACGAGGGCCGAGCACCACCGGCCGGTCCCGTCGTTCTCGCGCACTCTCCAGCGCCCCATGTGATGGGAACATGCCACGACCCCCGGACGGATTCCTTCCGTCACCCACGCGCGCACCACGAAATACCCGATTTGCGTGCGGACCTTCAGCAGTTCCCCGGTCCGAAGCCCGAGCCGCCGCGCGTCGCTCGTATGAATCCAGAGCGGGTTGCTGTGAGAGATTTCGTTCAACCACTTTGCATTTCCCGTTCGCGTGTGTATCAACGTAGGGAGACGAAAGGTCGGTATCAGAACGTATTCGCCCTTTTCGCGGTCCAGATCGCTCCAGTGAACGTGACTCGGGATGTATCCGGGCAGGGCATGTTCCGGCCAGCTCCAATCCTTCATCGTCCTGGAAAAAAACTCCAGTTTGCGCGAGGGGGTAGGGAACCCGATTACGGCTTTCCCGTCCACGACAACGCCCAGGGTCTTGCCGTCTTTTTCGGACAGCACTCGGTCCGCTTCATCGATGCTCGTCCCTTGCAGCTGCGCGGGAACAAGCGGAGTGTTCTGCACTCCATAAATGTCTTTCGTGACCTCGAAGGCACCGTACTTGCGCATGTACGGCAAGGGGGCGAGTCCCTCGCAGGCCGCGGCTTCCGGGAGTCCGGGCACGCTATTTTCGAAGATCCACCGGTAATACTCTTCAACCGTGATTCGCTGTCCGGGACGATAGGGGGATTCAAAGTACTTGCGAATACCCATGCGACCGTCCGGATCGATGTTCCAGGACAGGCAGGTCCAGAACTCGTCCTCTTCCCAGACTTCGCCGGGATTCGCCTGATAGGTGAATTCAAATTTCTCGCCTGCCCTCTCACGCGCAACACGAACAACCGGCTGCCGAAAGGCGATCCAGCGCGACGCATGGGTTTCCTGGCTTTGCAAGTCGTGCCGTTCTCCGGCAAGACCCATAGGAAGGACGTAATCGGCGAGCCAGGCTGTCTCGTTCCAGGTGGGAGTCAAAGCGGCATGCAGCCCGATCTTTTCTTCGTCTCGAAGGACCTCCATCCAGGAAGCCCCATCCGGATTCGTCCAGACCGGGTTGTAAGCGCGCGTGAAATAGACTCCGATCCTCCCACGTCCTTCCTTGAGAAAATAAGGCAGGAGATAACTCATTTCGTGGTGGGCGAGAGGATATTCCCGGGGCCAGGCCAACTCATTCCACTCCTCCTGCGGTTCCGGCAGTGCAAAGGGTACGGCGACAAATTTGTCCCAGGCCGCGGGGGATGTGCCGCCACGGGTTCCAACACTCCCGGTAAGAACATTGAGGAATCCGAGCGCTCGAGAGACCTGCCAGCCGCCGAGGTTGCCGCTTGCGGCGCTCCGCCAGACGTGCGTTGCAAAAGCCGTTCCTGCATTTCCGATCTCTCGCGCAACTTCGACGATCTGGGCCGCCGGGATGCCGCTCTCCCGTTCGGCGAATTCCGGGGTGAACGCAGCGTAGACCTCTTTCAGGCAAGCCAGAAAATCTTCGAAGCCGGCCGCCGGATTTGCTCTTTCGTCCGTCATGAATTCCCGCCAGTTCGTCCAGCGGCGGACAAATTCACGATCGATCAAATCCTCTTCCAGAAGAATACCCCCCATTGCGAGAAGGACGGCGGCTTCTGACCCCGGATAGGTGGGAAGCCAGTAGTCGGCCATGCTGGCCGTGTTGGAAAGCCGGGGGTCCATCACGGCGATTTTGGCTCCGTGCAACTTTGCTTCGATGATCCGCTGCGCGTGAGGATTGAAGTAATGCCCCGACTCGAGATGGGAGCTGATCATCAGGATAAAACGGGCGTTACTGTGATCGGGAGAAGGCCGGTCCAGCCCCTGCCACAGCTCATACCCCAACCGTGCCGCGGAGGAACAGACATTGGTATGGCTGTTGTGGCCGTCAATGCCCCATGCTTGCAGGACCCGCTCCATGTATCCGTCGTGCCCGGGCCGGCCGACGTGATACATGATTTCGTTCCTCCGTCCTTCGAGGATCAACCTGCGTATCTCCGAAGAGATCTCTTCCAGGACGCGCTGCCAGGAAATTCTTTCCCATGTGCCTTCGCCTCGCTTTCCGGCTCGCTTCAAAGGATAGAGAATGCGTTCGGGATCGTGGATCTGGTTGACGGTGGCCGGGCCTTTGGCGCAGTTGCGTCCCCGGCTCGCGGGATGGTAAGGATTTCCTTCCATGCGCCGGACCGACCACGTTTCCTTGTCTACATAAGCAAGGAGGCCGCAAGCGGCTTCGCAATTGAAGCAAATCGTCGGAACCACGGCATAACGCTTCTCGACACGGCGCGGCCAGGCTCTGGCATCGTACTCGACCCAGTCGTTCCACTTGCTCGGAGGAGGGGCCTTCTCGAGAGGGGTGACCGTCATCCCCTCGGGTAGAAACGCCGCGCGAGAATCCTGGTCATCATCCATACAAACCTGTCAAATGCGTGGCCACGAATTACACGAATGCACGAAAAATTCGTGCAATTCGTGGCAAGCTTTCCGCCGTCAACTCTCTCCCCATTTAACTATATGTAACGTCTTAATCAAATGCACATAGAGAACGCAAGATAATGTTCGGTTTCTTGAGAGCAAAAAAGAATTCGTCTAACGATTCACGCAGCACTTCGAGGTCCTCAAAGTATCGATTGTGAGTCACTCGCCTGCGGGTCAGTCTCCAGACTCGCTCGATCGGATTGAGATTCGGAGAGTATGGTGGAAGCCACAGTAATCGAACTCGCTTTTTGTTCTCTTTGAAGAAAGGCCACAACTCTTTCTTTTTGTGGTAACCGGCATTGTCGATGACCATGGCTATCCGGTGGTTAGCACGATATTGTCTGCGCAGGAATGAATCCAAGAAATCGTGAAAGGTCATCCAATTGAACTTGTCCTCATGGCGCTGGACACAGAGACGACCAGTCCGGATGTCCACAGCACCCCAGTAGCCGACCTGTTTTCGGGTTGGCGCGGATGGGATCTGAGGCTGCGAGCCACGCGGCCACCACATTCGCACAACGCTGGTCCGTTGCTGAAAATGGACTTCATCCTCTGCCCAGACGGGGATTCCAGGGTCCCTCAACAACCGAATCAGTTTTTTTTAAACTTGGCCTGCTCCTTCGGATCAGCCCCCTTGGGGAATGTCCGTGGTCGCAAGAGTCGCATGCCAAGATCATGAAAGACTCGTTGGCACTGTCGGACGCCGAGGGAAACACCAAAGGTCTGTTCCACATGGTGGCTCAGCAAGGTCCCGTCCCAGATCGGCTCAGCGTACCCGAAATCTGTCGGCGACTTAATCAAGTCCCTTTCCAGCTTTCTAACCTGTTTCTCCGTCAGCCGCTTTGGTCGTCCAGGCCGTTTCTCTTCGCGGAGCCCCTGCAGTCCCTCGGAGCTGAAAAGGGCGATCCAGTTGTAGACACTCCGCGGCGCATCTCCAAGCAGTTCCGCCACCTGGTAAGGGCTTCGACCGTCGATCGCCAGAAGAACGGCATGCAAACGGTGATCGTAGCGGGCTTCATCGCTGCGACGAATCTCCTTGCGCAACGTTTCTTTCAACCGATCGGCGTTTCGAAACTCGATTCTTTTCACAGGC
>QHZE01000375.1 GCA_003225335.1 Acidobacteriota bacterium
GAGCGATCTGTCGGCTGGGCGGCCGGAGGTGGAAACGGCCGTCCGATCACGGCGCGCAACGGCCGCAGCGTATGGTGCAGGGTTCGGGATGCTCTTCCTTCTGGTCGCCGTCGGCCCCTATCGTCGAGGCGAAGTGTGGGCCTGGTGGGCGCTGCTTGTTGGAATGCTGGTTGTCTCGGTGCTGATTCTGCTGCGGGTTCCACTTCTCGGCATTCGGTTGGCCGGGTCGTCGACTGCGGTTGGGGAAGGGACCGCGGTGGCATCCCTTATTCAGCTTCTTATCGTTGGCGTGGGCTTAGCGCTAGGCGCGGGGCGTCTGCGGCAGGGGCGTCCGGGTGAATCGGCCTGAACCGCAGGGGCCTGGGCAGGCCTAGGCAGCGGGCTAGTGAGCGCAGTGCGCGAGGCCGCCCAACACGCAAATGGAGGCGACGAGCCCGACGGACCGTGCAATCACGACACTGCGGCGCGCGGCTCATCCCCCGGGCCGTTAGTCCGCATCTCGAGAATTGCGGACCATCTGAGAAATAGACCAATGTGTTCAACCAACCAATGCCTGGGGCGTCTATGAGCGCTCGAGCTGCCGAGGGTTCTTTTTGGCTCTTCGCCGCAATTGGAGCGCTAATGACAAGTAAACGTTCCCCGAACAGGCTTGGCACTTTCGATCTGCGGTGGGCCGATGGCGTTGCGGCTGTATTCATGGTTGTGGTCGTCCGGCTGATGGTGCGCGGAATCCCGTTTGTGCCGTGACCCAAGTCTGCCTCTGCACGGTTTGGATTGCAATGTCAGGAATCGGCCAGTTGAATGAGAAGCCGCTCCACGCATCGCTGAAACATTGGTACGCACGGCCGGGAGATCGATTTGAAGTCGCGGTTGACGGCTACGTGATTGATATCGTTCGAGACAATCTGCTGATAGAAATCCAGACCGCTAACTTTGCATCCATCAAGTCGAAACTCCAGAACCTGGTTCGCTCACATCAGGTGCGCCTGATCTATCCGATAGCGCAGGAGAAATGGATTATCCGGTCGGCGACCGATGGTCGCGGCCAAGTCATCCGCCGCAAGTCACCCAAGCGGGGACGATTGGAAGATCTTTTCTGGGAAATGGTCAGTATCCCGCAGTTATTGTCGAACAGTAACTTTGCACTCGAAGTGTTAATGATAAAGGAAGAAGAGGCAAGGCGGTACGAGGGCAAGCGGCATTGGCGCAGGGGAGGATGGGTCATTGAATCGCGCCGGTTGCTGGAGGTCCTGGACCAGCGGCTGTTCGAAGAGTCGGCGGACTGGCTTGGGTTGATTCCGCAAGGACTGGAGTCCTTCACCACAAGAGATCTTGCGACAGCGATGGACATACGCAAGGTGTTGGCCGAGAAACTGGCGTATTGTCTGCGAGAAGGTAAAGTGATCGAGTTGATAGGCAAGCGCAGTCGGGCCAATCTGTATCGAGTGGTGATGGATAACCGGCCGTTGCAAGTGCCCGGCAGGGCCGGCAGCTAAACAGTAACAAGTTAGGGAGAGAGGCTCCTATGACAAGGTTTTTACTGGTGACTCTCGGCGTCCTTCTCTCCTTGGTCAGTGCGTCCGAAACGCGCGCGCAGTCTCAGCTCCAGATGAACCGAGCGGCATCCAAAGACCTGCGAGATGCGGAAGCAGAAATGACCAGGGTACTTGCACTCCTCTTCAAGATGGCGGAGAGTAAGCCCCGTGCTTTGGCCAAACTCAAGCAGGCGCAATCGGCTTGGCAGGCGTTTCGCGATGCGCACGTCAAAGCTTATTGGCCGTCTGACGAGCCCGGAGCGTACGGAACACGTCATCCAATGTGCGTCGCTATCGAACTGACCCGTCTCACCAGGGCGAGAGTTGCGGAACTCGGAGAAATGTTGAAACGGGTCGAAGGAGATGAGTGTGCGTGTCTCTGGCCCGATTGACGACAGCCTAGCTACCGGGTGTAAGTTAAATAGGATATAGACGAGAACGTCTATCACTTTTGTGAAATGAGCGCAGTGTCGTCGGAGCTTTCCACGCCGCTTGATAGGTAGAAGGTATGGTGCACATTCGCGGTCTTTACGAAGTAGCCATTCGTGTCCGGGACCTCGCGACGTCCGAGACGTTCTACCGGGAAATCCTTGGACTGGAAGTGGGCGTTCGGGACGACCGGCGTAAGTGGTTGTTCCTGAGGGCCGGCGGTCAAGCCGGCATGGTGGTGCTCCAGGAAGACAAGGGTACGTGGCCGACGCAACACTTCGCCTTCACGATCGAGGAAGCCGACATCGAAGCGGCTGCGGAGGCATTGCAGAAACGAGGCGTTGCGATCACGGGACCCGTTTATCACGAGTGGATGCCGGCAAGATCCGTTTACTTTTCCGATCCCGACGGCCACGAATTGGAGCTTTGCGCTCCCGTGGGCAAGGCATGACTCGTGGAGGTGGGGGCCGCCCGTTCAGCGGCCATATTTTATATCGATGGCGCCTAGTGGAGGCGCGGTTGTGAACCGGAAAGTGAAGCTTTCGACCTCAATGACATTGACTCAATTCGATAATGGATATTGGTACACGACTGAGCTGAAAGATTTCGCAAAAACTATTGGCATTCCATTTGCGAGCAGGCTGCGCAAAGACGAGCTCGAGGACTGCATTAAACTGTTTCTCAAGACTGGCAAGATTGAATCCCCAACCAATCGAAGCTTCTCAATTCCAAGCACTAAAGACGTCGATTTAGGATTGAGCCTCGACCTCCCAGTCGCGGCTTATACAAACGACAGAAAAACCAAGGATTTCATCGAACAGGAGGCCCGGAAGATGGCTCCGTGCCTGAGAAGGAAATCGGGTGCGTGCTACCGGCTCAACCGCTGGCGAGAGGAGAAACTTGCTAAGGGAGTAAGAATCACCTACGGAGACCTGGTGCGAGAATATGTTCGACTCAATCAAACCAAGGGGCCTTTCGTTCAGATTCCGCACGGCCGATATATCAATTTTCTTAGCGATTTCTTGAAGGCAGAGAAGAGGGCCACAAGAGAACAGGCGCTAAAGGTTTGGGAAGAGCTCAAGACGCTTGACGCTCCCAAGAACTATCGTTCCTGGAAGAAGCTTCAATCATCGAAAGCAAAGTAAGGTCGGTAGGGGACATCTACTGAGTTTCGCATGCAGCCGACGCATTCTGCTTTGCCGACCGCGCGGCTGCGGCCGAGGAGTCCATATGACGCAAGCACAGATTACCGGCATCTCACCCTTTTTTATCGTGAGCCACTTACGGTCATCGCTTTCGTTTTACCGAGACCGGCTTGGATTTGAGATCACCTTCCAGGGGCCTAGTGACGACGACCTCTTCTTCGGCATCGTATGCAGAGGCCGTGCGATGATCATGCTTAAGGACGTTGGCGTCGATCCACTGCCGAACTACAAGCGAGAGCCTGGAGCCCGCTGGGACGCTTACCTTAATGTCCCGGATCCTGATGCATTGGCGGCCGAGTTTGCTTCGCGCAATGTCGAGTTTTCCGAGCCACTGAAGGACACTGATGACGGTTTGCGCGGTTTCGAGCTCAAGGACGCCGACGGCTATGTCTTGTTCTTCGGTCGTCCCCTGTGATGAGCGTCAGTCGAAATGGGACACATGGATGTTTCCTGCGGCAGACCACGCCCTTCAATACGCCGCAGCCGACATTAGACGGCCAATGCCGGCTGCTCGAGGGCTGTCCCCACGAAGAGCGCCGCGTACACTCCCGCGAACAGGAGCGGCAAGAGCGGATAGAGGAGCACGAGGGAGGGGCATCCGGCTGCTCCCTCCGTAGCCGGACCAGCGCGAACTTCATGGCGCCGTCTACCACGAGCACCGGGGTGATCGCGAGCGCGAGGAGCCGCTCGAACGCCCTCGTGGTGACAAGGGCAGTCGAAACGACACCGATGAGCAGCATCGCTGCCCACGGCGTCCCGCCGGCATTGACGCGCGCAAACACACCGGGGGCGAGCCCGTCGCGCGCCAACCCGAAGATGACTCGCGCTGGTTCCTGATCAGCGGCATGAAGTCGTCACCGAAGGGCTGGGGGAGTTGAGAGGCTGGACACGCTCATGGCCGCCAGAACCTC
>QHZE01000376.1 GCA_003225335.1 Acidobacteriota bacterium
GCTGAACGCCAGAACTGCCGGAAGGCATAACGAATGTTTCCCAGACGTTTATGATTCAAGAACCACCGCGCAACGGAAAGGCGCGAAGAGCTCTTCCCCTTCGCGTCCTCGTGTCTTCGGGGTGGCTTCTAAGCTTCTGCGCGGTGCAAAGGCAAGTGCCGTCATCCGTTGAACGCCGACGCGTGGTCGCGCACGAATCGCTCGAGCGTGCGCGGGACCTTGCCGGCGATTTGCTTGACAGTCCGGAAGAGGCCCGCGGTTTTTCCGCTGCGCAACAGATCCATGAGTTCCAGAATGCCGTCGACGTTCCATGCCGGCAGGCCCATCTTCGCAAGCGATTCTCGCGCTGCCTCAGCGGGAACGTCGACGTACTTGATCTGCCGGCCCAAAACCTTCGAAAACGTCGCCGCGATGTCGTGGAAGCTGAGGTCCGCCGGACCTGTGATCGGATAACTCTTCCCCTCGTGACCGCTCTGGGTGAGCGTCACAACCGCGACGGAGGCGATGTCGCGCGTGTCGACGTAGGCGGACTTTCCGTCGCCGGCGGGTTGGTAGATCGTGCCGGATTTGATCATGTCGGCCTGGCCGAGAAGGTTCTGCATGAAGAATGTCGGCTGTAGCATCGTCCAGGTCAGGCCGGATGACTTGAGTTTGTCTTCAACGACGGCGTGGCCCTGCTGGAATCGGCACGTCGATTTTGGATCGGCGCCGAGGGCGGAAAATTTCACAATGCGTTTCACGCCGGCCTTCTTGGCCGCGTCGATGAAAGCGCATTGAAGATCGACAAAGTTCGACGCCGCGGCCGAGTGCAGGAGGGCGACGTCGACGCCGGCGAGGGGCCCTTCGAGCGATCTGGCGTTGGACATGTCGCCCTGAACGATCTCGACGCCGGGCAATCGGACGTCGTCGGCCTTGGCGGGGTTGCGCGCCAGCGCGCGAAACTTCACGCCGCGGCTGGAAAGCTCACGAACGATATCGGCGCCGCTGGTGCCCGTGCCGCCGGTAACGAGGATCATGGAAACCTCCTTCAAGGGAATCTGTCGCGTCCAATGATAGGCCGGGAATGAGGGGCGAGGTCAAACGGATAATGGTAAGAATAATTCTTCGCGCTCTTCGCGTCTTAGCGGTTAGTAAGGGGCTGCACTTTCACCGCGAAGCCGCGAAGGACGCAAAGAAAACGCAACGGAAAATAGCTTGGTGCGGCTCGGCCGCGCCAGGGTCATCTGTGGATGAAAGTCGGATGATACCTGCTTCTCAACTCGGCGGTGTTGCGTCTAGGAGATCATTACTTTCCGCGGGAACTGGGCATTGTCTTCCAGGAAGGTCTTCTTCCTCATGCCCAATTCAGCCACGGTCGGCTGTACGTTTCCGTTCACGTCGGTGGCGCGTGAGACCAACGTGTGCTCTCCCGGGGTCGCCCCTTCCCAGATGTAGGTAAACAGTTTCCAGGAATACTGCGCGTTCGAAGGATCCAGCGTGGCCGCTTCCCACGGGCCGTTGTCGGCTTGCACCTCCACGGTCTTCAGAGGCGTTCCGTCGTTGAGCACGAAACCGTGAACCTGGTGCCGATTTCCGCTTCGAGTCACCCGGGCAATGACGGATTTCAGTTGCATCCGTGTCACTTCGGTCTCCTTCCATATCTCTTGACCATTGACGGTTTCGCTCTTCAACGACAAGTACCACCGCGCCTGGTAGTTACCCACGAACCGTTCCCGTTGTATGTGAATCTGGGACAGCCATTTGACGTTGGCGACTCCGTACCAGCCCGGCACGATCAGGCGCATTGGAGCCCCTTGCTGGCGTGTCAGCGGATCGCCATTCAGCGCATAGGCCAGAAGAGGCTCAGGCCTCAGCGCATTTTCCAGGGACATACTGCGGCCGAATTGCTGCTCGACCTTGAAGGTCTGCCCACGGAACGGAACCTCCGCTTCCCCGTGGTCGGCGCCGAAGAAGACGACCTCCTTGCCTTCGGGCCGGACTCCGATGCCGGACAGTAAATCGCGCAGCCGAATCCCGGTCCACATGCCATTTGAAGCGAGCCCCTGAATTCTGCGAGGGGAGTTGCCCGAGCACTCGAATCCGGCCGCGAGCCGAAGCGGCGATCTGTTCCGAATATTCTCCAGAGACAACTCGGCCGGCTTCTCGACCGCTCCCGTGATTTTCAAATGGTACGTGGAGGAATCGATTTCGGGCTGGCCGAGATGTTGCACACAATAAAATTGATCCTTGGCCGTAAACGGCTCGGTGACGGTCCGGATGTCGAGAACCCGCGTGCCTGACTTGGGATCGAGAGTGAAGCTGACAGTGTCAGGAATGTCAGTAAACGGAACAACTGTCTCGCCCTGGGCCAGGCCCGGGAGGGTCCATTCCGGCAATCCCATCGCCGCCAAACTCGCGGCAGTGAGCCCGGTCTTCAATACTTCCCGACGGGTAATAGTCTTGGCCATGATCGTCCCTCTCGATTGCATGAAACTGGTTCCGGCCGTTCTCCCCTCTTCCATCCGTGGAGATCAACGAGGATCAGCGCCCAAGAGAACTGGAGCAATCGCTGATCTGAATTTTGCGATTATAACAGGAATTCAGAAACTCCTTTGCAAACTGGCAGGGATTTTCGTTTGCATCCGTGGTTGCATTCTGTGCAGTTTTCTTTGCGTCTTCGCGTCTTCGTGGTAAAGGAGGGGCCCAATCCACCACGAAGACGCGAAGAATCACGAAGAGTTTTCGATCAGCTGTGGAATTCGTGGCCGCGCTTTTTTGGAGTTGATGCAACTTGGGCGCTCCAAGGCGCGGTCCAAAGATCTCAAACAGCCTGCCCGGCAGCAAAGCCCGAAGCCCAGGCCCATTGAAAGTTGAACCCGCCGAGATGACCCGTCACATCCACGACCTCGCCAATGAAGTACAGCCCCGGGACGCGCCTCGCTTCCATGGTCTGTGATGACAATTCAGCCGTGTCGACGCCGCCCGCCGTGACCTCAGCTTTGCCATAGCCTTCGGTTCCGGCGGGCGTTACGCGCCAACGGCGCAAGCCTTCGGCAATCGCCCGCAGCTCCTTAGCCGAGTATTGCCTCAGCGGTTTTGACCCGCCATTGACTTCGGTCCAGGCATGCGCGAAACGCTGCGGCAAATACCGGCCGAGCAGCGTCTTCAATTCCTTGACGCTCTCGCGTTCGGTCGCCAGAAGTTCACCCGCATCGCGCTCGGGCAACAGATCAATCTCGATCGTTTCGGGCGGATCCCAGTAGGAGGAGATTTGCAAGATAGCCGGGCCGCTCAGACCTTGATGCGTGACCAGAATACTTTCGTGAAATTGCCGCTCTCGCAGACTCACGACCGCATCGATGGATATCCCGGCGAGCGGACTGAAAACCGCGCGGTCCTGCTCGGAAAAAACTAACGGGACGAGCGCCGGCTTTGTCGGCGCGATTCGCAGCCCGAATTGCCGCGCCAGCCGATAGCCGAAATCGGTCGCGCCTATCTTCGGAATCGACAGCCCGCCGGTCGCAATGACGAGCGATTCGCACTCGAAACTTCCCTGGTTGGCTTCTATCCGGAAAGTGCTGTTTTTCTCGACCGCGTGAACGTCGCAATTGACGCGAATTTCAACGCGAGCACCGGCGCATTCGCGACGCAGCATGAGAACAATATCCCGGGCGCTTCCGTCGCAAAACATCTGGCCGACCTTCTTTTCGTGGTAGGGGATCCCGTGCTTCTCAACCAGGAGGAGGAAATCCTGAGGTGTGAATCGGGCCAGCGCCGACTTGTGAAAGTGAGGATTGGCGCCGGTGAAGCTGGATGGAATCGTGTGCAGGTTGGTGAAGTTGCAACGACCGCCGCCGCTGATCAGGATCTTTTTGCCAATTTCTGCGGCGCTCTCGAGTACGAGGACCGAGCGTCCCCTCTTTCCCGCGTGAATCGCGCACATGACTCCGGCAGCGCCACCGCCGATGACAATGACATCTTTTCTGATTCTCGTTCCGGTCACCAATTCAGATGTTTGAAGCTAACTAGTTTCTGGCGCGAAACCAAGGACCCCGAAGGGGTCAAGCAGGACAGCCCAGGGCGCGAGCCCTGGGTTCAAGGTCCAGATTGCGGAAAGCCCTGAAAGGGCGGCGCAGGGAGTTCGGTCTCAACTCCAGATAAATGCTCGTCATAAGGCACCTCTTTGGTACCGGGACCCACTGCATCGCCCCTTCGGGGCTTCCGTTGTTACCGTCCTTGTTCCCAGGGCTTGCGCCCTGGGCTTTCCTGAGTCGCCCCTGCGGGGCTAGTTTCGCACCAGAAACTAACTACATGATTTCATAAATACGGCGAAGCCCGTTTGGAGTTCAGGCTTTAGCCTGCACTGAATCAGTGCAGCCTGAAGGCTGAACTCCAAACCCGCTTCGCTCACCCCCGGCTAATCTTCGTGGCATGGCCGTCCCGGCCATAACTGACTTAGATCGTTTCCTGACCGGGTCCTCACGGGCGGGACGCCCGTGCCACCGCCCCTTCCTGGCATGGCTCTTTCGCACCGCGAGGGCGGAATACGTTACCGTATTTATGAAATCATGTACTAAGGGCTCGCGCGCTGTCTTATTTCCGGCGGGTGTTGAATTTTGCGGCGAGGTCCTGGATCGAAGACGGTTTGTGAGTGCCCGTCTGCACAATGTCGCCGGCCGGCCCCCGGCCGGGCCGCTCGCCTGGCTTCTTCATCGACAGCGAAATCCGTTTCAGGTTTTCATTCACCTCAAGGACCCTGACTGTCACGATCTGACCGACCTTGACAACCTCTTTCGGGTCCTTGACGAATTTGTCCGCCAATTGGGAAACGTGGACCAGTCCATCCTGATGAACCCCGATGTCGATGAAAGCCCCGAAATTGGCGACGTTGGTCACAATACCTTCCAGCACCATGCCGGGCGCCAGGTCCTTTATCTCTTTTACCCCTTCCTTGAACTTTGCGTAGCGAAACTCCGCGCGCGGGTCGCGCCCCGGCTTCTCCAGTTCGGCCAGGATATCGCGTAACGTCGGTTCGCCCACGCCCTCCCGCACGTACTTCTTCAGGTCCACCGATCTCAGCTTTTCGGGCGCGCGTGAGATCTCCTGCAGCCGGACGCCGAGGTCGCGCGCGATCTTTTCGACCACCGGATAGCTTTCAGGATGGACAGCCGTGTTATCCAGCGGGTTCTCACCCTCACGGATGCGCAGGAAACCCGCCGCCTGTTCGAAGGTCTTCGGTCCGAACTTCGGAACATGCCGCAGCTCCTGCCGGCTGCGGAATGGACCATGTTCGTTACGGAAGGCGACCACATTTCGCGCGACGGCCGCCGAAACTCCCGAGACAAAGCTCAACAGCTCTTTCGACGCCAGGTTCAAGTCCACGCCTACGTAGTTCACGCAACTTTCCACCGTCTCGTCAAGCTTTTGCTTCAAGAGCTTCTGGTCCACGTCGTGCTGATACTGTCCGACGCCTATCGACTTGGGATCGATTTTCACCAGTTCAGCAAGCGGATCCTGCAGCCGCCGGGCGATATTGATGGATCCCCGTACCGTGAGATCGAGGTCGGGGAATTCTTCGATTGCGGTCTCGCCGGCCGAATACACGGAGGCGCCCGACTCGCTCACCATCACTTTGACGGGCCTGTGCTCGAGCGGCGCGAGCACCTCGCCGACAAATTCATCGGTCTCGCGGCCGGCCGTGCCGTTGCCGATCGCGATGAGCTCGATGCGGTGCTGTTCGATCAGTCTTTTGAGTGTCGCAGCCGCCTGGGCCCGCTCCGCGTCCGACTTGTGGGGATGGACCGTGTGGTACTCGAGGAACTTTCCGGTCTTGTCCACGGCGACCACTTTGCAACCGGTTCGAAAACCCGGATCGATGCCCAAGGTCGGCTTCATTCCGCCCGGGCTGGCCAGGAGGAGGTTTCGCAGATTCGCCTCGAACGTTCTGATCGATTCGCGGTCGGCGGCGGTTTTCTTTTCTGCCCGCACCTCGCCGATCAGGGCTGTCTTCATCAACCGTTCAAAGGCGTCGGCGAGCATCGCACGAAGGAGGCCGCGGACGTCAGCCGTCCGGGTGTGGATTTCCTGAGCTTCGAGATATGCGGTGACCACCGATTCGTCGAATTCGATTGTGAAGGTCAATACTCCCTCGGTCTCGCCACGGCGCAAGGCCAGCATGTTATGGGGTGCGATATCGATCACTCGCGCCCGGTAGTCGCGATACATTTCGAACTTTGTCGTGCCTTCCGGAAATTCATCTTTGATGCGGGAGGTGAAGATCCCTTTGGCGAGAAGGTATTCGCGGATGTAGCGCCGCAGCTCGGCTTTTTCCGAGACCTCTTCGGCCAGAATATCCGATGCGCCCTTGAGCGCTTCTGCCGAGGTTTTGACGCCGAGAGCTTCGGAAATGTACGCGGCTGCTTCGGACTCCAGGTCGACTGCGGGAGATTCCGGAATATTGACGGATTTCAAAAAGAGAGCCAGGGGCTCCAGTCCCTTCTCGCGAGCGATGGTGGCGCGCGTCCGCTTCTTCGGTTTGAAGGGCAGGTAGAGGTCCTCGAGCTCCGCCTTCAGAAGGCACGCTTCGATTTTCGCTTTCAATTCGCCGGTCAGTTTGCCCTGCTCGGCGATCGATTGCAGGATGGAGGTCTTGCGCTCCTCCAGCTCGGAAAGATAAGCGAAGCGTTCGGCCAGCGCCCGGAGCTGGATCTCGTTCATCTCACCGGTCCGTTCCTTGCGGTAGCGGGCGATGAACGGCACAGTGGCCCCACCGGCCAGAAGCTCGAGCGCGTTATGAACGTGTCGAGGCGCCAGCGACAGTTCCCGCGAGATCAACTGAGGGATATCGATCATAGACTGAATTTTCTCAGACTGTGACCTTGAAGGCTAATGGTTTCCCTGGGCGCCTTCTTTGTCTCTTCGTGTCTTGGTGGCAAATGGACACAAACAACACGCACCACAAACGTTCCATGATCCTGCGGCTCGCCACTGCGAATGAAAATGGCCGTAGGGGAGCCTGCCCAATGGTAGGGGCGGCCCTGTGTGGCCGCCCGAGCTTGCCACGCAGGGGCCGTGAATCTTGCCCCGCTGCATCCTGCTGGTCTCATTGAAATCATGCAGCAGACCCGCTGCGGGGCCAGGGGGAGACGTGCTGGGAGTGCCGGGGCAGATGCGTTTAATTCCGGCGCGCGCCGGCGGCCGGCTCGGATTCTACGGCCGGCGATACGCCTGCGGCCTTCATCACTCGACGAAGCGCAGCCACTGTGGGGGGCGAAGGCTTATAGTTCCCGAACCGGTAACCCTCCGCGATCGTCAACGGCGTCCATCCCTGCTTGTTCTTCCTATTCCAGATTTCGATTTTGGCGCCCTTGCCGGCGAGGAATTGCACGGCGGCAGGGAGGTTCTTGTAGGCCGCCCCGTGCATGGCGGTCTCCCCGTTGTTGTCGACGGCGTTAATGTCGGCCCCGAGATCCAATGCCGCTTGCATGGCCTCCAACACTTCGCTCTCTGTTCCGGCATCCTCGCCGGGAGAACGGGTCCCGAGTCCCGCCGCCGCCATCAGCGGCGTCGAGTTATCCTCGTTCGTCAGCAGCGGGTCGGCGCCGAGCGCAGCCAGCGTCCGCATCAGCTCCGCGTCGGCGGTTTTGGCCGCCAGAAAGAAAGGTGTCGCGCCGAGGGTATTCAGACTGGTCAGTCCCAGATTCACCTTTTTCGTCATGCGCGTGTTCAAGTTCGCTCCACGCGCGGCAAGCTTCTTGACCAGCTCGATGCTCGTCATCGTTCCGGACCCCTGCGGCGCAGGATTGTTGTCGCCGCCGCCCGGCTTGCGGACGTTGGTGATCACGTGCAGGGCCGTCAAACCCGCGACGGCGGCATTCGGATCGGCGCCGGCGTCCAGCAGGGTTGCCGCGAGCTCGTAATGAGCGTTCGTGACAGCCAGCACCAGCGCGCTGGTGCCGATCGCGGGCGCTGCGCCGGCTCTTCGCCCCGGCGCCCCTGCCGGCTGTATGGTCTCGTTCACATCCGCACCCGCCTTCAGGAGAGCCCGTACAACGCCGGCGCGGCCTTCGCGCACAGCGAATAACAGAGCCGTAAACCCGGAGTCCGAACGGGCGCGAAAATCCGCACCGGCCTTGATCAGGGCTTCGACAGCCTCCACGTTGCCTTCGGCCGCCGCCCACATCACGGCAGTCTGTTCGTGCCGGCTTTCCTTCGCATTCACCTCCGCTCCGCAGGATAGCAGCGCCTTCACCGCCTCGATCTTGCCCGTGCGCGCGGCTGTCATCAAAGCGGTTTCCCCACCGGGAAGGACGGT
>QHZE01000377.1 GCA_003225335.1 Acidobacteriota bacterium
CTCTCCGCCCTAAATGCTGAAGCGCCCCGGCAAGGAACCAATGAGCATCCCCGAGCGCAATGTAATTGAGGGCTAGATTGTTGCAAGCTGGCGCAAACCGCGGATTCAAATCAAGGGCTCTCTGATACCATTCCGTGGCCTCGCGGTGGTGACCTGTTGAGTCCAGCGCCGCCCCGATGGCATTGGACAGAACAAAGTCCTGAGGTTCTGATTTCCGAAGCGCGTCGAACTGATGATTCGCCGCCACGATATTCCCCTCACGCAACTGCCCGAAGGCTTGCTGGAACTTCTCGGTCCAGGGCGGCGGCGACTGCGCTTTCGTGAGCGAAAGGAGGACGAAGAAGGCAAAAGATAACTGAAGTACATCTCTGCCGTGTTCCAACATTAGTCTTAGTCTAAGTATAGTGAGCAGCCTTATACCGCCAAGCGTGTAAAAAATTGTAGCGCCGGCGTCTCGCCGGCATATAAGTTGTTGCGTTTCAATGCGCCTTCTGCCCCGCTGGGCGGGGCGCTACGATTTTTTCGCAGCTTCTCACTTTCCACGGGCGAGTGCCACGAGCGTGACGCAAATTTTGATCGATTTGTGAACTTTGTGCGCACCAAGAAAACGTAGCGAGCCACCTCATTACCGCCGAGCAGTAGAGAACCGCCGATGAAACACCGATTCACGCCGATGAGCGACCGAACATCGGCGTGCATCCGCGTTCATCGGCGGTTTCAAACAACTGCGCTTGTTTCTTTTATCAATCAACCATGCCTAATTTGACCAGTTTGTGAACTTGGCGACCACCAGGTAGAACTAGAAGGCGAGCTCAATTCCGAACTGAATTAATCTGGGATCGCCGGCACTGACCACCTGGCCAAAAGTGGAACTGCCGATAGAATTGGAGATGCCCTGAAACTGTGGATGATTAAAAATATTGAAGAACTGGGCGCGCCACTGGGCGTGGAAGGATTCCCTTTGGTAAAGCTTCTTGTACACGGCGAAATCCCAATAGTTCGTGCCGGGGCCGCGAATAATCCCGTTGCCCGCGTTGCCGAAAGCAGTTAAAGGTGGTACGGCAAATGCGGCGGTGTTGAACCACTCGGTGAGTGTCTTTGGCCCGCTTGGGTTCCCGATGAGGTTGGCGCGTGGGCAGCAACTACCTACCCCGGCGTTGTCGAAAGGCACGTATACGGTGGTGGGAAACCCTTTCTGAAAATTGGTGATCCCGCTAATCTGCCAGCCGTCGAGCACGGCTTTTGCTGCACCTGTCTTCTTGTCGAAGAACGGGACCTCCCAGAGGTAGTTGAACGTTAACACCTGACTGGAGTCAAAACTGGCCAGACCCTTCTCGGCTCTTAGGTCCCGCGAATTCTGGGGCCCGCCCCACGCGCTGTTGCTATCGGTGAGCGTCTTGGAGATGGTGTAGGACGCTTGGAAAGCCAAGCCGTGTTGTAACGGACGGATGACAGAGAACTGCCCGGAGTGATAGCTCGAATTCCGATCGGTTGTCCGGATTGCGATCGATGAAAAACCCGGGAAGGGTCGGATCGCGTCGGCAGAGAGCGAGCCCTGAGCAACGAGGGCATTGGGGAAGGGCTGATTAATATCCGTCATGCCGAGCAGGTGCGTGCCCTTTGTCCCCACATAGGAAGCTTCGAATTTGGCGCCCCAGATTTCACGTTCGATACCGCCCGACCATTTCTGCACCTGCGGGATCCTCCATGGCCCATTGGAGCTGGCCAAACTGACTGGGAAAATGGGGCTGGTCGAAACCGCGGTCCCGGCCGGATTGCTGAGGAGAGTATTGAAGACTGCCGCCGCTTGCTCGAACGGGGGATTGCTCGTGGAGAACTCGGCCCAAGAGCCCTCTCGGTTATAGATGATCGCGTAACCAGCCCGGATTGCCATCTTCCCCGTGGAGGTCGGATCCCATGCCAGGCCAATTCTGGGGCCCCAATTATTGAGGTTGTTGTTAAAGACCTGTTTGCCATAGGGAGATCCCTCTCCGGCTCTGACCAATCCGTTTGTGAAATTCTCGGTCCCCGGAGGAATCGTCCCATCAGGATTGACGACGGGTGCCTTGCTATGGTCGTAAGCCGAAGGCAAGAAGACATTTATGAGATTCGACTTCTCCCACTCCGGTTGGAAATAGGAGTAACGCATCCCCAACGTCAAGGTAAGATTGGGCCGAAGTTTGATCTGGTCCTGGCCGAAGGATTCAAGGTTATACCAGCGGTATTTGCCGATGATGGCCTTGTCGAGCTCATCGTACCTAAAGGCTCGGCCGACGAGGAAATCAGCCATCGCATCACCGGTATATTGACCACTGAAAAAGAACTGTCCATTCGTCAAATCCCCACCGCCGGTCCCGGAAATATATTCATTCTTTCCTTCGAGCGAAAGCTCGACGCCGAACCTGATTGTGTGCCGGCCTCGCAACCATGTATTGGTGCTCTCAAAGGGCTGGGTGAACGCGGCGTTGTGGAAGGGCCAAGGGAGGACGACAGGGGCATATCCCTGGCTGAAGAGCAAACTCGGGATTCGATCCTGGTTGTTCCCGGGGAACAGCTCAGGGATGTTCAGCCCTGAGGCCTGGCTACGAAAGCCGTTGGTGTGCTCAAGCCTTTTATCATTACCGTAATACGAGCCCCAGCGGAACTCCGAAATAAAACTGGGGTTCAGGGTAAATGTCGCATGGGCTGCCCAATTATAGATAGGGAAAACCTGGATGGATCCCGCAACATCAGGAAGGACGTTGCGGTTGAAGAGCTCGAACGGGTTTAGGAGCAAGACGTTGTCTTGGGTGAAGCGTGCGAAGAAGTTCACGTTGTCCGCTATTCTGTAGTCGAGGCGAATCGTTTCCTCCCTCCACCGGGTGGTATCCGGGTCGGAGGCCGTGAAATTCAAGCCGCCCTCGTTGAACCCCGGCGTCGGCAGGGGATAGAAGGTGTCGAGCAAAATCTTCGCATTAGGATCGATCTTGGAGGCGGGGACCACGTTATTGGGAAACGGTACACCCGTGTCGGGGTCACGGATGATCCGCGAGTCAGGCCCTTGCAACAAGGCACTGAAGTCTCCAACGCGCTGTGCGGCTGTAGGGACAATAGTGGTGCGCGTCCCGCTGCTTTGGATGATGCGCCGCCATTCCTCTGACCAGAAAAAGAAGAGCTTGTCTTTCTTGATTGGGCCGCCGATGTCGTAGCCGAAGTCGTTGTACCGATTCTTGGGACGAGACTGTGCAAAGAAGTTGCGAGCATTCAACACATCGTTTCGGAAGTATTCAAAGGCGTTACCATGAAATTCGTTGGCTCCCGAGCGCGAAATCAGATTGATCTGCCCCCCGGCCGACCTGCCCGTGGCTGCGTCATAAGAGTTATTTTCGATCCGGAATTCTGAGACCGCATGCAGGTTGGGTGTGACAAACGCGTTCCCCCCGAAAGTATCAAGGTTCCGAACGCCGTCGATTTGAGGGTTATTGAAATCGGACCGGAGGCCATTCAGGTTATAGGAAGCTATGGAATTCGATCCGAACCCTGGTTGCTTAGGATCAGACCCGACTACTCCTGGTTCGAGAAGGATCAACTGGGTCCAGAGGCGGTTGGTCAGAGGAAAAGGTGCAATTAGTGGGAGTCAATTCATGCGGCCTTTAATGCTCTCAGAAGCTAAGGAGAATTCAATTGGTGTTAATTCGTGGCCAGTAAAACCGCCACGAATTCCACGAATTTCACGAAAACAACCACTGTTCGAAGTTCAGGCTTTAGCCTGCTCAAGGGCAGTGCAGCCTGAAGGCTGAGCTTTTGCGATTTGGATGTCGTCGGTTTGACATACAAGTTTTTCACAGTCTCTCACAGCCGGGCTATGGACACGCGCCTTACGGTGGCGTCTGAAGCCTGGGCCGCTCGTGCCTGGGCTGATGGTGCCTCATCCGGGAAGGCCGGGCGCCGGCGATCCGCTGGTGCGCCACCTACTTTTTTCATCTCCCGCGTGACGCTGGCGCCCGGTCCAGGGAGGTTGCTATGTCGTATCGGATTCTTGCTGCCATCGTGCTTTTCCTCGCCGGGTTCTTGCCGAGCCCGGCTTCGCCCATCTTTTCCCTCCTCGCCGCCGCCTTCCCGGGGGGCGGCCCACTTTCGCAGGAGAGCCTCGCTCCGTACGTGCCGACCCCGCAGCCGGTCGTCGACCGCATGCTGGCGTTGGCCGAAGTCACGTCGAAGGACGTCGTCTACGACCTGGGTTGCGGCGACGGGCGCATCGTCATCACGGCCGCCCAGAAATACGGCGCTCATGGTGTGGGTGTTGACATTGATCCGGTGAGGGTCCGCGAGGCGAATGAGAACGCGCGGCGCGCCGGTGTCGAAAAGCTCGTTAGGTTCATCGAGAAGGATGCATTGAACGTGGATGTGTCGGGAGCGACCGTCGTCACGCTCTACCTGCTCAGCTCATCAAACCTGAAGCTGAGGCCGATACTCACGCGTCAGCTCAAGCCGGGCGCCCGCATCGTCTCCCATGCCTTTTCGATGGGCGACTGGCGGCCGTCCAAGGAGGAAACGCTGACCGACGGGGAAGGCTTTAACCGGACGATCTACCTCTGGAAAGCGGATGGCGTTGTCCGTCCCTGATTGCAGTAGGCGGTAGGCAGTCGGCAGTTTCTGCCGACTGCCCACTGCGGACTGCCCGCTGCTTTTCAGGAACTTCGAAGGACGCGGTCTTTCTTTACGCGGTCTTGAACGAACTTTACGATCTCTTCGAGAGAGCTGCCCGGCGGAAAGATCTCCGCAATGCCGATTTCTTTGAGCTCGGGGATGTCCTTGTCGGGAATGATGCCGCCCGCGAAAACCAGCACGTCCTCCATGTGGTTCTCGTGGATCAGCTGCATGATTCGGGGAAACAGGTGCATGTGCGCGCCGGACAGAATGGACAATCCGACGGCGTCAGCGTCCTCTTGGAGAGCGGCGTTTACGATCTGCTCGGGCGTCTGCCGGAGCCCGGTGTAGATGACTTCCATGCCGGCGTCACGGAGAGCCCTCGCGATGATCTTGGCGCCTCGGTCGTGACCGTCGAGCCCTGGCTTAGCGACCAGCACTCGGATTTTTTGTTCCGGCATGACACTCAATCAAACAGAGGCTCGCGGTATTCGCCGAACACCGACCGAAGGGCGTCGCACATCTCTCCCAGTGTGGCGTAGGAGCGGACGCATTCCAGTATGGGGGACATGAGATTGTCTGTTCCATCGGCTGCTCTCTGCAGTTGCGCCAGACAGGCCTCCACGCGCGCGTTGTCCCTGCCCGCTCGAAGTTTCTTCAGCTTGGCGCACTGGCTGTGGAACACCGAATCATCAATAACCAGAATGTCCATCGGGGGCTCCTCTTCCATGACGAACTCATTGACGCCCACGATGATCTTCTCTTTCCTGTCCAGGGCGCGGGCAAACTGGTAGGAGGCGTCCTGAATCTCCCGCTGGGGATACCCGCGCTCGATGGCTTCGATCATCCCACCCATTTCGTCGATGCGCTTGAAGTATTCCCGGCAACTGTTCTCCATCTCGTTGGTCAAGGTTTCGACAAAATAGGAACCCCCAAGCGGGTCTGCTGTGTTTGGCACGCCGCTTTCGTACGCGATGATTTGCTGGGTCCGCAGCGCAAGCGTGACCGACTGTTCCGTGGGCAGCGCGAGAGTTTCATCCAGCGAATTGGTGTGCAGGGACTGAGTCCCGCCCAATACCGCGGCCAGCGCCTGGATCGCAACACGCACCACGTTGTTGTACGGTTGCTGGGCGGTGAGGGAGACGCCCGCGGTCTGGGAGTGGATGCGACAGAGAAGCGATCGGGGGTTCCTGGCTCCGAAGCGCTCCTGCATGACTCGCGCCCAGATCCTTCGCGCCGCGCGAAGCTTCGCGATCTCTTCGAAGAAGTCATTGTGGATGTCGAAGAAGAAACTCAGCCTGGGAGCGAATGCGTCGACATCCAAACCCGCGCGGACTCCGTGCTCCACATATTCAATGCCGTCTCTCAGTGTGAAGGCCAGTTCCTGGATCGCTGTGGATCCCGCTTCACGGATGTGGTAACCGCTGATGGAAATAGTGTTCCAGCGCGGGACGTTTGCGGTGGCGAAATGCAGGATGTCCATGATGATGCGCATCGAAGGGCGCGGCGGGAAGATGTAGGTTTTCTGGGCGATGTATTCCTTGAGGATGTCGTTCTGTATGGTTCCGCTCAGGTCTTTCCAGTTCGCCCCTTGCTTCTCTGCGGTCACCAGGTACATCGCCCAGATAATCGCCGCGGGGGCGTTGGTGGTCATAGAGGTTGTGACCTGATCGAGCCGGATCCCATGAAACAGCGCCTCCATGTCGGCCAGGGAGTCGATGGCGACACCGCAACGGCCTACTTCGCCGTACGAAAGGGGATGGTCTGAGTCGTAACCGAAGAGGGTAGGATAATCAAAAGCTACGGATAACCCCGTCTAGCCGCGCTCCAGGAGGTATTTGAAACGGAGGTTCGTATCTTCCGCGGCCCCGAAACCCGCAAACTGCCGCATGGTCCACAGGCGGCCGCGATACATATTGCGGTACACACCACGCGTGTAGGGGAACTCCCCCGGCTCGCCCAAGTCGCGCTGCGGGTCAAATCCTGCTAAGTCCTCCTCGGTGTAGAGCTCCTTGATGGGAAAGCCCGAGATGGTTGTGAACGTTCTCTCAGTGGCCTGAGGTCCCGGAAGATCCTTGTCCAGGGCTTTCATGCGATCCTTTCAAATGTCTCAATATATCGCACTGCCTTGTTAAATTCAAAGGCCGTGCTGATTTCCGATTGCGGATTGCGGATTGGGAATTGGGGATTTGCGATTGAAAAACAAAATCCGCAATCCGCAATCCGCAATCGGAAATCAGCAATCCTATGGCGCGGATTTCTCAAGACGCTGGGCTTCGCGGAAGCAATCGAGCGCTTTATCCATCTGTTTCACTCCTTTGTAGAGGTACCCCTTTTCCTTCCAGATAGACACAAGGCTGGCCGGTGTCTTGAAAGCTTTCGCGCTGGATTCGATCAGCTGAAGTCCCTGCATGGCCTGATCCTTGTGCAGGAACTGGTCCGTGAAGAAGAGCAGCTCTTTGAGGAGGATGCGTTCCTGATCCGCCGGCCATTTCATCTCAAAGATCTTGGCCGCCTCCGCAGAAGCCTTCGCGTAATCTTTCTTTTCCAGGAGAATCATCACGATCTCATGCTGCGATGCAGCCAGGCTCTTGATTTTGGCCAGCTCCGGGTTACCTGTTCCGGACTGGCGGGCAAGAGATGGAAATGCAAGAGCGCTCAGGAAGACGCCCAGGAGTGTGCGCGTGAGAACCGGTCTCGAAGGGCTGTAATTTTCCGGGACCGTCATTGCCCTTGCTCCCGGAAAGGATTGCCGAACGCGGTTTCTTCGGCAGGAGCTACGAACGGATTATCTGAGAATTCCTGATGCGCGGTCTGAACTCGGTGAACCAGCTCCTGGGACTCACGTTTTTCTAGGTATTGACTCATGTACTCGTGCAAGGCTCGCTGCGATTGCTGATCCTGCAGGTACTCCCGGATTCCCAGCCCTAAGATTAGGGAAACTGCAAGGGCAGCCGCAGCCAAGGCCCAGCGTTGCACCGGCGAATGGAGCCAGAAAGCACGGGAGCCCGAAGGGGCCGGCAGTGCCGCAATTTGCGCACGAATGTTGCTCCAGACGGCCGGGCTGGGCGCGAGCGGCTTCGAATGAGACTCCAGGAGCAACATGGCCTCTTTGAGGGTGCGCAGCTCGTCGCCGCATCTCGCGCAGGAGCCGAGGTGAGATTCCACTTCGCTGCGCGCGCCGGGAGGCAATTCCTGATCCAGATAGGCTGTCAGATTATCGGTGCAATCGAGGCAATTCATAGGTTTAGACCTTGAGGTAATGTTTCACTTTCTTTCTAACTTCAAGCCGGGCTCGATGAATGTCGGTCTTGACGCTCGGAAGACTCCGGCCGACGATGTCCGCTATTTCGTTGTAACTGAGCTGCTGGATTGCAGACAGAACAAACACTTCGCGATATTTTTCTGGCAGGGAATTGATTTTACGCCCTTGTCGTTGTCATCCGGTTCTTCGATCGGGACGGTAGCGGGGGTACGCGATCGATACCGCTGGTACACATAGTTTCTGGCGATCCTGAAAAGCCAGGGTTCGAATTTCGCGTCGTCCTTGAGCGACCCGAGCTTCCGGTAGACGGTCACGAAAGTCTCCTGAGTCAGGTCTTCCGCTTCCTCCACTGAATTCACCATTCGGTAGATAAAGTTCAAAACCTTTCGGGCAAAGACCTCATAGAGTCTCTGGTATGAGCCGATGTCCCCTTTTTTGGCTTTCTTGATCCATTCTCGCAAGAGGGACGGATCTAGAGTGCCGCTACCAGGGTTTGGGTCGTGTCTTGCCAAACTTAGCTCACGAACGATGATTCCGTTGCAGAAAAAAAGTTTCGGCCGTTCCGAAAAAAACGCCCTCATTCTATTACCACGGCCGTTCCGTACGCCATGATTTCGGCAGCCCCGTGAGTCACGTAGGAAGTGGAAAAACGGAGGCCCACGACCGCGTTGGCTCCCAGACCTCTGGCCTCCGCCAACATGCGGTCCAGGGCCTGTTCTCGCGACTGGGCGATAACCTCCGTATATTCAGTAAGTTCTCCGCCAACCAGGTTCTTCAGGAAGGCGAGCAGGTCCTTCCCGATGTGGCGGGCCCGCACGGTGTTCCCTTTGACAACGCCGAGGGTTTTGGCGATGCGGCGGGCCGGCACACCTTCGGTGGTTACGACAATCATCGCTTGATCCTTTCGTACTTATCCGATTTGGAAAGGAAGAACCTCTCGCGCAGGACGGAAACCAGCAGGGTGCAGAAGCCAACAATGAGGGTCAGGACCCCTATGCGGATCACCGGATGCACGTTCTTGTCAAGAAAGACTTCCGCAATAACCCAATAGAGTCCGTAGGCGGAGAGGATAATGCTGCCGAGGGAAAGAAGGATCCAGCCCGCCTTTCGCTCCAGGCGATTATAGATGTTGGACCAGTATTCGTCCCAGTACTTGTCGTCCGGCATGACCACTCTCATGTTGCGGGTGACCTCCTTAAGTTTGCGAAAATCGTCCAGCTCTGCGGTGCAGTCGTGACATTCTTCAAGATGTTGCTCGACCCTGACGGCTTCCAGCGCCGTCAGTTCCTCATCCAGATATCCCATCAGAAGGGGTTTGAAAGTATCACAAGACATGCATTCCTCTAATACCGGACTCCCATTCGCTCCAGCTCCCGGCGCAGCTCCCTCCGGGCGCTGTACAGGCGGGACATCACAGTGCCGATAGGTATGCCTAGCAGGTCCGCAATCTCCTGGTACGAATAGTCCTGAAAGTGTTGGAGAATGATTATCTCTCGTTCCTTCGGGCGCAGGCGCTGGAGAGCCTTGCCGATCCTCACCTCGATGTCTCTTTGCACGGCTCCCTGCTCCGGATTAACGGTCTCTACCGGGATGCGGCTTTGACCCTCCTCCTCCACCATTTGGTCGATGGAGTCCTCCTTCCGGCGCCTGCTCCTGCTGAGGTGATTCAGGCACAGGTTTTTCAGGATACTGTAGAACCAGGGAAAGAAACTTTTGGAAGAATCGAATCGCTTTATGTGCCGGAAAGCGTTGATAAAGGCGTCCTGTGAGATATCCAGGGCGTCGTCCGGCCGTCCGACATACCCCAAGGCCACATAGTAGGCGGGCTTCATGTACTTCTGCACGATCAGGCCGAACGCTTCGCGATCACCGTTCTTACAGCGTTCGATGGCGGACCCTTCCTCGATAGGATTCATTTTACTCGGCAGTTATAACGCCGGCTTTTGAGTTTATTCGCGCAGAGGGGCACGAGGGCAAAGGGAGAGGGTAAAAACTTCGTGAATGAATCCGTCGCCTGGAGGATTTTGGCCCGGCGTCTGAGCCTCACCTTTGCTCCTTGACCCCTCTGCCCCTTCGGTTCCGCGGCCCGCAGAACGGCAAAATTTGGAACCCCTTTACAAGACCCGGCGTGTATGAGCGTGGAAGGTCTCAGGAGTTAAGTAAACCCAACAGATCTTGGAGGAGAGCATGATGACACAACCCTTGAGCGCCAGCAGGAGAGTGGCGCGATATATTCTCCTTTTGCTGATCGCCGGCGCGCCCGTCGCATTCGCGCAGGGACGACCGCCTAGGATCCTCGACCTGGATAATGGATCCTATCTGGGGATCGAGATGGAGGATGTCACTGCCGAAAACATGGGCAGCTATAAACTGAGCGCGGAACGGGGAGTTATTGTACGTTCCGTGGAGAAGGGCAGCCCTGCGGAAGGAGCCTCGCTGCGGGAGAAAGACGTGATTCTGGAGTACGATGGAACACCGGTGATTTCGACAACGCAACTGGCGCGCTTGGTTAAGGAAACCCCGCCGGGGCGCAAGGTCGGACTTCTTGTGAGTCGGGATGGTGAGAAGTTGAAGCTCACAGCCGAAATCGGCGGGAGAGAAGGGCTTGGCAGGAGGTTCCGTTTTTCGATGCCGGAAGGGGGACCCTTCGGTTTTTCCTTTCCCAAGGGGGAGATCTTCGTTCCTGGACGCGAAAGACCGAGACTCGGGGTCACCCTGCAGGAGCTGACGCCGCAACTGGGCGAGTTTCTGGGTGTTCCCGGCAAGAAGGGGGCCTTGGTCACCTCTGTTCAAGAGGGATCTGCGGCCGCGTCAGCCCACCTTAGAGCTGGAGACGTGATCATCAAGGCCAATGGTCGGGCGATAGACGATCCCGAGGATCTGCTTCACCATCTCGACGGCAAAGCCGAAGGGGGCAAGCTCGAATTAAATGTAGTGCGGGAGAAGAAGGAAGTGACGGTCACAGTGGAGCTCGCGGGCAAAGAGGAAAGACGA
>QHZE01000378.1 GCA_003225335.1 Acidobacteriota bacterium
TGGTCGGCGAAGCTGTGAACGGCAGAGAGGCGGTCCATAAGGCTATGGTAATGCACCCGGATGTCGTCCTCATGGACCTCAACATGCCAGGGCTGAACGGCATCGAGGCGACCCGCCGCATCAAGCTCGCCGACGAATCCATCAAAGTCCTGATCCTGACCATATACCCTCAGGAGGAACTTGTGGAACGCTGCAAGGATGCGGGGGCCTCCGGCTATCTCTTCAAGGACATGATGAGCTCATTCCTGGTCAAGGCTATACACGTGATAAACAGAGGGGGGAGTTTCTTCGTTCCTGGAACCCGCAAATCAGCATGACGGCCCCGCCAGGTTGGCAAATGACAAATGACCAATGAAAAATGACAAATCTCAGTTCGTTGTCCGGACTTCTGACTCCTATTTGTTATCGTTCATTTGTCATTTGTCATTGGTCATTTGACCCATAGAAGGCACTATCTCGGTGTCTCCGTGGTGAAAAAACGCATTTGATCCGCACGGCCCCGAGCAGGCTAATAACAAAGCCTGAACTCCGAACCGAATCCCACGCTTTTCAATCGGCAATCGGCAATCGGCAATCGGCAATCAGAGCCGGCCTAAGGTAAATAAGCCCCTCCAATAAGGTCTTTGCCCAATTGTGGGCCCTCCCCGCAAAAGGCTATCCTGCCGGGCAACTAAGCACCGCGGTCATCTTCCCGATGGCCGACATGCACGAATCCCCGAGGAGGTTTCTTGCAGGAAGTGAGAGTCTTGGTCGTAGTGCGGACACGCCCGCTCATGCGGGTAATCGATTACCTCTTCTGCAACGAGCCGGAACTTCGGATCGTCGCGCGCTCCAACAATGGAAACCGCCTGGTCCAGTATGCAGCCTGCCTGAGGCCTGAGTTGATCGTCGCTCACGAGCGGCTTCTCGGGAAAACGGCGAGCGAGGCTGTCGCCGAAATCAAACGGTCCAGCCCCGCCTCGAAGCTGATCCTCATCTGTTCTTCCCAGAAATCTCCGTACGAGCTCTGCAGATGCGGAGCCGATGCCTGCCTCCGGGAGGAGGCTCTCGTTCAGCAATTGCCTTCGGTAGTGCGCAAGCTTCTGTCCACAGGCGATGGGGCGCTTCCCGCCAAAGGGAAGGATCTCGTTCGAGTGAGCAATCGCGGAGAACCACAATCAGAAACGGAGACGAAATGACGAGATTTCTAAGAGGACTTACGCTCCTGTGGACGGCCCTTGCTACGGCCATCTTCGCGGCGGTAGTAGACACCGGCGTTCACCTTCCCAACCCCGACTACAGTTACCGGCCGCCGTCTGTGGGCGGCAGTTACACGGACAACACTTTCGGAACTTCCATCAAGCGGATTAGCGATGCCCTCGGCGCGGGCGTCACGTTTATAACCGGCGAGTACTCGACAATGACGCCGTTTAACAACGACAATTCCAGAATCCTGCTCGTGCACTTCAGCTACTTTGGGCTGTACGACGGCTCGGGTAATTTCCTGAAGAACCTCCCCGGCGAGATAAATGCCTCGAGCGAGCCCCGCTGGTCGCGTTCGGACGCGAATGTCCTTTACTATAACTCCGGGAACCAGCTGAAGCGGTACAACGTCTCGACCGGTGCGACCTCGGCCGTGCACACGTTCTCGGAGTATTCCTCCATTACAGGCAAAGGCGAATCTGACATCTGCTTTGACGGAAACCACTTCGTTTTTGCAGGCGATAACAGGTACGTTTTCGTCTACGAGATAAGCACCGACAGCAAGGGTCCTGTTTTCGATACCGGCGGTCGCGGGTTTGACAGCCTGTACATCACGCCTAACGACAATGTCTCGATTACCTGGCTGGGGGGCGGCGTTGAGCTCTTCAACCGGAACATGAATTCCCTCCGGCAACTGACGCGCGCGGGTGGTCACATGGACTACACGCGCGATACAAATGGCGACGAGGTGCTGATCTGGGCAAATTCCAATGATCCGTCCCCCGTCTGCGACAATGGTATTGTCAAGGTCCGCTTGTCGGATGGGAACCAGACGTGCCTGCTCTCCCTCGATTGGAGCCTCGCAGTTCATATTTCCGGGACCGACAACAGCGGCTCAGTTTTCGTCGAAACGTACGCCCCAGGCGATCCGGCTCCCGGGTCGTCCGGATGGGTGCCCTACACAAACGAGATCCTCAAAGTGAAGCTCGATGGCAGCCAGGTAGAGAGATTGGCACATCACAGGAGCCGGCCGCTCGACAGCTACAACTACGAGCCACGTGTCAGCGCCAGCCGTGACGGGAGCAAGATCATCTACGCCAGCAATTTTGGCATCGGCTCTCCGAC
>QHZE01000379.1 GCA_003225335.1 Acidobacteriota bacterium
TGAACAACAATTCTTTGCACAGCGGCGGCAGCGCCGCGCTGGCGATGGACGGAGGGTCGAAAGCCACGTTTGCCTTCACCGGAACCGGCGTGACCTGGAAAGGCTACCGCGACGAGTGGTCGGGTATCGCCAAAGTCTACGTGGACGGAGTGTTAAAATCGACCGTCGACACCTACGTATCACCCCCCGAGGCGCAAACACCCATCTATTCGATAACAGGGCTGACGCAGGCCAGCCACACACTCACCATTGAAGTTACCCAGACACACAATTCGTCTTCAGGAGGGGCCTG
>QHZE01000380.1 GCA_003225335.1 Acidobacteriota bacterium
CTTTGGAGTGCGGCAGCTTGCTGCCGCTTTGGTGCAGATGGAAATGTTCCATCGCCCCTTAAAGCGCAAGCAAGCTTGCGCACTCCAAAGAAGAGCCCCAAAAATCTTGTAAGGAAAACACGAATTCACAGCGTAGTACTACGGAGCAGCCCAGCCGCAACCAAAAATCTCACCGCAAAGACACAAAGATTCACACACGCCGGACCTCCCGAGGATCCGATATGTAGCGCGCCAGGACCAGCATCTGCTGCGACAGGCCAGAAAAAAGGGTCTGACCCTGAAAACTTAAAATTCAATTTTCAGGGTCAGATCCCACACGGTGCAAGAAGGTGGTGGACCTTTGTGTCTTCGCGTCTTTGTGGTGAAAACAGGATGTATCGTCGGTCCCAAGTCTTCCGGATTTCCAAAAGGTGACGTGAGTCACAAAGCAGACCGGCTCATGCGCCGATACGTGAGAAGGCAATAAACAAAAAAAGAAGAATAAATGACGAGATCATTAAGAATGTCGAAAGACAGCAACGTTCACCTTCCCGACCCGGATTACAGTTCTCGGCCGCCGGCTGTGGGCGGCAGTTATACGGACAACGCCTTCGGAACTTCCGTCAAGCGGATTAGCGATGCCCTCGGCGCGGGCGTCACCTTCATAACCGGCGAGTACTCGACGATGACGCCGTTCAATAAGGACAATTCCAGAATCCTGCTCGTGCACTTCAGCTACTTTGGGTTATACGACGGCTCGGGGAATTTCCTCAAGAACCTCCCCGCCGAGATAAATGCCTCGAGCGAGCCCCGTTGGTCGCGTTCGGACGCGAATGTCCTTTACTACAAGTACGGCAACCAGCTCAGGCAGCACAACGTCGGGACCGGCGCGACCTCGATCGTGCACACATTCCCGGAGTATTCCTCCATTTCCGGCAAAGGCGAATCTGACATCTGCTTTGACGGAAACCACTTCGTGTTTGCGGGCGATAACAGGTACGTTTTCGTCTACGAGATAAGCACCGACAGAAAGGGCCCCGTTTTCGATACCGGCGGCCGCGGGTTCGACAGCCTGTACATCACGCCTAATGACAATGTCTCGATTACCTGGTTGGGGGCCGGCGTTGACCTCTTCGACCGGAACATGAATTTTCTCCGGCCGCTGACGCGGGCGGGTGGTCACATGGACTACACGCGCGACACAAATGGCGACGAGGTGCTGATCTGGACAAATTCCAATGATCTGTCCCCCATCTGCAACAATGGCATTGTCAAGGTCCGCTTGTCGGATGGGAGCCAGACGTGCCTGCTCTCCCTCGATTGGAGCCTCGCGGTTCATATTTCCGGGACCGACAACAGCGGCTGGGTTTTCGTCGAAACATACGCCCCGGGCGATCCGTCCCCCGGGTCATCCGGATGGAAGCCCTACACAAACGAGATCCTCAAAGTGAAGCTCGATGGCAGCCAGGTGGAGAGACTTGCGCATCACAGGAGCCGGCCGCTCGACAGCTACAACTACGAGCCACGTGTCAGCGCCAGCCGTGACGGGAGCAAGATCATCTACGCCAGCAATTTTGGCATCGGCTCTCCGACCTATTATGCGGATACCTACCTCATCTCCCTGTCTGGGGCCGTTGAACCACCACCGCCACCACCGCCCGTAGACCCGCCACCGTCAGCAACACACTTCGAGCAGGATAGCTCGGCCGTGACCT
>QHZE01000381.1 GCA_003225335.1 Acidobacteriota bacterium
CAAACACCCATCTATTCGATAACCGGGCTGACGCAGGCCAGCCACACGCTCACCATTGAAGTCACCCAGACAAACAATTCGTCTTCAGGCGGAGCCTGGGTCTGGGTCGATGCTTTTGATGTCGTCTCGACGACGGATGGAGGCGGGACGCCGCCGCCGCCAACCCCGTTCCGACTCGAAGAGAACAATCCCGCCGTCGCCTATAGCGGCGGCGCCTGGTCTGTGAGTTCTTTCGCAGGCTACAGTGGCGGCCGCGCCGTTTATGCGAAGGACGCATACGCGCGCGCTACTGTTACCTTCACCGGGACGGCGGTCAGCTGGATCGGCTATCGCGACCAGTCGTCAGGGATCGCCCGCGTCTACATCGACGGAAGCGCGATTGCGAGCATCGACACCTACGCTTCTTCGAGCAAAGCGCAAGCCGTGATTTACCAAAGAACAGGCTTGCAGCCGGGAACCCATACGCTCACGATCGAGGCGACGGGCCGCAAAAACAGGAAATCGCGTGGCTACTGGATCTGGACAGATGCTTTTGACATTACTCCATAAGTAGGCCGTTTTTCGTGAGAATTCGTGGAATTCGTGGCGGTTTTACTTGCTGGCCACGAATTCCACGAATTAACACGAATCAAAATTCTCCACAGTTTCTGAGAGAGTTTAAAGGCCGCATGAGTTGATTCCCACTTGCAATTGCACCCATTTGAAATCTCAAATTTCAGTTTTGAAATTTCTCTTCAGCCCCACGGCCGGAGCCTGCCACGAGCTCGAAATGACCAATGACATTTTCGTGCTTAGTAAGGAGGGAGCCTGTCTATTGCCAGACCCCAGGCATTTCCGGCCACAGACTGTCGAAAACCGCAATAGCCGTCCATTGCCATTGCGAGCTCCAGAACGTCCGAGGGGCTGGGCATGCGGAGAAAGTGGCTCTTCCCCTTGCAGGGAAAGTTATAGCCGCCATACGCGGAATAGACATAGCGATAGTGCTTTTTCGCAAGAGGGAAGCTCTTCGGGGTGATCTGCGCTTTTCTTTGGCCTTTGGGAAACGAGAAGTGCTCGGGCGCCTGGCCGCAAACTTGCTCGATGAGCTCGCGGCTTTCCCGGAGCACGCGATCCGTGGCGGCGGGATCCAGCCCGCCGAGGTCCTCGTGGTAAATGCCGTGCGATCCGACGACAAAGCCGCCGGAGACCAGGCTGCGAACATCTTCTGCGGTCATGGGAACTGCGTTTTCGAACCCGAGCCTGCGATCGTGCTCGAAAGCGCGGCGATCGAGGACGTGACCGATTGAAACAAAGAAGGAGGCGGGAACACCGTAGTATTTCAGGTATTCTATCGCCCAGGTGTTGTCCTTGTATCCGTCGTCAAACGTCAGAGACACGGCGATCTCGTCATTGCGGCCCGACCTGATGCGCTCGACAGCTTCCGGCAGCGAGAGCACTTTGTAGTAGCGGCGGAGAAATTCAACCTGAGTGACGAATCCCTCCAGCGGCATGCACAGGTGATTCAATGGGCTGTTCGAAACGACGTGGTAAAAGAACATGGAGATGGGGGCCTGGCGCTGTTTCGTGAAACGGTTTCTATAATAGAGGAGCAGAGGGAGTATCAGGGCATATTGGACGAGCATTCGAATCTGGACAACGACGGAAGGGCGTGACTGCTGGGACGGCCATCGCTCCGCCGCCTTCTTCTTCAAGGCCCTCTGGAGGCGCCAGATCTTGAATTCGCTCGGCGCCCGGAAGGTCTTCCCGCGAGACGTATCCTGAGGCGCTCCCTGGCGCAGGCCCGACGCGGCACGCCGGATGGCGTCGTGGTAGAGTTGCGCGCCGAGGATGTCTGCCTTGATCTGCAGACTTTCAAGGGTGTCGCATTCTTCAATCGGGATAGTGGCCTGCGCAAGAACGGGTCCTGCGTCTACGCGCGGAATCGCGTAATGAATGGTCACGCCGATGGAAGACTCGCCCGCGAGCAGTTCCCAGTAGCCGACAGGCCCGCCGCCGCGATATTCAGGCACCTTCCGCTTGTGAATGTTGAGAGTGCCATATTCGGGGATGGAGATCACGGTGTCGCGCAAAATGCGACCCCCTAATATGACCCCGAGCTGGGGCGCGAGCGATCGGATCAGCTTCAGGCTCTGCTCGCTGTGAATGTCGGCGACCCGGTAGACCGGCACGCCCGTGCTCTTTTCAAAAGCCTCATACGACTCCTGCGCTTCGCGAAGGGACTTCAAGACGCGCTGCGCGAGATTCTTCCTGGGTCTGCGGTATTCGTCGACGATGATGCCGCGGAGATCGAGGAGCGGATCCTTTGACAGCCGTTCCAGAAAGACAGAGTTTACCGGGATCAAGGGTCCTGACGTGAACACGACGACCTTCAGCCGGCCGTCTGTCAGATTCCGGGAGGGCAGCGCCGGTTCAAGCTTCATACTAATGCTCTCCGGCTCCCGGCCGAAAACATCCGGTCGTGGACCGTGACCGGCGCCGGTCTGCGCACCGCCTGGTCGAGGAAAGTTCTGCACCAGAGCTCGAACGAGATGAGGGTCCAGAGCTGGAAGTCGAGATCCCGTCCGTTCTGGTTTCTTCGCAGCAACTCCTCCACGTAAGCGGGATTGAAAATGCCCCGCCGCTTCCCCTGCTCCGAAAGCAAGAGGTCGCGAATAAAGGTGTTTAGCCGGCCGCGAAACCAGCCTCCCAGGGGGACGGAAAAGCCGTGCTTCGGGCGGTCTATGATTTCATCGGGAAGGATTCCCCTCATGGAGCGCTTGAAGATGTTTTTGGTTGTCCTCCCTCGCAGCTGGAACTCCGGGGGGATGGTCGCGGCAAACTCTACAAGCTTGTGATCGAGCAGGGGCACCCGGGTCTCTATCGAGTGAGCCATGCTCATCCTGTCCACTTTTGTCAGGATGTCGAGAGGGAGATAGCTTTTGAGGTCCTGGTACTGAAGCGCCGAAAGCCACGCGCCGTTAGCTTTGGCCGGACTCTCCGCCCACGTGAGACAGGGATCACACTGAGACAGCATCTCGAAGGCCTCGGGCTGAAAAAGCCTCCGCCTTTCGTCGTTTTTGAACAGCGTCGTGGCGTCCCTGTAGCGTTCCGCACCGTCCAGCGCAATATGGCGGAGGAAGTTGCGTCCCCTCATGCCGTCAGTCATCCGCTCGCCTGCAAAGCCCAGGGCTTTGCGCACGGCTTTCGGAATGAACCGATAGTTCCGCTCCTTCCGCTCGACGAGGTACTTGTCGTATCCGGCGAAAAGCTCGTCCCCCCCGTCGCCGGACAGAACCACTTTCACGTGCTCGGACGCCAGCTTCGACACCATGTAGGTTGGGATTGCCGAAGGGTCGCCAAAGGGCTCATCCAGGTGCCAGGCCAGGTCTTCCACGATCCCGAGGGCGTCGGGCTCCAGGACAAGCTCGTGGTGCTCCGTACCGAAGTGACTGGAGACCCGGCGGGCGTGATCGAGCTCGTTGTGCTCTCTTTCCGTGAAGCCAATGGAGAAGGTCTTCACGGGACCCGCAGTGAGCCGGGCCGCGGCCGCGACGACGGCGCTGGAGTCGATGCCGCCGCTCAAGAAGGCGCCTACAGGCACATCGCTCACGAGATGCAGATCGACGGATTCCTCGAGCAGCTCGCGAAGCTGATCCGCGTAGCAGCCTTCGCGTTGACTGTAGTCCGGCTCGAAGCTCACGTCCCAGTACTGTTCGACTCGCACCGGATGCTCAGGTTTCCACGCGAGCCAGTGCCCGGGTGCGAGCTTGCGCACTCCCTCGATGATGCTCTCCGACCGCGGCGTGTAGAGACTGGTGAACAGGTGATGCACGGCCCCCCAGTTGAGCCGCCGGTCAATCTCCGGCAGCTGGAGCAGTGCCTTCAGCTCGGAGGCGAAGAGCAGCCTTCCATCGACTTCGGCGTAGTAAAGGGGTTTGATCCCCAGCCGGTCCCGCGCCAGGAACAGTTCCCTGCGGCGCTCGTCCCATACGGCAAAGGCGAACATGCCGCGCATCCTCTGCACGCACGCGGTCCCGTATTCTTCGTAAAGATGGACGATGGTCTCCGTGTCGGTGGCCGTGTAAAAGGAGTGGCCGCGCGCCAGCAGCTCCTGCCGCAGGTCTTTGAAGTTATAGATCTCGCCGTTGAAGACGACCCAGATTGAGCCGTCCTCGTTGCTGACCGGCTGCCGGCCTGTTTTCAGGTCGATGATGCTTAGCCGGCGCATGCCCAGGC
>QHZE01000382.1 GCA_003225335.1 Acidobacteriota bacterium
AAAACGATGCTCGCCGGTTGGACCCGAGGAAACAAAACCTACCTGCTGGCAACATCAGGCGGCGAGACAGTGCTGCGAAAATACTTATGATTGGCCAATGGAAATGGGACTCTCGCTTCATTTCACGTCACCTCAAGGGGGTCACTCCAATCGTTGGGTTTCGCTAGCGGTATCCCTGCGAGTGCCGCTGGATTGGCTGCCCGATAAATACAACCAGTAACGAAGCCCATCAGCGGCAAAGGGGAACCAAGCCGCTGAAGGGTCTTTCCGTTTATGAACTCTTCCTTGAGTTGTTACTTGATTAGCTCAACGAACTCTCGCAACTCCACAGGATTCAGGTCCGATACCGCCCAAAAAGTCATCCCAGACTCGTTCCAGTGGATCAGATTGTAGCCTTGGCGCACCACGAGCTTCTTCGCTCTGCTTGAATTCCGGGTCGCTGGCCAGACGAACAGGTTAATGAGGTGCTTATGACGCTGATAAATCAAAGCCGCCACCGGCCGGTTTTGCAAATAATCGAGACGTCCACCCACGAGTGGGAATCCCTGGGCCGCCAGATCCTTCACCGGCGGCGCAAAATCGATCTTGCCGTCAAACCACGGCTTGACCGTATGCTGGTCAGAGGAGGTCACGTCGGTCAGGTGGGTAGCCATCAGGGAGCGCACATGATTGGCAGTGACTTCCTGGGCAAGCCGTTCATCGGTAGAAGCCCTAATGAATGAGGTTGCAAGCAGGAAGGCAATCAAGGCGGTTCCCGCGATGGGAATTCCCCATTTAAACCATTGCCACCAACCGAATGGCTGACTTGATGAACTCCTGGCTTCGTTAGGCAAGGAGGCGCGAATGCGCCTCCTCAAATGCGCGGGAGCTTTGAAATAGAGATCCGAGGATTTGAGCGCGGAGCTCAAGGCCCGGATATTCTCATAAGCCTGCGAGCAAGCGCGGCAATCGCTTAAATGGTGTTCAATCTCAGTGGTGCGAACCAGATCGAGCTCCCGATCAGCATAGGCGTGTTTTAAAGCTTCGATTTCCTCGCAATTCATTGTGAAACTCCTGACTCGAGCCGTTGACCTAAAGATTGTTGTAACTGTTTCCGAGCGCGTGCCAGCCGTGACATGACTGTGCCGATGGGAACATCCGACATCTCGGCTATTTCCTTGTACGACATTCCTTCCAACTCGCGAAGGATTATGACCTCCCGAAATTCCACCGGCAACTGCTCCACCGCTCGCATGATTTCCTCGTGATCGGCTTTCCTGAGCAGGAGCACTTGCGGGTTGGCAGCAAGGTCTTCAACATCGTGCTCTTCTTCGCTGAAAACTGTAGCGATCTCATGTTTTCGGTTCTTCTGCAGCCATGTGTAAGCGGTGTTGCGCACGATGGAGAGCAGCCAGGAGCGGCTGTTCCCCCCGTGGAAACCACCGAAGAACTTGAACGCGCGCAGTACAGCATCTTGCGCGACGTCCTCGGCGTCGTGTTCGTTGCGTGTCAGCCAGCGCGCCAAATTGTACGCGGCATCCAAGTGCGGCATAATCGTCTCTTCGAAACGCGCCTGCTTATCCTGTTCTTCCAATCGTTTTTCCCTTCCGTGCGGGTCACGTCCTCTATTCAAGACCGATGTGCCCCGGAGTTTATTCCCGTCATCATCACTTTTTATCCAGGAATATTCAACCAGCCTGGCCGGTATGTATGAATGGAAGCGCGGCACGTGCCGCGCGCGAAAACAATCCAATAAACCTTAAATCGAGAGGCAATATGCCAGACATCATAAAACACAACCACGATAAAGACGGCGTTGACCGCCGCGGTTTCCTCAAATGCATGGCTTGGGCTGGCACCGGGGTCCTCTGGACCATGACCGGAGGAATCCTCAAGTCGCAACCTCTCGGCCGGGCTTCCGACGCCGCAGCCCTGGCTGCCGGGGCGGACCTGAGCTTCGTCCAGATTAGCGATAGTCACATCGGCTTCAACAAGGAAGCGAATAAAGATGTCGCTGCGACGTTGCGGGAGGCGGTCGCGAAAATCAATGCGCTGCCCAAAGCACCGTCATTTATGTTGCACACTGGCGACCTGACTCACCTCTCCGAGGCGGAGGAGTTCGACACGCTCGATCAAATCCTGAAGGGATGCAAAACCCGCCAGGTGTTTTATGTACCGGGGGAACATGATGTCATCAATGATAATGGGAAGCAATATCGTGAACGTTTCGGCAAAGGATCCAAGGGTTCGGGTTGGTACAGCTTCGACCAGAAGGGAGTGCATTTCGTCGGGCTGGTTAATGTCCTGGATATCAAAGAAGGCGGACTTGGCATTCTCGGACACGAGCAACTGGAATGGTTGGAAGATGATTTGAAGGGCCACTCCAGCGGCACGCCCATCGTCCTTTTTGCCCATGTCCCGCTCTGGACGATTTATCCGAAATGGGGTTGGGGAACCGACGACAGCGAGCAGGCTCTAGGCTACCTCAAGCGTTTTGGTTCCGTGACCGTCCTCAATGGTCATATCCACCAAATCGTTCAAAAGGTCGAAGGCAACGTCACGTTCCATACTGCCATGTCCACCGCCTTTCCCCAACCCCAAGCCGGCACGGCGCCCAAACCCGGGCCGATGAAAGTGCCTGCGGAGAAACTGCGCAGTGTGTTGGGCATCACCAGCGTCAACTATGTCGAGGGCAAAAGCACGCTCGCCGTGGTGGATTCCCCGTTAATGTGAACCGGCGATTCCGAAGGCAAATAGTCATGAGCAACGTTCTTTGGGCTAAAATGCACGGCGGCACCACCCATTTCCCAATCGCCTTGGTTATGGCGTCCGCGTTATTTGATCTGGCCGGTTTTCTTCTTCCAGACAATCCCGGCAAGACTCGCCGAGCCAGCTTTCAGGCAGCCGGATTCTATACGATTGTTCTGGGAGCTCTGGGTGCGTTCGGGGCCGTTGCTTCAGGGCTAGTGATGAGTCAGGGGCAACTCTGGGGTCGCGGCAGCCTCGCGCGTCACCATGCTTTTCTCTGGCCGGCGTTCGGCCTATTGATCGGTTTGGCCGTTTGGCGACTCGTAGTGCGGGACCGCGCTTCATCACTCGGTTTCAAAATATATCTCGCCGGCTCAATGCTCACAGCGATCCTGATGGCCGCTGCTGGATATTGGGGTGGAGAGCTGTTGCTGAACCGCTGAGCCGCATCCCTCCAGTCAGATTTCGCCATTTTGATCTCTAATTCCAAAGGAGTTTGATGTCTATTGAAACAAAGGCTGCTTTATTAGGGCTGGCCGCCGGTTTAGCAGTACTTGGGGGCACGTTCGGTTTGTCCCCTCTTCTGCAGCTAGCAACGGCTGCGGCAGCAAAAGAGCAGTCAACCAACATCGCTTCCGCAGCCACGAGTCCTACTCTGGAGGGAGAAGCCAGGCGGGGCCACAGCCTGTTCGACCACAATTGCGCGCATTGCCATGGAGATGACGCGCGTGGCGATGAAGGGCCAAGCCTCTACGACCTGAACAAAACCGATGCCCGAATTGCGAGAATCGTTAGGGAAGGCATCAAAGGTGAAATGCCCAAGTTCGGCGCAAAATTGAATGATGCCGACATCCAGGCATTAATAGCTTACCTCCGCACATTGAATAGTTGATCGGACGACAGTGAACGGCCCTCAGAGCGTGTTTGGAAATTGGTTTCCAGGTAGCACAGGCGTCCTTTGGCAAGGCAGCGCAGTGGGAACGGCGCAACTAGACCCATGGTGAACCGCCAAGTCAGGAGGCTGCAAGTGCGTATCGTAAAGGTGGCACGCCGGGAGAACCGTCGTGACACCGGCTTCGCTCACGCGGGGCTTCGCATCGACTTGAGCCGGATGAGGGGAAACTCTCACGTCCGGTTCTGAGGGGAGGAGGTCGCCGCAAGGCGTCCTCCTTACCCGACCCAGTGGTTCGACAATTTGAGCTAGCTTGAAGGTCTTGACGAACGCGGAGGATCTCAGACGCACTTGCTCCCACCACGATGAAGTGACATCGCCTTTCTTTATTCGACTCGTTGATCATTTTGAACTCCCAGGATTTAAAATCTGATTTCTTCGATAGCCGCCTCGAAGGCTCAACCCTATCGCGAACCGACCATCGCTGCGCGACTCCCGAAGTCCCGTGCGGCCCCAGCCACTGTCGCAAACCCCGCCCATCGGCGCCTGACCTGGCCGGCGCTCGACGTCGCCCGTCACAATGTCGAACGCACCCGCCGCGAAGCTCGCCTGGATGCTGATGGCGATGTTGACGACCTCCGCGGGCAGACCCGCCTGCGTCAGTCCGGCGCGCAGTTGCTCTTCCGTGATGGCGAGGAACGCGAGCGGCCGGCCAGTGATTTCGGCGATGAGGGCCGCGCGTTCCGCACCCGACAGGCGCTCAGGACCGGTAGCGTTGTAGATCGCGCCGGCATGGCCGTCGCCGATCAGGATTCCGGCTGCGGCGGCCGCCACGTCACCGCGCGCAACGAAAGCAACCCGGTTCTCGGCCAACCCGGTCAGCACGCCCTGGTCCAGCGACGCCCGCGCCTGCTGCACGAGACCTTCGGCATAGTAGTTCATACGCAGGATGGTCCACGTCGGCGCCGTGGCGATAAGATGCTGCTCGCCCCGCCAGTAGGAGGCGCCGAGCGCCGGCTCCTCCTCCGGCCGTGCGCCCGCGGTCGACATGAAGACGAAATGGTTGACGCCCGCCCTCACGGCCGCGTCGAGTGCAGCGACGTTCTGCGCCGCGCGCTTTCCGGGTTCCAGGGCCGGGATGATGAGCAGACGATCGAGACCCGCATAGGCCTCCGCAAGGCTTTCGGGCCGGTTGTAGTCCCCAAACCGGCCCTGGGCCAGCGCAGTGATAGTCTCGGGCGTGCGCGAGATCGCCACTACCTCGTGACCGCCGGGCCGTTGCACGAGTTCCGCAACCGTGGCCCTGCCCAAATGACCGCTCGCACCGCTCACACCGATTTTCATGTTTAGCAGCGTTTTCATAATTTCGATTCGCATTGAGTGAAGGGTTGCATTTAAGGGTTTTGGACCGGGAGATTAAGTCGAGCCCAAGTCGAAAACTTTGTCGGTTGCCCGCTTGCTATTTTGTTAGCGAGCGCAATTCGGTCGGACGAATCCGAGCCTAAATAGGTATGAGCTTGGAAGTAACTGAACATCTCCGCAATCTCGGCGGCACCGGGAAAGAAAGTGGCGAAAAGCTCCGTTGGGACTTG
>QHZE01000383.1 GCA_003225335.1 Acidobacteriota bacterium
CCGTGCTCGGAAAGCGGTATGCAGCGAAGCCGATCACGTTGGATATCCCGGTGATGATTACCGGAATGAGCTGGGGCGCTCTCTCTTACAATGCCAAAGTGGCCCTAGCGCGCGGCGCGTCCGCGGTCGGCTCTTCCAACACCACCGGCGACGGCGGCATGTTGCAGGCGGAGCGCGAGAACAGCAAGACCTTGGTCTACGAGGTACTGCCCTCGCGCTACGGGATCAACGTTCATGTCCTGAGGCGGGCCGATGCCATCGAATTAACGATCGGCCAGGGCGCCAAGCCCGGAACGGGAGGCTTGTTGCTCGGCTCGAAAGTGTCGGCGACGATCGCCAAGCAGCGCGATCTCCCTGTCGGTGTGGACCAGCGCAGCCCGGCAAGGCATCCGGACTTCCTGGGACCGGACGATATGATCATCAAGATTGAGGAACTGCGCGAAGCGACTGACTATCAGGTACCCATCTTCGTGAAGATGGGCGCCAGCCGGGTATTTGACGATGTGAAGCTCGCGGCCAAGGCCGGGGCAGATGTCGTTGTCGTGGACGGCATGGAAGGTGGTACTGGGGCTTCTCCCGCGATCCTCCAGGAGCACACCGGTATCCCGACTCTGGCTGCCGTATGCGAAGCGCGGGCGGCCCTGGAGGATTGCGGGCTGTATGGCGAGGTCCAACTGATCATTGCCGGCGGCATTCGCGACGGGGTGGACGCGGCCAAGGCCATGGCTCTGGGAGCCGATGCTGTCTATATTGGCACCGCGGCGCTGATTGCGCTGAACTGCAACAAGGCGTTGTATGTTGCCGACTACCACGGGCTCGGTACCGAACCCGGCTACTGCCACCATTGCCATACCGGACGCTGCCCGGTGGGCATTACCACCCAGGATCCGGAATTGATGCAGCGCCTGGACATGGAACAGGCCGCCGAGCGCGTAGCCAGTTTCTTGCGAGTGATGACCCTGGAGACTCAAATGCTGGCACGCGCTTGCGGCAAGTCGGACGTTCACGATCTCGAACCGGAGGACATGGCCGCTCTTTCGCTCGAGGCGTCTGCTATTTGTGGAATTCCCCTGATCGGGACGAGAAAGGTCTTTGGAATATAAGGAAAGGCGCTTTGTAGCGGCGGTCTCTGGCCTCCGTCTTTGAATCGTCGGCACGTTCGGCGCTCATAGAGCGCGGCTACAGGAAAAGCTGAAAAGGCGTTCTGGGTGTCATTCCTATTACGTTGCCCGCATTGCGGCGATCGCAGTGTCTACGAATTTCGTTTTGGCGGCGAGGTGAAACAACGCCCCGCGAAGGACGCGCCAGAAGCGGCCTGGGTCCATTACACCTACACGAAGGCCAACGAGGCTGGAGTGCAGAAGGAATGGTGGTATCACCGATCTGGGTGCCGTCAATGGATGCAAGCGGTGAGGAACACCGTCACCAACGAGGTTCTCGAAACATTTTTCCCTGAAAGGTAAGCTTGGACGAACGCTCCGACACGTTCACGTTCGAATACTGCGGCAAGCCGGTCCAAGCGCGCACCGGCGATACCGTAGCTTCCGCCTTGTATCGTTCGGGGCAGCGCATTTTTACGCGCAGTTTCAAATACCACCGGCCGCGGGGCCTGCTGTGCTTGTCCGGCAAATGTCCCAACTGCATGATGAACGTGGACGGCGTGCCCAACGTGCGCGCCTGCACGACGCCGGCGAGCGCCGGAATGCGAGTCCGGCACCAGAATGCTTATCCTTCGCTCGAACACGATTGGCTCGCTATCGCGCAACAGTTCGATTGGCTGATGCCAGTGGGGTGGTATTACAAGGCGATGACCCGCCCCAGCATGTGGCACGCCGCCGAGCCATTCATTCGCAAGATTGCCGGGCTGGGTGAGCCTCCGCCCAAGGGATCTGATGCCGGCGAATACGAACACAGTTACAGGCAGGCGGAAGTAGCGATTATCGGAGGCGGTCCGGCAGGCTTGCAAGAAGCGGTGGAGCTGGGAGCCCGCGGCGCAAAGGTGATGCTGATCGATGACCAGCCTGCTCTTGGTGGTCACCTGCGCTACTCAAAACGCTCGGGCATTGTGGCCGCCGAACTTATCGCTCAGGTTCAGAAGCTTCCCAATGTGGAAGTGCTGCAGAACTGTTATTGCTTTGGTTTCTACGAGGGGAACCTGCTGGGGATCGTGCAACCCAAGCCACATTCGAAGGCAGCCGAGCGGCTGATTCACCTGAGGGCGCAGCGGGTAGTGATCGCGACCGGCGCCTACGAGGCGCCGCTGCTGTTTCGGAACAACGATCTAGTAGGAATCATGCTTTCGAGCGCCGCGCAGCGACTGATTCGCCTGCACGCCGTGACGCCGGGCGAGGTGGCGGTGGTGATCGGAAGCGGCCAGCGGAGTGACGAGGTGGTTGCTGATCTGGGCGAGGCAGGGATTCGAGTTGCAGCTACCGTGCCACCGGAATCCGTGGTCGCCGCGACCGGCAGCTGGCGAGTCACCGGCATCCAGACGCACAACGACCATTTCAGTTGCGACTTAGTGGTGGCTTGCGCTCATCGCATACCCGACGCAGGTCTTCTCACTCAGGCGGGCGCGCGACTCGAATGGGATGGCGGCAAGGGAGCCTTTATACCTGTCGATTTACCTTCGAACGTTGTGGCAGTCGGCGAGGTAACGGGGGCGTGTCTTCTCGCAGGTTCACCGCTTCCTCCCGCGGAAGTGACTGGGAGCAAACGGACGTTCGTTTGCCTGTGCGCCGATGTGAGTTCGAAGGACCTTCAGGATGCCATCGCCGAGGGCTTCGATCATATCGAGACCTTGAAGCGCTATACTACCGCGACGATGGGGCCCTGCCAGGGACGAATGTGCCAGTTATCTGCCATCGGCATTTGCGCTCACGAGACCAAGCGGAGCATGAGTGAGACGGGCACCACCACGGCACGGCCACCCAACCCGTCAGTAACGCTGGGCGCTCTGGCCGGAGCGCGTCATCATCCCATCCGGCGCACCCCCATGCATTACGAGCACGATGCCCACGGCGCGGTATGGATGGACATGGGAGAGTGGAAGCGTCCCCGCTTCTACCAGACCCCTAAGTGCTCCGAAGAAAAGGCGTGTGTCGAGGAGGAATATCTCGCCGTTCGCGAGCGTGTGGGACTGATCGATGTCAGCACGCTGGGCAAGCTCGACGTCAAGGGCCGGGACTGCGGTAAACTTTTGGATAAGGTTTACGCCGGACGATTGTCAGATCTTCGCCCTGGGCGCGTGCGCTATGCCGTCCTTTGCGACGAAGCCGGGATCATGCTCGATGATGGGACTGTATCCCGGCTGGCTGATGACCATTACTTTATTACCACCACCACCGGAAACCTGGAATTTGTCGAGCAGTGGCTGGAGTGGTGGCGGATCGGCACGGGCTGGGACGTTCACATCACCAACCTGACCGGCGGCTTGGCGGCCTTGAATCTGGCGGGGCCGAAGGCCCGCAACGTTCTCGCTAAGTTGACGAGTTGCGAACTGAACACTAAAGCGTTCTCCTACATGGCGTGCCAGCATGGCGAAGTGGGGGGAGTCCACGCCCTGCTCATGCGCATCGGCTTCGTGGGCGAAACTGGATGGGAGATTCACTTTCCCGCGGAGTCCGGCGCGTACTTGTGGAGAGCTTCGCTCGAGGCGGGCCGCGATTTCGATATCAGGCCCTTCGGCGTGGAAGCCCAGCGTCTGCTTCGGCTGGAAAAGCGACACGTTATCGTGGGTGTTGATACCGACGCCTTGACCAACCCTTTCGAGGCGGGAATGGGCTGGGTGGCCAAGCTGGACAAAGAGGACTTTATTGGCCGCGCCGCGCTGCTTCGCCTCTCAGGCGAGGAACCACACCAGCGCCTGGCGGGTTTCATCATGAACGAAGGAAGTTTGCCGGAGGACGGCGCGGCGATTCTGGTAAACGGCAAACTGGTGGGAAGAGTCACCAGCGCCCGGTATTCCCCACTAAATCGCAAAGCGGTGGGCCTGGCCTGGATACCGCCAGAGCTAACGCGGGAAGGGGCGGAGATCGACGTGCGCGTTGGCGGCCGCCTGGCTCGAGCCCACATCACGCAGCAGGCGTTCTATGATCCGGAGGGCGAGCGCCTACGGATGTAAGGAGGATCTACCCATCAAGCAAACTGCCTTGTTCAACAGGCACCAGCAAAGTGGCGCCTCCTGGATTGAACAGTACGGCTGGCAGGTCCCCGCCTACTTCTCGAAGCCGGAAGATGAGGCTGCGCGGGTGCGCGAGTCGGTGGGCCTGGCCGACCTGAGCTGGATGTTGAAGTTCGATGTGAAAGGCTACGGGCTGAAAAACACTCTCGCGCTCGGCGAAGGCGTGTTTTCCTGGGTTCTCGGCCCGCTCCATGTTTTGATCACCTGTAGCCATTCTTCACGACCTGAGGTGATGGATCGACTTCAGGGGTTGCAGACGACTGGCGCGGACCTTTCCCTGCCTCCACCGGTCCACGTGACCGAGGTGACTTCCGTCTATGCACAGTTTCTGCTTGCCGGCCCTCGTTGCCGCCAGGTCTTGGGCAAGCTGACCTCTCTCAATTTATCCGAGGGCTCGCTGCCAGACCTCGCCTGCGGGCAGTCGAGCCTGGCCCACGTGCACGCGATCATCTTGAGGCACGATCTCAACGGAATCCCGGCATATCAATTGCTGGTGAGCCGGGAATACGGCGAGAGCGTATGGGAGTCCGTGCTGCACGCGGGCTACGAATTTCATCTCGAACCTTTTGGACTGCAGGCTCACCAATTGCTAAAGGCGTGAACGCCGCCATGCAACTGTTCAAGAAAGAACGGATGTGGCGCAAGTGCGATCTGAAGCCGAGCTACGACGTGGTGATCGTAGGAGCGGGGGTGCACGGACTCGCCACCGCATACTACCTGGGTTCACGGCACGGCGTCCGCAGCGTGGCGCTGCTCGAAAAGGCTTACTTGGGAAGCGGCAACAGCGGGCGTAATACTGCCATCATTCGGTCGAACTATCGCACACCCGAAGGCATTCCCTTTTACCAGGCCTCCGTAAAGCTCTACGAAGAGCTGGCGCGTGAGCTGGGATGGAACATGTTGTTCAGCCAATGCGGCCACCTGACGCTGGGGCATACGGACTCCGCGGTGAACGGGTTGCGGGTGCGCGCCGAAAACAACCAGGTCCTCGGAGTAGATAGCCGGATGATTTTTCCTGACGAAATTCGCCGGCTGGTCCCGGCGATGGAGCTCAGCGATCGGCCGCGTTTCCCCATCCTGGCCGCTCTGTACCATCCGCCCGGAGGTATCATCCGCCACGACGCGGTCGTGTGGGGCTACGCGCGCGCTTGCGACCGCATGGGCATCGAAATCCACACCTTTACTGAAGTAACCGGAATGCGCGTTGAGAACGGCAAAGTCCGCAGCGTGCTTACCAATCGGGGAGAAGTGGCCGCCGGTGCGGTTGTGAATGCCACTGCCGGATGGTCGTCTAGCATTTCGAAGATGGCTGGCGTACCGCTGCAAATCGTCAGCCACCCGCTCCAGGCGTGTGTCACCGAGCCGTTGAAGCCGTTCCTCGACAAGGTGATCGTTTCCGCGACGCT
>QHZE01000384.1 GCA_003225335.1 Acidobacteriota bacterium
CGCTTTCACCGCTACGACGCGAAGGACGCAAAGAAACCGCTAAGCAGATAGTTTGGTTGCGGCTGGGCTGCTCTGTGTTCATCGGTGGTTTCACTTTGAGCAGTTTAGGCAGAGGATTTTCCTTCCACAAATACTCAGGTTCCTGCCTGAGGAACGGCAGCAACTCCGGGGCCCGTGATGCTCTCTCCACGACTTACCCCTCCTCCATCGTTTTTGGTATCCATCGTCGCTCCCACTTACGGCTATGGGAACACCGGCCTCGTTTGACTCCGATGCCGTGCGTGATGAGCAGGCAAAGGCGCCGGCAAACTAACGGGTACCGGGATTTCGTGAGAGTCCCAAAATATTGGGTCTGAACCGCGCCGTTCACGCATAACCCCCGCACACCTCCGGTTTTGGAAGTCGAACCGGGAAGGACACTTGGGGACATCGGGCGGCTAGCCTGTCAACTTGGCCCGGCGTTTGCACTTAAAAGAGATGTTGTGAAGCGCGTTGTGTTGACGCAATCCCGGCGGGCCGCACCGCTACATGTCGTTCTCGCTGCTGGACTGAAGTGCACGGCCTGAAAGCAGGAGAACCCACACCTTCGCCATGCGTTTCTCAATGCTGTGGCGCGCACGATGCTGTCCAGCGCGGATATGTACGGTTTGATACTGCCGCGGAGCCGGTGCATGGTCAGAATCATTGCCGCATTCGTCGTTGAAAATTACCAGCATCCAAGCAAGGGGGTATATGTGAATAAAGTGGAGAAACACGATGGCCTCTGGTCAATCGTCCTGGCCGGTGGCGAAGGCGAGCGCCTCCGGCCTTTCGTCGAGCGTTGGCTCGGCCGGCACAGACCGAAACAGTACTGCGCGTTCGTCGGCACGAGGTCGATGCTTCAGCATACATTGGACCGGGCAGACCGGCTCGCCCATCCGGAGTGCAAAGTCACGGTCGTGGCAAGCAGTCATCGGCAGGCGGGATGGGCGACTCCCGGAGGTGTGGCTTCCGGCATCGTCGTCGCTCAGCCGGGAAATTGTGATACGGCTGCGGGAATCTTTTTGCCGCTCGCATACGTGCGCGCGCGAGATCCACACGCGACCGTCGTGATCTATCCCTCGGACCATTTTGTCTACCCCGAGGAGCGATTCGTCGAGAGCGTGCGAAGCGCGGTGCAGGCCGCTGAAAAGACCAAGGATCGGCTGGTCCTGCTGGCAGCCTCCCCGGACAGCGCCGACCCCGAACTGGCTGGATTCTGCCGGGGGCGAGGCTCAACGGTTCCAATGGACGCGACGTCCGTGCAGTCGAGGCTTTCATCGAGAAGCCCAGGGTTGAAGTTGCAAGACGGGCCATGACCTCCGGGGCGCTGTGGAACACTTTGGTTCTGGCTGCCAAGGCCGACCTTCTGTGGAGTCTGGGGTGGCGTTATCTTCCAGAAATGATGCCGCTCTTCGATCGCCTCTCGGCCGCAATCGGCACCGAGGAAGAGGACGATGCGATGGTGCGCGTGTACGGCAGGATGCCCTCGCGGAACTTCTCTTCTGACCTGCTGGCTCGGGCCACCGACCAGGCCGCTGTGATCGAGCTTAGCGGTGTGCTTTGGAACGACTGGGGCAAGTCCGAGCGCATCGTCGACAGCCTGCGCCGAATCGGCAGGGCGCCGGTGTTCTCGCTCAAGCACCTGTCCGACAGGCAAACCTCAGGAACAGGCGAAGAGAACTTACTCAAGGCGGAATGTTGACGCACGGGGCGGAGCGTTGAGGTCAGCAACTCAACTCGCGATGAAGGACGAGCCGCGCTGCGCAGACACTGGAGAGTGGTGCCTTTTTACCCGCTCGAAGCCGTTGGCGCGCTCAAAAGCCCCAGTACAGGTCGATCTCGCGGCCGCCGAATGTGAGAGTGGGTATTAGGCGCGAGGTGCGGTGCACAGGACTCCCAGGAAGGTTCGGGTCGTGGTGATGTTTGTAGACGTACCGTCCAACCAGGAACCCCAGCGAACCTCCAACGAAAATATCGGACGCCCAATGCCGGCGCGCGCCCATTCGCGATACAGCAACCAGAGAGGCGATGGAATAGGCGGTGATTGGAACCGCTATATGATCTCGGTACTCGTAGGCAAACACCGTAGCGAGCGCAAAGGAGTTGGTAGCGTGACCGGATGGGAACGAATCCCCTCCTTTCCAGAAGCCCCCTCGCTGCCTGTTATCGAGCGGTCGCTCCCGTTGCGTGATCTCCTTGAGACCCAGCACGAGCAGGTTGCTATGGGCGATCGCTTCGAGACCCAAGAAGCCCGTCTCACTCGCATGTTTGTCACCGGCAGCTTTGCCGATCAGATACGTGGCGCCGGCCATGCCCGCTAATGTGTAGGATGCCCCTATCTGGGAAACTCGTCCGCTCCAAACCGCTTGGTCCTGGCTATTCGGAAGGAGATCAGCCGTCTTTCGATCGCTTGCGATGAGTGCGCCCGAAATGAGTAAGAATGGCACGCCGTACTTCTTCATAGTGTGCGAGTCGTAGTTGCCGGCCCGGAACGGGCTCGTCCAAATGCGATATTCATCATGGAAGAACCTGCGAAAGCCAGGTTGTTTATCCGGGTCCGAGGCCTGAGGCGGGTTTGGTGTCGCGCTATCTTGATCTTCCGTCTGTGGCGGCACGACCGTCTGAGGATTTGTCTGTTGAGCTCTGACAGGAAACGCAACATGTAATGACAATAGCAGGGTGATGAGGCAACGTTTGGGTCGATGCTGATACATTACCGTGTAACCTCGTTGTGATGGAATCCAGGGTCTGGCTCGACGGTACTCTCTCGGTAGAGCCGTGCATTGGTTCTTGGCGCGAGCGATGCGAACACGATCCACCTTAGGGCTCGCGCAGAAATAAATTCACATTTTGGCGCGAGCGCCGGGCGGGCAAATGCGAGGCGCCGCGACGCAGGCGCGTCCCTCCCAGTCGATGAGCCCGAGAAGGGCCCAGCCGGTGCGGTGAACACCGGGAGGCCTGCGCGGTCCAAGCGGGCAAGCTGGAAGGACGCGAACGAGAAGCTGCTGAGCACTTGAAGATTCCTGGCGGCGCGCGCCGCCGTGGCCGGCACAACCAGGAAAGGCCGCTTCAGCCATACGCCCGTTTGATGTAAAACACTGCTACTGGAAGCGGGTGTGCCGCGCGAGCTTTGCGACCACCGGTCTCGAACCGGTTGTTAGGGTGTGGGCGCCCGTCGCTTCCAGTAACCCGGCTCGCGACTGCAATGCATAGTGTAAAGGGACCCCGTAGGGAAAGACGTGCGTAAGGCAGCGACGGACATCCTCTTCGAGAACTCGCCAACGTTCCGGCGCTTCCAGAATCCGGCGGATTGCGTCCTCAACGGCCTCGACGAACCGCAGGGCGAGCGCCGGGTCGCGCTCGGCGTAGTAGAGGGTTGTCTCTTGGTACTCATCAAGCGCCTCCGGATGGAACTCATATCTCATCGACGAAGGACGTCACGCACCTTGCCGAGAGCCTTCTCTCCAGGGACAGTTTCGACGCGCCCGTTTCGTACTTCACCCCGCCTGCGCTTTGCCTCCGCAACCCACAGCCGGTCGATGTGTCCGAGTTCGTTTGCATCCAAGCTCTCTACCAGAAGGTCCGCCAGCCGCGCACGCGATTCACTCGGTAGGTTCATGGCCTGTTCGGCCAACTCTTCCACTGTTGTAGCC
>QHZE01000452.1 GCA_003225335.1 Acidobacteriota bacterium
GCCTTGGCCGACGGTTGCGGTCAGCGACCGCACATCCTTGTCTGTTACAACGGCGAGGGGGACGCTTTCGCCGTCGACCAACTGCTCGGGATAATCAAGAGTAAAATTCCCGTTCCTGGTTTCCAGCTGCAGAGCCGCCGAATATTCCAGCGGTAATCGCAGAGACACGGTGCCGCGATGAGTGACTGCCGTAAGTCCCAGGCCGTCCCAGTGCCTTCCAGACAGTTGCACATCGAGGTCCCCTTGCTGGGTAAGCAATGAAAAGTACCCGCTCACAGACTTCACTTCTATACTCCCCTCGCGCAAGGTAGCTTCCACCCATCCGTTCACGGAGTCGATGGAAAAATCTCCGTGGTC
>QHZE01000453.1 GCA_003225335.1 Acidobacteriota bacterium
GATCTGAATCTTCCCTCCCGGGTAGAACTTGAATTCCTTCCGGACTCGCTCGGTGTACGGGGATTGGCTATCCTGTCCCGCGGCTTCGGACGCGTGCAGGGTGAGGTGGAAGAGAAAAGACAACAGGACTAGTTTTTTGAACGGGCGGAACATTCTTGCGCGTACCACGTCAGTTACCGGTGCTGCAAACAGGACGCGGATTACGCGTATGCACGCGGATCTTCTTGGATTTAGGCGAATAGCCATGACAGGGGTCTCCAATCGTAGGCAGAAAACCGGACAACAGTGTGTTGGTCGATCCCCCAAAAGACGGCGATACTTATACTGAGCACGACGATCCAGAAGGCGGCCTGCGCCGGAACCGACTTCCGTTGGCGCAGAATTGACGTCAGGAGGTGATACAGGACCCAGCATTCCAGGGCGAAGGGAGGAAAGCCCAGAAAGCCCAAGAGTGGCATTTCAAAGACCCTCCACTCGGAAAAGAAGGGCACGGTATAGATCCATTTCGAAGCTGCCCAGAAATTCCAGAATTCCCACAGCAGCCCGCACGTCAGGCCTCCGAGGATCAGGCTCCAGACGCGACGCCGATCGCTCGAGGCTATCGAGAGCGACAGGCTTCGAACGCCAAACCTTTCCAGCAAAGGATCGAGAAGGAAAACAGGGCCGAGCCAGACGGTAGGGAAGAAATAGCGAGGCCACAGCAGGGGAGCGACGGTGAGAACGAAGCCCAAAACGAAAATCATGACGGAGGGCCTGGAAAGGGGTTTTTCGCGAATGGGCTCAAACTCGGACGCGGCGCTTCCAGTCCTGCGGCCGAAAAGCAGAACATCGGCTAGATCCGATGTTGTGAAGACGCCGGGTAAGACGGTCGCAAAGGCGGCGGAATATCCCAGCCAGCGCAGCCAGATCTGGCGCGGCATTCCATCGTAGGCCCAGTTCCGGATGAAAAGGTTGTAGCCCTCAAACAAGAGCCAGATGAAGACGGACAGGGGGAGCATGGCCCACAACTCCCGTTTGCGCGTTGTGAGGAGGGAAGCTCCGCGCAGTGTGAAGAGCAGATTGTCCGCCAGCAGGATGTAAGACCACCACGCGAAGCAATAAAACCAGGAATAGAAGGGCTCGATCTTGAGAACGAGGCAAAGCTCCGACGCAAGAAGCATCAGCAATCCGGCCCAGCCGTAGGGTCTCATTTCGTCTCTCGCAGAGAGCAGTTCGCTCGTTCGGCAGGCTAAAGCCTGAACTCCTAACGGGCACGACGCCACTACCCGGAGAATTTTAAACCGGAGCCGGTGAAGATAACCACAACTTTACGGCCATCCAGGCTCTCTTCCTGCGCAAGATCCTCAAGGGCGGTGAGGCCAAGTGCTGAGGTGGGTTCTACGTAGAGTCCATAGCGCCAGCATGTTTCAGTTGCGGGAAGCAGCTTTTCTTCGGGGGCGGAGTAAACCCGGCCGCGGGATTCCGAAAGCGCACGCGCCATCTCGGCGACTCGTGGCGGCCTGGCGACGGCCGCTCCTTCCGCAAGAGTCGGCTTTGATGAGCGAAACTTTTTCCCCGCGACAAAACGTTCGAGGGGATTGCAGTTTCTCGCCTGGGAGGCCACGAGACGCGGGAGAGTTTCGATCAGGCCCTGACCGCGCATTTCGTGAAATCCCAGGTGGAGACCGAGAAGCATGGTGCCGCTCCCCGAGGGGACCAGAACCCAATCGGGAGCGTTCCATCCCAACTGTTCGACGATTTCGTAGGCGCAGGTCTTGGTGCCGTGAACAAAATAGGGGTTCCAGACATGACTGGCGTAACAGTCGCGCACCGAAGCGGATCGCGCACCTGCCGTGACGTCTTCCCGGGAGCCCTTTACCTTGATGACACGCGCGCCAAAGGCGGTGATCGCGCGTACCTTGGCGGGAGACGCCTGCGCCGGGACAAAGATTGTTGCGCTTATGCGGGCTCGCGCCGAGTAACAGGCGATTGCCGCGCCGGCGTTTCCTGATGAATCCTCCACCACCCCGCGGACTCCCCGGGAGGCCAGAAAGGACATCAACAATGAAGCTCCTCGATCCTTGAAAGATCCCGAGGGCATCAGATAGTCGAGCTTTGCCAGAAAAGGAATCTTTTTGTGGATGACTCCCACCAGGGGCGTCAAGCCCTCTCCAAGGGAGACGCGTTCGTGCCAGTTATGAATGGGCAGGACCTCCCGGTAGCGCCACTGATCCGCGGCTCTTCCTGGCAGGCGTCTGGGCTGCAGGCGCGCTGGCTCGAAATTCATATGAAAAGGCCCGCCGCATGGGCACTTCCAGAGCGCCGGATCCTCGGGGTAGCATTTCCCGCAGGATCCACAGGTCCAAAGGTGCATATCGTTCCAATTTCGGATTGCCGATTTCGGATTGCGGATTTTAGCAGAAACTCCGCAATGGGCAATCCGAATCCGCAATCGGTGGGCTCAGACCCAGTTTATCCTGAATCCTCCGACCCCGGTGGTGACACGCATGAATACGCGAACCTTCGCCGTGTCGTAGTTTTCACTGTAGTAATGGGAGTTTCTCTTCACGAAGCCGTCGAGGTGAATGCCACTGAGGAAATTCTTTTCGGCATCGACTTCTACACCCAGATCTCGCGGCATGCGAACCGAGACCCCTCCGACGCCGACCTGAATGCGGACCTGAGCATCCTGTTTCCACTGACCGGTGAAATCGAGATCGGCGCCTCCTACACCTCCCTCAAACTCGAGTTCTCGAAAATTCAGGTTTCCAAGCCCGACAGCCTCCATGCCTCCGACCCCGTTACGAATCCGAACGCGATCGCATTCGACCGGATTGGGATCGTATGAGGAAATCTTTGCGCCGCCGACGCCCGATTCCATATCCAGGCGTTTTAGCTTCAGCCGGGAAAGCGAGAGTCGTGCCTGGCCCACGCCTGCGTTGACATTGAGCTCGAGGGGCACCTTGTCGTTGAAACTGAGTCGCAGCCTGTTGGTCTGCGTCTTGGTTCTGAAACCCACGTGGCGCGCGCTCTCCAGCTTGACCGAGAGGCGGCCCCGATTTCCGGAGACCGCGTCGTAATGGACCTGCGGCTCGAAGTTCGCCTTGTCATACTCCAGATCCAGTGAATACAGAACTGAGGGCGAATCAGAGGAAATCTCCAGGTTTCCAATCCCGAAGCTGATGTCGGCATCCAGAGACGCCTCGTCGCCGATCGGCCGGCTCTGTGTTGTGGAAACCATTTCGGGTTCGGCCTGATGCTCGAAGTCGCAGCCCGAAAGCGTCAGGGCCAGCAGGAGGCCCGTTATGCGGATAGCCTTTCTCATGGGAACACACTCCGGGACAGATAAAATGAACAGATCGGCAACGACGACAAAACATAATGTGGCGCTCCGCAGGGGCGGAGCGGAGGAGCGGAGGGGATTGGGGTTGGCCTTTGCTCCTCCGCTCCTCTGCCCCCCGGCACCTCCGCTTGCCTTAATTCCCGCTGTTCTTGGAAGCCTCGCTCCCTTGTTTCCGTAACCGTATCTTGTTGTATTCCGTCTCCAGCACGATTCTTGGACCCCCTGCATTGACTTTCCCTTTCAGCATCCCGATGTCTCCAGCAGCTTCCACCGGAACAATGCCTTCGAAGTCGGATTCAGCGCCGCCGCCGTTACGTGCCGCTGCGTCGACCAGAAAGGAGGCATCATCCGGCAAGAAAAGATCAATAGCCCCTCTGCGGTTTTTGACGCTCACATCACCCTTGAGGCGGTTGCGAGTCGAAAGCTTGACGTCGCCGTCTTCGTTCGTCACCTTGCAGCTGCCGCCAAAGTCGTTCACGACGACGTCCTTGCCGGTGGTGACGATATCTATAGGACCGGCTACGGTATTCACACGCACACTGCTCCCTTCCCCTCGGATCTTTAAGAAACCTTGCAAGCCCTCCAGGGCGAGCTCGTCCGACTTGGAGTCAATTTCGACATTTCCCTTTATGTTTTTCAGAGAGGGCGAGCTATAGCTGCTGTTCAACACCACGGAGGAAGCCACATCGGAAACCTGCAGGCGGCGGCTGTGCCTTGCCGTGATTTTCAGACTTTCTTTCAGATTCCTCACGACAATCTGCCCGCCGCGCGCGTCGATGACTACCGGTTTGGATATCGCTTCCAGGTCGATCTTGTTCTCCGTGTTTGAAACGCTGACTTTCCCCTCAACGGACTTGATTTCGACCGGCGAGTATTCGTTGCGGACCGCGACATCGCCTTTGATAGTCTCGAGGTAAACCGGTCCTCGCGCCTCGATATTGAGATTCCCGGTCAGGTTGATAATCCGCGAGTCTCCGTAGCGGTTCGATGCTTCGACGTCTCCGTTGCAGTCTCGGATGTCCAACTGCCTGTGGATGGTGCTGAGGTCAAACTTCCCTGTGACGTTTGTGATGCGGATATCGCCATAAGAGGTGCGCACCTGGATCAGCGATTTCCTGGGAATCGACACTTCCATATCGGTGCGGAAACGGTAGTCCTTGGAGGCCAGGACTTCCCGATTGGTTTTCACGACAAATATTCCGGCATCGGTCCCGCCTTCCAGGCGAATCTCGTCTGCGATTTTCCTCGCCTGCGACTCCTCGTTTTGATAGACCTTTTTCGCAAGCCGAACTTTGATTTCCCGGTCGCCCCCTTGCGTGACCGCGACATTGCCGTAAGCGTTGTCGATGCGAAGAGGCACGGGCGAGGTCAGGTGGTAGGCAGCTTCCTGGGAAAACGTATAGGAGTTTCCGAGAAAGTCGCCGATGGGTACCTGTCGCTCCCCAATATCGATCGGAAAGTTGCGCAGCCAGATAGGGAAATGACTGCGAGAGATTAGAGTGAGGACCGAGCCGATGAGAAGCAAGAAAAATATGCCAAAGACTTCGCCAACCCGCAGCGAAACCCCTTCCTTCTGGCGTAAATAGTCGATCACCTTTCCCAGCCCCAGCAGGATCAGAAGGATGGGCCAATAGCGGCCAACCATTGTCCGGACACCTGGGCCGATCCTAAAGCTATTGAGCAGGAATACAACGCCCAGGCCCGTCCAAAGCAGACCTCCCATTAATGTTGGACGCCGCTTGTGCGACATTTTCTTTACTCCTTATTTTCCGTGTTTGGAAGGGGTGCCGGTACGTCACGCCAGGTGAAGTATGCGTGGAGCTTCTTCAGGCCGATGATAATCAGGAGTATCGGCCAGTACTTCGCGAAGAGACGCCAGAACGAAAAGACACCGTACCAGTTCTCGAGCAGGAGGATAATCCCGAGAGCAATCAGGACGAGTCCCACGGTTAACGCGCCGCTCATTTTTCTCGCTGTCATGACGGAAAATCTCCGGAACTAAAACTGCTTGTTTTCGCTCAGCACCTTGGAAGAGGAGGTCTGAGCTTCCTGGCGATCTTTCAAAGCACGCCAGACGAGGTACCCGCCCAGCAGGATGAAGACCAGGGGCCAAAGGTGGTGCAGGAAACGGTAGGGAATGATGTTCTGCAACAGGAACAAGACTCCCACAATTATCAGGAGTATTCCCCACGCTACCACAGCCGTGTCCTCTCCGGTCGATTCCGATGGATTAGGGAGCTCCAGCCTCGCTCTGGCGTTCATCTGCGCCGTCCGGTATGAATCGAAAATTGTGAAGACGAGAAAAGCGAAAGCACCGAGGCCGAAAACTCCGTGCACATCGTCTGCCAGAATGACAAGGGCGGCGAACACGGAAAAGTAGGTGAGCGCCTTGAGGTACTGATTGTTATACACGGCTCCCATGCCGGGAATCAGCGAGCAAACAGCGGCACGCTTGGGCGAGTCGGTGGGTAGTCGCAGGTCCTTGACGGCGGCCGCCCACTCCGCCCCGCGAACCAGGCAGTCCTGGCAATAGACCTTGGCCTTGATCTGATGGGCACAGTCGGCGCACAGCGGCCTGCTGCATGCGCTGCAGAACTGGACCGAATCCGCGGTGGGATGATACGAGCATTTCATAAATATCTCCCTTTCTGTTTCAGGTTGCTAATCGCGTATCATTCGAAGCTCGAGCCGCCATCTCGCAATCCAATGGGCTCCCCCGCTAGGCAGGCGACAGCAGCACAGTGCTCTTATCGGTGGGAGCTTTTTCCTGCTGTTGCCTTGGTTTTCCCGAGTCCTGCTTTCCCTCGACCGGAACGTCCAGTTGCTCGATCATGAATCCGAGCTTGTTGAAGACGTTGTTCTTGAAGAACGTGAACTCCGCCTGCCATTCGTTCTTCTTGTCGTATAGTTTGAGCCCGCCGCTGTACAGATGCTGCACTCCTCGATCCGCCCACCGCAGCATCTCTCTGGGAGAGAGCGTGGACGCCAGGGTCGAGACCTTGGGCATCATAAGATTTGCTGCCAAAGCAAGAAACAGAAGCCCCACCACCGCTCCCATGGCGAATCGCGGGGTCAGTATGGGGCGCAGAACGTGCTGCGACAGAATCTCACGGAGCGTTCGAGTGCGCGGCCGGCCGGAAGTGCGCAGCAAGATTCTTTCGACCAGATTGAGGTCGAGGTCCACGTTCGGAACCGTCTTGCACGTAACCAAGACCGACCGGACATCCTCCAGGAGACTGGCGCACTTGCTGCATTCGTGAAGATGTTCTGCAATAGTTGCCAGCTCTTCGGCTGGCAGGCTTCGGTCCACGTATTCGGTCAGGTGTTCTTCGACGTGTAGACATTCCATAACACTACTCCCTACAGCTGCATCCCTGCCTGGCTACGCCGCTTTACAAGAAGCTTGGCCAGCTCGATCCTTCCGCGGTTGATTCTGCTCTTCACCGTGCCCTCAGGGACGTTCAGGAGCTGAGCAATCTCCTGATATGCCATGCCTTCAAGATCCCGGAGGATGACCGCCTCTTTGAGTTCCGGAGACAGAGCCTGCAGGCCGTCGCGCAGGAAACGGGAGGCCTCGGATTGCTCCATCAGGCGATGCGCGTCCGGAAGCTTCTCGTCGCTGAGATTCATGGTTTCCATCTCCTCACTCCCGGCGGTGTGCTGGAAACGCCGGGTTTGCCGGTAATGGTCTATGATAAGGTTACGGGACACTTTCAGAATCCAGTTCAGGAGATTTCCGGCCTCGGGTCTAAAAGCCTTTAGGTTTTGATAAATCTTAATGAAAATCTCCTGCGTAAGATCTTCGGCCTCATCCGTCCGCCCGGTGTAGCGATAGCCCAGGTTGTATATCCTCCGAGCATACGTCGTAACGATTGCCTCCCAGGCGGCGTCGTCTCCCTGAAGACAGCGCTCAACCAGTTTCCCGTCGCCTGTGAGCACCCGTAACTCCTTGTCTTCAATCCCGTTTCCCGAGAGTCCTAACGGGCGGGATCTCTGTAAAGTTCAAAAAAACACTGCTACCTGGAAGGTTCCATTTTCCTCCTGATCTTCCTCCGGCGCAACCTTCGGAACGTTCAGGTACCTGGATGACTTAAACTTCAGAACTCGGGCGCAGTGCAGCCCTGAAGGCCGAACTCCTTGAGATGAGTTCGTGGGTTTTTGTTTGGAGTTCAGGCTTCAGCCCTACTCGGGCGCAGTGCAGCCTCCGAAGGCTGAGCTCCAAACTTGGCCCGAATTGCGGTCGTGGGCTATTATTCGGAGCTCAGGCTTTAGTTTGCGCAAAGCAAAAAGGTATTGACCTTTAAGGAGAATTCCTATTTATTTCTGTAAGATCTTAGGAATCGCGGACTTGGGCGATCCACGATTCGTGATCAAGATCTGCCCGGCCTTGCCCGCAAACTCGAGCCAGGGATCAAAACCATGAAGTGTCCCTACTGTGGGCATCTCAAGGATCGAGTCGTCGATTCCCGAGAAAGTAGAGACGGCGACTCCATTCGCCGGCGCCGCCAGTGCTTGAAGTGTTCCCGGCGTTTCACCAGCTACGAGCGCATTGACGAGATTCCCTACATGGTGGTCAAGAAGGACGGAGGACGGGAGAAGTTCGATCGGAACAAGATCCTGAACGGGTTGCTCAAGGCCTGCGAGAAGAGACCGGTCAGCCTTACGCAGCTCGAGAAAATCGTGGACCTGGTCGAGCAGAAGGTGCAGGAAAGTCCGGATAGGGAGCTGGAATCTGTGGTCATCGGGAAAATTTTACTTTCGGAACTGCGCCGGCTTGACAAAGTCGCCTATCTGCGGTTTGCATCGGTCTATCTCGAGTTTGAGGACGTTACCGAGTTCATGACCGAGATCAATGAGTTGTTTGAGAAGAAGTCTTGACTTATTGCGGATTGCGAATTGAGAAAAAATCCGCAATCCGTATTCGAAGATCCGTGAAACGCGAAAAGGACGCTCTTCTTGCCGAAAGCGAGATCGTCTCTGTCCTTCGCAAGCGATTTGGCGGAGAAAGTTTCTCCGTCGTTAAAGGTATCGGAGACGACGCTGCGGTCATTCGGATACCGGGCGCAACGCAATACTGGGTCCTGACGACCGATCAGCTGCACGAAAATGTTCACTTTCGCCGGGAGTGGACGGGCCCAAAGCAACTGGGGCACAAGGCATTGGCCGTAAACCTGAGCGACGTCGCCGCCATGGGGGCCAGGCCGCGATTCTACGTTGTGGCGCTAGCGATTCCTCGATCGCTCCCAAGACCCTGGCTCATTGGTTTCTACGAAGGAATGGTGAGGCTGGGCCGAAAGCATCAGGCCATACTGATTGGAGGAGATCTGTCCCATTCAAAGGACGGCCTGCACATATCTCTGGCCGTTCTCGGAGAGTCCGTGAGAAGGAACGCGCTCTTACGCTGTGGCGGAAAGCCTGGGGATTTCCTTTATGTCACCGGTACTCTCGGGAAATCCGCCGCGGGCCTTCGTCTCCTTCAAGCAGGAGCGCAAACCGGAAAGACCCCTTCGGAGCGGCAAGCGCTGAAGGCTCATAGGGAGCCGGAGCCGCGTTGCCAGGTCGGAATGTGGCTGGCTCGGCACGGCTTCTGCCGCGCGATGATGGATCTCAGTGACGGGCTATCGCTGGACCTGCTACGAATGTGCCAGGAAAGCGGCACTGGGGCAGTGGTCCATGGCGATCGTTCGCCGTTGTTTCCCAGGTCCCGAGCCTGGGGTTGTGATCCGATCGAGCTCGGTCTCCATGGAGGCGAGGATTACGAGCTTCTTTTCGCCGTTCCGCCGCGCCACGCGCTCTCGCTAGAGAGCGCCTATCCAGCGAAGTACCCGAAAATTACACGAATCGGGATGTTGACGCGGTCCCTGCACATGAAGTGGATCCCTGAGTCCAATATGCGGCCGCGTCCCCTGGCTCCTTGCGGCTTCGATCATTTCCGCAGCTGATTCCGCAGAATGAAACCACCGTGAACACCAATGAACACGGATCTGTGTTCATTGGTGGTTCCACTCATGCTCTGGGTATCTTCGAAACTTTTTTGCTTGAAGTGCGTCTGTAACTTCGTGTGTTTCAGTGCACACTGCATTATTCTGTGATGTAGAGTGAGATCCCGTCCGATAAAATGCAGGAACTCCTGGGCGGTGTGGTATGGCCGTAACAGGTCAACATCAGTCGTAATCCCCCCCCTGTTTCGCTAAAAATTCGTCATCTCTTGGGTGCAAGTAGCGTGTGCACGTCCGCTGGCTTGAAGTGTGTTCCTATTTTTTTTGTGCGACATGTTACTGCGAACCTTTACGAATTTTCAGAAACGCCTCTTGGCCCTCGACGACCCGCCCGAACGGATCGCCATAGCCTTTGCCGTTGGCGTGTTCTTTTCTTTTTCGCCCTTATACGGACTGCACACCTTCCTTGGCCTGACAGTTGCGTTTCTCTTCGGCTTGAACCGCGTTGCACTCCTGCTCGGCCTGTTTGTGAATAATCCCTGGACCCTCGTGCCGATATATGCTGCTGCCATCTATATAGGCGGTCTGTTCCTCGGCTTTCCACCCGTGGCTCCCTTCCCTCAGTTCGCATGGAAAGAAGTATTTGAGGGCAGGTTTTGGGTGGAGCTCGCAAGACACTGGCGGCTGCTCATGCCTCTATTCCTGGGTTCCACAATACTCTCCTTTGTGTTTGCAGCAATCTCGTATCCATTTGCCTTGCATCTGATGAGGCGCTACAAACACAAGTCCCACTCACATTGACCGCTTGGAGTTCAGGCGCCAGCCTGCACTGCGCAGGCAGGCTAAAGCCGAACTCGAAACAAGTAGGTCGGCGCGGCATCCGGATGCCTGGCGCCTTCCGTTTAGAGTCGCGCGGCGTTAAGATTCGAGCATGAGGCGGTTTGTCCTGTTTCTCCCCTGGTTGAGCTTCACGCTGGCGCTCCCCGGATTTGCTCTCTCGAACCCACAGCTTGTCGAGGGACTGGTGAACATCAAGTTCCAGCTTGACAGCCGCGTATTCGCGGCCACGGCCGCCTTGAACGCGGCGGGTTTTGACCTGGATGCGGCAGAGCTAGCCGAAAACCCTCCGCGGAAGTTAGTGCGGGAATGGTTGTCGCGTATGCCTCCGGAATTGCTGGAACGCCTCCGGCAATTCTACGTCTCGCACGATATGGAGCGGGATCCCTTGAAGCAACAGAGCAAATACATTTCGTTGTCTCTGTCCCTGACGGGCGCGCCTGAATTCAGATTGAAGGTGAAGCCGCGCGACGCGCCATCGGACGTTCAGTCTCTCATTGGGTTTGAGGATTTGATCCGGGAGACCTGGGAAAAAGGCGACCTGGTCCGGCTGTGGGGCATGGTCCAGCCCTTCTACTTGAAAGAAATCGAGAGCCAACGGCCAGTGATTCGGCAAACGATACTGACGTGCTTGCGCTACATGCACACCGAGCCGAGAATTGCGCTGGACCGTCAGGTGATTTTTATACCGGATCTTCTGAATGCCTATGGCGTGGTCAACGCCCGGAATCTCGGGGACACGTACATCGTTATCGTGGGTCCGTTCCGTACGGCAAAGTCCATGCACGGGATACGCCATGAGTACCTGCACTTCATGATCGATCCGCTTATTGCCAAGTACACGGCCTACCTACCCGAGGCCGAGCCCTTTTTGGAATCGGTGCGCCAGCGTCCAAGAGTCCTCGCACGGTACAAGGAGGACTTTTCCCTGGTTGTTACTGAATCTCTGATTGGAAGTATCGAACGGCGTCTGAACGCCGGGTCCGATGAAGAAAAAGCATTCCAGTTGGTCACCGGCTATGACGAGGGCTTGGTGCTTGCTCCCTATTTTGAAGAGGCTCTGAAGAAGTTTGAACGCGGGCGCCCCTCGCTGCAGGAGTTCATTCCTGAGCTCCTGCAAGGAATTCGCTGGGACATCGAGAAAAAACGCCCTGAGCTCCTCGCCAGACTGAGAGACGAGCTTGCCAGCCGCCACTCTCACCAGCAGGCTCAAGCGCAAGCCGAAGGGAAGAGGGATCAAGAAGCGCGAGACCTCCTCACGGATGCAAACAAGTCCCTTCTTGCTGGAGAGTTCGATAAAGCCAAGGAACTGTTGTCGCAGGTCCTGAGGCGCGATCCTGACAACGCCAGTGCCTTGTACGGGATGGCCCAAATCTCCGGGCAGAATCAGGATCTTGAAGGGGCTCTTGAGCTTTACGAAAGGGCGGCTCGCAATGCGGGGGAGCAGAAGTGGATCGCGGCCTGGTGCCTCGTGCGCCGCGGGAACATCTTCTATTTTCAACGAGACACTGCCCGGGCTCGAAGCGAGTGGTCCACCGTTTTGGACATGAAAGGGGACCTCCGCGGCGCCAGAGAGGAAGCCAGCAAAGCCCTCTCCGGCAAATGAGTATGGAGTTCAGGCTTTAGCCTGCACAGAAGCGGCCGAGTCTGGCAGGCAGCCTAAGGGGCCGTCACAGAATAACATTTACACTTTGGCGCGAGCGCCGAGGGGCCGGATGCTAGGCCCCCGACGCAGGCGATGGCGCTGTGCATCGTCGAGGAGCGCCAACAACGCAGACGGCTCCTCGCCGCCGCGCCCCTTCGGGCTAAAGTGCAAATCTTATTCTGTGACGGGCCCTAGGGCTGAACTCCATGAGGACCAAGCGGCGTCCTCGCTTTCCAAACCGAATACCAGCGAGTAGAATACGCTTGTCTGGCAGAATGAGTCATCTTTGGGATGCCAGATTCATCTGAGGGGATTCGAATGCAGCGAACCATCGCCGCAATCGTTGCGGTAGGGCTTCTACTGGAAGCTGCCAGCGGCGGCCTGTTGTCTCAATCGGCCCCGCCATTGGGCCGCTGGGAAGGCAAGGTCGAATCGCAGCGAGGGGAAGTTGCCGCTTTGTGAGGGAAGTAGGAATGGAACAGCCCGAAGAGACGCTCCCAAAGGCTTCCATAGAAGAACTCGAGTCACTGCTGGGGTATCGGTTTAAAGATCAGGAGGTGCTCCTGCGTGCCCTGACCCATCGCTCTTTCGTGAATGAACATGAAGGGGAACGGTTTCAGGATAACGAGTCTCTGGAGTTCCTTGGCGATGCGGTTCTCGGGTTTGTGGTCAGTTCCAGGATCTTTCAGCGATTTCCCGATCTCACCGAAGGAGAGCTCAGCAAGATAAAAGCTTTCCTCGTGAGCGCGGCAAGCCTGGTTCGCTTGGCCGAGAGGGTCCGGCTTGGCGAATTCCTGCGCCTCAGCAGGGGCGAGGACAAGACCGGAGGCCGGCGGAAGAGAGCCATCCTGGTCGATGCCTATGAAGCGATAATTGGGGCTGTCTATCTGGATGGAGGAGTGGAGGCCGCGTCCGCCTTTGTCGATCGCGAAGTCGGAGACTTTCTCGACAACATAAATGTCCGGGAATTCATCTACGGCGATTTCAAATCCGCTCTCCAGGAGCAGTTGCACAATCTAGGCTATCCCGAACCGATGTATCGCGTAGTGGATGAGATCGGTCCGGATCACAAAAAGCTATTCGTGGTGGAGGTGGTGGTCACCGATCGTCTGGCGGCTCAGGCCTCGGGACGAACGAAAAAAGAGGCTCAACAGGCTGCCGCCAGGCGCGCACTCCAGAGTCTCAAGGAATGATAGGGTACTATACTGGACGGTTTCTCCAACTGGCCGGACTCATCATTGTGGCAGAAACACTGATCATGTTCTTTGGCCGGATGATGCCACTGCTGAAAGGCTCCCTCGCAGGAGTCTTGGTCTTTTACCTCGGTTACTTTCTGGCTCGAAAGTTCAGTGCCTGAAATAGGCGATGTTGGGACGCGATGAACAGGATTTTCCGGACAGAATAACCGGATTTGGTGGAGGAAAGCCGCTCGTTAGTTAGAAAGCGTCTGTAGCATTTTGTTTGCTTCGGGATTTTCGGGATCCCATCGCAGCACCTCCTGAAACTGCGTCTCAGCGCGTTTGGGGAGGTTGACTTTGATATACAGTTTTCCTAGCGCGATCCTGCTCTCCAACATCATAGGCTCGAGCGTGATAGCCCTGAGCAGATTGTCTTCGGCTTCCTTTCGCAGTTTTGGGATCTCCGACTGTGCGACGCCGAGATAGTGCCGGTAGTGGGCGAGGTCAGGCCGAGTCCAGACGCAAGTTTTGAGACAGGTCACAGCCTTTTCGAAGTCTCCCTTTCCAATGAAAGCCCGTCCGGAACGATAGAGCGACTCCGCCATTTTTTCCTGCTCCGCGTCAACTCCGGTGATAGCGCGCTGAACCGCTTCCACGCGACCACCCTCCTTGCGCCGCGTGTCATCATAGCTTGCGCGAGCAGCCGGCTCGCTGAGGGTCGTGTAGGCGCCTGTGATGTAAGTAAACAGCTTTTCCACTTGGCTTCTGAAAACCGGCGTGTACTCCTCCGTTTGGAACCGGTCCGGGTGAAATTCCTTGGCCAGTTCGTGATAGGCGTTCTTGATCTGCTCTTCGCCGGCATCCGTGGCAACCGAGAGGATTTCGTAGTGATCGGCCACTTCGTATTGTTCAAGAAGTTCCTCAACACGCCTCGCCACAGGTTTGGCCGCAGTCGTTGGGTTAACTGCCCCACCTTCAGTTTTCAGGCTGGGGGATTCCAGCCGCAGGAGCCCGAGCAAAAAAAGCCGCAGAAGCAGATTGTCCGATGCTACCGAACCGGATGGTATGAGGTCGAGAAGCTTTTTGACCGCTATAGGTTCCCGAACCAAAGAGTATGTTTGCCCCTCGAGATTGTCCAAAGGAAGGTTCAGCCGCGCAGGATTGTTGGAGCCGTCCTGAGTAACATACCCATCGAGCTTTTTTAAAGCGTCCGGGAGCTGCTTCGTGTCAACAGCCCTTCGTGCTGCCAAGACGAGCATTTGAGGTATCGGAGTCTTGAGACCCACCTGACGGCGGCTGAGTCCGTCTCCTGGGTAGAACCGGGTCTCGCAGGAATCCCATGAGAACAGGGACGCCAGAATGAGGAGGGCCTGCTCGCGTACACCATCCTCAAGGCCCGCGGCATCCACTCTCTGGGTAGCTAAGACGGCCTCTTCGGTGTTCTTTCCGGCCTTCATCAGATCCGTAACTTGGGTCAGGTCGGCGCGAGGCAAGCGATTAAGCTTCACTAGAATCCGAGCCAGGTGTTCTTCAGGCAGGTTGCTCTCCGCGCAGGCGATGTCCCCGTTGCGAACAATCACCTGCTTTTTTGCCGTTCCCTTTTCGAAGCGAAGGATCCCACTCTGACCCGTAGTGTGAATCTGAAGGAGGACATCTACGAAGTTTTGGGAAGGCCTTCCTGCATCTGGCATAGTCATTTATAGAGAATCGTATCTGCCTTTCACACCTAACATATCGGCCCCTGGCGTGGTTTAAATTGACTTTTGCAGACGGTGAACCCGGTGAGCCCCACAGGAAGGGCTAATTCAAGGGCTAGCGCAAGAATAATTTGGCATTTCCTGGCGGCTCCCATGTGCGTCGAACTCAACCGGAGACCCGTCTTAGAAACCAATACGCCAGGAGGGCCAAGCTGTCATATGCGCCATGAGCTACCATGGGTGCTACTAAGCTTCCTCGTGCGAGATACACAGCCCCGAAAAGCAGGCCAAAGAGGCCGGCCGCCACAGCATTCTGCACACCTTGAAGGTAATGACCGGCGCCAAAAGCTACGCTCCAGATTACGAGCCCTAGCTTGGCTCCACCGAGATAGTCGCGAAAGCGAACCAGTACAAAGGCCCGCTGGAGCTCTTCTTTTACTCCTCCGGCAAAGAGGGCCGCTACGATAAAAAGTGCAAGATCACCTGGCGACTGAATGGACTCGATCAGGGGATTGCGATCCGTATAGTAATTTGGAAGGAGTACCTTGAAGCCCAAAGCCACCAGGAGGCTAACTAGGAATAGAATTGGAACAAGAGAAACCCCCAAAAGCAGGTCGGAGATCCAATGATCCCAGTTCCAGCCCAAATCGGCCAAGCTTTCCCTGTGCAGTCGCAGGATAAGCAGCATGAGAAGCAGTGTGACAGAGGCTTCCAGGAGAAGAAAGCACGCGATCAGACGCGCGTCCTTTAACAGAATCGCGTGATTTCCGGCATGAAGGGAGAAAGGGAGCGCCGCGACAAGGCCGGAAAGAATCCCTGCCAGCCCAAGCACTTCCAGAAAGGCAAACAACCGATCTGCCCACGACCTCTTTTCGAATCTATAACTATAAATAGGTGAACCCTCCATCGAGATAGACCATCTATTACTCGTTACGCTGGAATGCGCGCAGGAGTGCGGTTCCCAGTCAGGAGGTGTAATGCTTGTATTCGGAAGAGCAGTCCGATGCGCATTGGTTATTCTGCCGCTGTTAGTCTCTCAAGTAATACTATTGGCTGGAGAGCACACGTTGGGCCACGGTACGCGCATCTCCCTCCAGTTGACCGACAGTCTTAGCACAAAACTCAATAATGAAGGGGATACCTTCACGGCTAGGGTGGTATCCCCTGTCACCCTCGGAGAAACGGTTATAGTCCCCAAGGGGAGCATTGTCACCGGCAGCATCTCACGGGTTCTGAGACCTGGCCGTTTCAGGGGAAAGGCTGTAATGGATCTTGTTTTTCACTCCGTCCGCATCCCCGGCAAGCCCGACCTGCCGATTGTTGCCTCCCTGTTGACGTTAGACGCACAAGGCAATGTGGAAGCAAGAACCGAAGGATCCATTCGAGGGGAAGGTTCCAAGGGGAAGGATGCCGTGAGTATCGCCAAGCCGGCAGCCGCGGCAGCCGGGGTCGGGGCACTGGTCGATGGGAGCAAAGGGGCTGCGATTGGCAGCGGAATCGGAGCTGCAGTTGGCCTGGCAACAGTCTTTGCGACACGTGGAAAAGATCTGGAACTTCCCCGGGGTTCTGCATTGGACATTGTGCTCGATCGCCCGCTGGCGGTTCCGGTGGACTCAGAGGAGAGTGGTCCTCGAAATCACTGAGAGCCAAGGGACAAAGGGTTCAAGGGGCAAACGGATCAAGCAAAGGAAACTTTACCAGGCACCCCTTGCCCATTGCCCGTTCTGGGCAGTTAAGAGCCCTCGGGTGCTATTCTTTCGAGCCCATCCATGTAGGGGCGCAACGCTTCTGGAATCAGGACAGTCCCGTCCCCCTGCTGATAATTCTCCAGGATTGCCAGCCAGGTCCTCCCCACTGCGAGACCGGATCCGTTCAATGTATGAACGAACTGCTTCTTCCCAGTTGCGTTCCGAAAACGGATGTTTGCCCGTCGAGCCTGAAACGCCTCAAAGTTGCTGCAGGAGGAGATTTCGCGAAATCGGTTTTGGCTGGGCAGCCAGACCTCGATGTCGTACGTTTTGGCCGACGAAAAACCCATGTCTCCCGTGCATAGCGCAACAACGCGATAGTGCAGTCCGACGCGCTGAAGAACAGCCTCGGCATCCCGGGTCAAGGATTCCAGTTCATCGTAGGAAGTTGCAGGATCTGCGAACTTGACGAGTTCTACCTTATTGAATTGGTGTTGCCGGATCAAACCGCGGGTGTCTTTGCCGTAGGAACCCGCTTCGCTGCGAAAGCAGGGCGTATACGCTGCGAACTTTTGAGGCAGTGTAGCTCCATCCAGAATCTCCCCGTTGTAGAGATTGGTCAGCGGGACTTCTGCCGTCGGGATCAGATAGTAATCCGTCCCCTCGACCCGAAAAAGGTCCTGGGCAAACTTCGGCAGGTTTCCCGTACCGAAGAGACTGGCCGAGTTAGCCATAAACGGAGGCAGCACCTCGCGGTACCCGTGCTCGTGAGTGTGGACGTCGAGCATGAAGTGGATCAAGGCCCTTTCTAAGCGAGCTCCCGTTCCGCAGAGGAGCGCGAAACGCGCGCCGGCAATCTTTGCCGCCCGATCAATGTCGAGGATTCCGAGCGAGACGCCAAGGTCCACGTGATCCATGGGGTGGAATGAAAAATAGGGCGGAGATCCCCACCGGCGCACTTCCGCATTGGCGCTTTCGTCGAGTCCGACCGGGACCGACTCATGAGGAAGGTTCGGAATACTGTGAAGAAGGGTGTTTAGTTTTTCCTCGAGGCGTCGAAGAGTCTCTTCCAGGGATTTTATTTCGTTTGAGATTGCCTTCACACGAGACTGCTGAGCCGATGTGTCTTGACCCTCCTTCTTTAGCTTTCCGATCTGTTCCGAAGCTTCGTTGCGCTGGCGTCGAAGCTCCTCGGACCTGAGGAGAACCTGCCTCCATTCCGCATCTAAGGCAACGAGCTCATCCAGGGAGTAGTCACCTCCTCTGGTCCCCAGGCGCTCCCTCACGAAATCCAGATTTTCTCTGACAAAGTTCTTGTCCAGCATGACAGAGTCGATCCTCTCCTGCCTTGGGGGATAACGGAGCTTAACAAACGGAGCGACTTTACGACAAGCTTATTGTGGCCGGACTCCGTGCCACTCCGTGTCATGCGGGAAAGCCCGACGAGTTGTGGCGAAGCCAAGCTCCAGAAGAATTCAAAGCTCTTTATCCACGGAGACACGAGAGCATAGAAAACCCTTGATACCTCTGTGAAATCTCCCTGCCCGCGATGCCTCGGTGGTCAAGAAAGTGTCTGTATGCGCGCGATCCCAGCGATCCTATTATTTGGCATTGACATTGCAAAGAGCCGTTGTTTGAATGGCTTCGTTTGGAGCAATGGAGGGGAAATGATTACTATCCGGCGAGCCGTATTCCCGGCTGCGGGTTTGGGGACAAGGTTCCTTCCAGCCACGAAAGCGCAGCCAAAGGAGATGCTGGCGCTGGTCGACAAGCCGATAATCCAGTATGCGGTGGAAGAGGCCGTAGCCTCGGGTCTCGAGAACCTGATCATCATCACTGGCCGCGGCAAGAATGCTATTGAAGATCATTTTGACGTCTCCTTCGAGCTCGAAAAAATACTGGAAGAGCGGGGAAAGCCGGACCTTTTGAAGCTGGTGCGCGCCGTGTCCGACATGGTTCACATCGCCTACGTCCGTCAGAAGGAAGCCCTCGGATTGGGGCACGCGATTCTTGTCGCGCGGGATCTGGTCAATAACGAGCCTTTTGCTGTATTGCTCGGAGACGACATCATCGAGTCCGAAACACCCTGCATCCGCCAGATGATGGATGTGTATCAGCGTTACGGGACGAGCGTGGTGGCGATCATGGAGGTCCCCAAGGAGGAAGTCTCCAGATACGGGATTATCAAGGGAACGCCCCTACCCGGCGAAGAGGGGAGGCTTTTCGATTTACAGGACATGGTAGAGAAACCATCGGCACACGAGGCGCCCTCCAACCTGGCAATCATTGGCCGTTACATTCTTACTCCGGCGATTTTCGAAACTCTTGGCGGCACAGAACGTGGAAGAGGCGGCGAGATCCAGTTGACCGACGGGCTGCGGAGGCTTCTGGCCAACGAAAGGATCTTGGGTTACCGTTTCCATGGCAAACGTCACGACGCAGGCGACAAGCTCGGGTTTCTGAAGGCCACTGTAGAGTTTGCCTTGAAGAACGAGGATCTCGGCCCGGAGTTTAGGCGGTATCTTAGCTCGCTAAGGCTTGGTGAAAGCCAGAAGTGAGAATGTGTGATTTTCCCCAGGGGCGGTCCTATGTCGTCGCCCGCGCGGCCCATAATGGCGGGGACTCGCGGGGCCGCCCCTACGTCACGCCTTTAGAGTACCGGTATGCGAGTGTTGGTGATTGGATCAGGTGGCAGGGAACACGCGCTCGTTTGGAAGCTGCGGCAGAGCGCTCGCGTCCGGAAAGTGATCTGTGTCCCTGGAAACGGCGGCATCGGTCGCGATGTGAGATGTTTTCCGATTTCGCCGCTCGACTTCGCATCCCTTTCGGAGCTGGTCCGGAAGGAACAAATCGATCTTGTGCTCGTTGGGCCCGAAGCGCCGCTGGCAGCGGGCCTTGCCGATCACTTCGCGGCTGAGGGGACTCGCGTACTGGGACCTTGCAAAGACGCGGCGCGCCTGGAGTCAAGTAAGGTTTTTGCCAAGGAGTTTATGGCGCGCCACGGCATTCCGACGGCTCATTTCTCAATTCACAGGGACCCCCGTGAAGCCCTGGCTGTCCTGGATTCCCGCGAAACACGTTACCCCGTCGTCGTCAAAGCGGATGGACTTGCGGGAGGCAAGGGGGTTGTCGTGGCGCGCACCGCTGAAGAAGCCCGGGATGCCGTACGACGGATAATGATTGAAAGAGAGTTTGGCAGAGCTGGTGAACAGATCGTGCTGGAGGAATTCCTGGAGGGAACCGAAGCTTCCTTTATTGTCTTCACGGATGGAAAGACCGTCCTTCCGGCCGTTCTCGCGCAGGACCACAAGGCGGCCTACGATGGCGACAGAGGCCCGAACACTGGTGGAATGGGCGCTTACTCTACGGATACTCTCCTTGCCCCGGACGTTCGTGAGCAAGTTTTGCATAGTGTCGTTTACCCTGTCATCGACGGTATGAATGCTGAAGGAACGGTATTCCGCGGCATCCTCTATGCGGGTCTGATGCTGACTTCAGCGGGCCCCAAGGTTCTCGAGTTCAACGTAAGGATGGGAGATCCGGAGGCTCAAGTGATCCTCCCGCGGCTGGCCAGCGATTTCGGGATGCTGTGCGAAGCGTTGTGCGAGGGTCGGCTGGTGAGCTATCAGGCTTCCTGGACGTTTGCCGCCACAGTCTGTGTTGTCCTTGCCTCGGGGGGCTATCCCGGCGCCTACGAAAAGGGTCGGTCTATTTCCGGCCTCGAAATGGCAGGGGAAGACAAACGTATCGTCATCTTCCATTCCGGCACCCGTTGTGAAAATACTGGATATGTAACCGATGGCGGCCGGGTCCTTGGTGTGACCGCTGTCGCGGAAGATCTGGCTTCCGCGGTGATGGCGGCGTACGAAGCCGTGAACAAAGTTCACTTCGAGGGGATGCACTGCAGGCGCGATATCGGTGCCAGGGCGCTCCACCTATTCCAGGGGGGATACGCGTAAATGAATCCCAAGGTGGCCCTCGTCCTCGGCAGCGATTCCGATTACCCGGTTGTTGAGGATGCCCTCAAGATTCTGGATGATTTTGGGATCCCTTGTGAGGTAACGGTCTCCAGCGCCCACAGGTCTCCGGATCGGACGCAGCGCTACGCGGCCACGCTCGAGGAGCGGGGGATAGAAGTCGTCATTGCCTGTGCGGGCGGGGCGGCGCATCTGGCGGGTGTGCTGGCAGCTCACACCATTCTTCCCGTGGTCGGAGTCCCGATCGATTCCTCGCCGCTGAAGGGACTGGATTCCCTCCTGTCCACGTCCATGATGCCTGCCGGAGTCCCGGTGGCTACCATGGCCATTGGCAAGGCAGGCGCCAGCAACGCCGCTCTCCTGGCCGCGCAGATCCTGGCTCGGAGCGATGCTTCTCTGGCTCAGCGTTTGCGCGAGTACAAAAAGAGACTCGCGGAGCGAGTCGAAGAAAGGGACCGCCAGATCAAAAAGGTCCGCAATGTCTAAGTTCTTTGTCTACACCTTTGGCTGTCGTTGCAATCAAGCGGATAGTGCGGCGATTCGTGAGGGTCTGTGCCGCAGCTCCATGCGGGAAGCGGAGAACTCTCTCGATGCGGAGCTGGTGGTAATAAATACCTGCACCGTAACTCAGCGTACGGACCGGCAGATCCGGCAGATGGTTCGCAGGGTCCACCGGGAAAACCCCCACGCTCGAATGGCAGTCACAGGCTGCTACGCGGAGAGGGATCCGCTGGCCCTGGCTGCAATCCCGGGTGTGAGCCTTGTGATCGGCAATGCGGATAAGGACAGGCTCGCCGCGCTCGTGTCGGAGGAAAGCCCGCAGACGCCGGGGAAGGTCATTCGGAGCCGATTCGATGCGGGTCGCGACTATCTCATTCCTCCGATGTTCAGGCTGGGAGGAAGGACGCGCCCCTTCCTCAAGATACAGGATGGGTGTGATGCGCGTTGTTCCTATTGCATTGTGCCCACGGTTCGCGGCCCCGGCAGAAGCGCGAAGCCCGAAGACATCCTTGCCGAAGTCGGACGCTTGATCCGGCTTGGATATCAGGAAATTGTCGTGACCGGGGTTCACTTGGGGACCTATGGCAACAAGCTGAGCCGCCGTACCGGCCTGGTGGAATTGCTGAAACGGATCCTGGAGACTCCCGGGCTTGGACGCCTCCGTTTGAGCAGCATTGAGCCTATGAGTTTTTCACAAGGTATTGTGGATCTCGCCTCGACTTACAGGAATTTTGCACCGCACTTTCACATTCCGATGCAGAGCGGGAGCGATCGGATTCTCAGAAAAATGCGGCGCCCCTACACCGCACTTCGATTCCTGGAGCTGCTCGAGCACATTCGCGCCAAATTGCCCGCGGCGGGCCTCGGAACCGATGTGATCGCAGGATTCCCAGGGGAAACAGACCGCGACTTTGAGAAGACATGCGAGCTCATCCGAGACTCCCCTTTGACCTATGTTCACGTTTTCCCGTTCTCCGCTCGAGAAGGGACGGACGCCTACGAGATGACGGATAGGGTAGCGGATCCTGTCATCTACGAGCGCGCCCGGATGTTGCGCGCGCTCTCTCATGAAAAGGACTTCGCCTTTCGCCGGAGTCTCTTGGGGCGTGTCCTGCCGGCGATTTCGCTATCGAAAGAGGAAGAGGCAGGAGAGTTTGTGGCCCTGACTGACAATTACATCCCCGTATGCATGCCACGTATGCCAGTGCCCCCAAATCGGCTGATTGAGATACAAGTGCGGGAAGTTGAGAGGGACGCTACCTACGGTGCGTTCGCATCGGAAACAAACCTAATGGCGCAAAACGAAACCACCGATGAACACTGATGCACACAGTTGTGTTTGGAGTTCAGGTTTTAGCCCGCTCAGAGAGCGAACTTTTTCGGCAGCCCAAAGGCTGAGCTCCAATGATCGATGACAAGTGACCAATGAAGGATGTGGGATTTGCAGATTCGTTCCATGCCTGCGATTTGTCATTTTTTCATTTGCCATTTGTCATTTGAAAAATATTGGTCTGCGTTCTCTGCGGAAGTGAGAAAAAAATCGTGACGTCCCGTGCCGCGGGACATCGGGGCCTGGGTGGCTCCTTTTGCGTCAACAGGACCGTTTGCCCCGCCAGTGCGGGACGCTACATTTTTTCTCACGTCCTGCGACTCTGCGGTGAACGTGTTTGGTTGCGGCTGGCTGCGCCGTGTTTATCGGTGTTCCTCGGTGGTTTCATTCATGCTGCACTCAGCCGGGAGTCTCCAGGATCACAACGGCGATAGCCCAGTGCTCGGAGTGCGAGAGAGTCACGTGCGTTCTCACGGCGCCAAATGCTTGCGCGCGCCTTTCCGCTTCTCCCCGAAGGCAGAGCACGGGAGCGTCCGGCTCCGTTCTGTGAACTTCAACATCCTTCCAGGTGACCCCTTTGGCCCATCCGGTCCCAAGAGCTTTGAAGACGGCTTCCTTAGCGGCGAAGCGGACGGCAAAGTGCGGAGCGGGGTCTTTGCGCGCGCGACAAAATTCCTGCTCGGCCTGAGTGTAAATCCTTCGAACGAAACGGTCCCCCTGTCTCTCCAAGGCTGCCCGTACCCTGGAGATCTCTACGACGTCCACTCCGATTCCCACGATCATTCTGGTCTCAGTAACTCGACTGAAGAATCTCCCGGAGCCTTCCGATGTTCTGTGAATCTTTTGTAAGGCGCGAGATAGACGACCTCCCCTTCTATCGCTGCACTGCGCTGGAAGAGTTGACCTTCCTACGGCACGGTTTCTCGACACGTCATGGAGGGGTAAGTCCTTTACCGTCCCGGTCCTTGAACCTCAGCTTTGTATCCTGGGATGACCCGCAACGAGTGGGGGAGAATCGAAAGAGGTTCACGCACGCGCTGGAGCTCCCTGACGCTCTGGTAACTCTGTCTCAGATCCACTCGGACCGAGTGCATATCATAGAGGAAAAACCAGATCAACGGAATCCAAGCCCACAGGGGGACGCGCTGGTGACCCGCTCCTTGGGCCTGGTACTGGCGGTTCAAGGAGCCGACTGCTTTCCTATTCTGATTGTGGACCCGGAGACAAAAGCCATAGCCGCCGTTCATGCCGGCTGGCGCGGAACTCTGGCACGCATTGCGGCGAAGACCATCGCAAAGATGCGGGAAAGTCTCGGCTGTGATCCCGCCCGCCTTCTGATAGCCGTGGGGCCAGGCATCCGGTCCTGCTGTTTTGAAGTTGGTCCCGAGGTGCTGCGGGCGTTCCAGACGGAGTTCGCCGGCGTCCAATTAGGACAAACCAGCGCCTCCGGAAGGTTACGTCTGGATCTTCGGCGGGCCTTGGAGATTCAGTTTGAGGAAGCCGGTGCGTCTTCCGAGCGAGTCTACGATCTTGGGAAATGTACCCGATGTTGTGCGGACGAGTTCTTCTCCTTTCGCCGTGAGGGGCCTCGCTCCGGCCGACTGATGGGAGTCATCGGCTTGGTCTAACTAGGCAGGGGGCTTCGCCCCTTGATATCCCGCTAAAAAGCAGCGGGATATGAAATCCAGAATTCAGGAGCCAGAATGGCAAGCTCAAGCCGGTGAGTTGATTCTGTCCTCTCTCTTCTGAATTCTGGCTTCTGGATTCTTGAAACGAGAACAAAATTCTCGTTTGAGCGTGCATAACGGCCTAACTCGACTTGGCGGTGCAAAGTTCACAGCGCGGCCGAGCCGCAACCCAAAACTTGGCGGTTCTTTGTGTCTTCGTGTCTTGGTGGTAAAGGCTGCGCACGATCCAGCACGAAGACTCCAAGAATCAAGAAGCGTTTTCCGTGACGGCTGCGCTTTCGTTACAGACCGAGGCGGGCCAGGGCCGATTCTTCGACCGGCTTGGGGGGTGGATGGAGGAGATCGCCTTGAGCTTGGTCCCTTCCCGCAAGCATGCCACACGCGGCGGACACGTCCTGGCCCCGGGGACGGCGTATGTAGACTGTAATGCTATGGTCGGTGAGTATCTTTTGAAAAGCGAGGATGCGATCCTCGCTGGGAGTCCTCAGGGGGACCCAGGGGTCAGCGTTGAGCGGAATGAGATTGATTTTCTTCCTTAGCCCCTCGAGCAACGCAACCAGCCTGCGGGCATCTTCCGGGGTGTCGTTCACCTCTTCGATGAGGACATACTCAAAGGTGATGCGCTGCCGGCGTTCCAGCGGGAAGCGGCGGCAGGCATCGAGCAGCGTCGCGATATCCCATTTTCTGTTGATGGGAATCAAGACGTCGCGCACCGCGTCCGTCGTCGCATTGAGGGCAATCGCCAGGTTTGGAATCACCGGTTCCGCAGCCAGGCGCTTTATCTGAGGCACTACGCCGGACGTTGACAATGTAATCCGGCGCGGCGAGATCGCCATCCCTTCCTTGTCCGTCATCAACCGTACTGCCTTCATGACGTTCTCATAATTATGGAGCGGTTCCCCCATACCCATGATCACGATGTTTAACCTCTTTGGTGCACAACCACGGCACTGCTCAAGGCTGAGGACCTGCGCCACAATCTCTCCCGCCGAGAGGTTCCTGCGCATCGGCAGTTTGCCGGTGACGCAAAACAGGCACTCCACGGCGCAGCCCACCTGTGAAGAAATGCAGAACGTCTCCCTCTGTTCTTCGGGGATGAAAACAGATTCGATCTTCTGGCCGGGTGAAACTTCGAAAAGGTAGCGGCGAGTTCCGTCCCTTGATTCGAAGGTCTTTGCGACAGGAGGGTACTCGATGACGTAGGCGTCCTCCAACCTCTTCCGCAGTCCCTTACTCAAGTCGGTGAATTGTTCCCACGAGCGCAGGCGGCGGCAGTAAATCCCTGCGTATATCTGGCGGGCGCGATAGGAGGGTTCGCTGAGATCCTGAACGACGGAGGTCAGCTCTTCGAGGCTAGCTCCCACCAGGTTCGTCTTGTCAGTCCCCACGACTTGCTTCCCATGTCTCACTTTGAAACAATTCACGATAGCACGTTCGAGTTTCGGCGTCATCCTCCTCCACCATAGGGTCAAATCCAACCTTCAGCCACAGAGCCGCGGAGACACGGAGGTGGAGGCTAGAAGATAGAGGGTAGAAGATGGAGAATGGAAAAACTGTTTCGCCATCCTCTAGCCTTGATCTTCCATCCTCAATTTTTCTCCGTGTCTCGGTGGCTAAATCGGGGTTGCCACAGTCGGCGAGTGCAGTGAACAGCTGCCGGTCATCTCCGCCTGGTGTTGAACGGGCGAGGGCACTGTGATACTAAATACGTTAAAAGAGAGACCTGGGTTTCACGTGGACGACTGGAACCGTACCTGCAATTGAATGGATGTTCGAAAGAAGGAGATGAAAAACGGCCTCGTGGTTGCCACAGAGGTCATGCCTCATCTTCGATCCGTCTCGATCGGCGTCTGGGTCAAATGCGGCTCGCGGTTCGAGCGAGATGGCGCGACGGGCGTCTCTCACTTCATTGAGCACCTTCTCTTCAAAGGCACGAAATCCCGTTCGGCCTCGGATATTGCGGAGGCGATCGATTCCGTAGGGGGACAGCTCAACGCATTTACAGATAAGGAGTACGTAGGGTTCTATGCAAGGGTTCTGGACGAGCATCTGCCGTTTGCCTTCGAGCTTCTTTCGGATATCGTTCTCAATCCAACGTTCCCCGCGGTCGAAATGAAGCGCGAGCGCAATGTGATTTTCGAAGAGATCAACATGGTGGAGGACTCGCCGCAGGATCTCGTTCATGAGATCTTCCTCGAGAGGTTTTGGCAAGGGCATCCGCTTGGGCGTCCTATCTCTGGAACCAAGGAATCTGTTGCCCGCATCACACGGAAGGACGTGGTGCAATTTTTCAAGAGCAACTACACCGCGCGCAATACCTTGATTTCGGTGGCGGGTAACATAAAACATCCAACGGTTCAGGATCTGGCCGCGCGATACTTTTCGCAGCTCCAAACTGGAGACCCCACCGATCCCGGGGCGCCTCCCGTGGTTCACCCCGCCAGAGATATCCGGCGCAAGTCCAAGCTGGAACAGATCCATATTTGTGTTGGCACGGTGTGCCCGTCCTTGATATCCGAAGACCGATTCACTATCCACCTTCTGAGTAACGTACTGGGCGGCGGAGTGAGCTCGCGGCTCTTCCAGAAAATCCGCGAGAAACGTGGTCTCGTCTACTCCATTTACAGCAACCTGGATCTATATCGCGATGCGGGGGCGCTCGTAGTCTACGCCGGAACAGCCCCCGGTTCAGCGGCCGCGGTGGTGGAGCTGGTCCTCAAGGAATTCAGAAACCTGCGCGAGAAGCTGGTGCCATCGGAGGAGCTGAATCGTTCCAAGGAAAACATCAAGGGTTCGGTGATGCTCAGTCTGGAAAGCACCAGCAGCCGGATGACCCACCTCGCGCAGCAATTGATTTATTATGGCCGGTTCTACAAGCTCGAGGAGGTTCTCGAAAGCATCGACCGGGTCAAAGCCAGTGAGGTTCGCAGGCTGGCCAGGCAGATCTTTGACCCTTCGTACCTGACTTTGACAGCCATCGCCGGCGATGACTGCGGGCAATTGGAATCGATCGCATTGAAGGTATGATCGCATGGGTCTCAGTTTCACTTTGCTTGGCAGCGGGAGCTCTGGAAACTCCACCCTGGTAAGCAGCGGAGACGCTCACATCCTCGTGGATGTGGGTCTGAGCGGTCGCGAAACGGCGCGCCGTTTACGAGAATACGGGTTGAGCCCGGAGAGGATAAGTGCGATCGTCGTATCCCATGAGCACGGCGACCATTGCCGGGGTGTGGCTCCCTTGGCAAAACACCTGGGTGTGCCAGTGTTCATTACGGATGGGGCTCTTCAGGCATCAGAAATGCGGCTCGATCCGCGCAAACGGCAGCGCATCGAATCCGGGGTTCCATTCGATGTGAGCGGCTTGCTGTTTACTCCCTTTGCCGTGCCCCACGACTCGGTAGACCCGATTGCATTCCGCATTGAGAAGGACGGCGTAAAAATAGCTGTGGTCCTGGATCTGGGGTACATCACCAATCTTGTGGTCGAGCGCCTCAAGGGCTGCGATGCGATCGTTCTGGAGTCCAACCATGATATCAACATGCTGAGAGTGGGTCCTTATCCCTGGGCCCTAAAGCAAAGGGTTATGAGCCGCAGAGGGCATCTTTCAAACGACGTGGTCGCGGAGTACCTCGGGACACGGTTCGATGGCAAAGCCCGGCATGTAATACTCGCCCATTTGAGCGAGAAGAACAACCTGCCGGAGCTGGCTCTCTTGTCAGCGAGGAAGGCGCTGGAACAAAGGTCGCGGCTTCTCGCCAATCAGACCAAATTGGCGCTGGCCAGCGCCAACCAAATCAGCACGGCGTATTGTTATTAGGGTCAGGTCTTGAAAATTGAAGTTTTCGTTTCTAACGCGTCTCAAGGGTTGCGAGTACTGCGACCGAAAAATTCAATTTTCAAGACCTGACCCCAGGAAAGCGAATGATCGATCGCTACCTGCCCGCGGATATGGCGGAAATCTGGTCCGAGGAGAACAAGTTTCGCACCTGGCTCCGCGTGGAGATCGAGGTGTGCGAGGTTCTTTTGGAGAAAGGCTGGATTCCGGAAGAAGCGATGGAAAACATTCGCAAGAAGGCCGGGTTTTCCGTACAACGAATTCGCGAAATTGAGGCCGTGACGCAACACGACCTGATCGCTTTTACAACAAGCGTGGCGGAATCTGTCGGACTGGATTCCCGCTACATCCATTGGGGACTCACGTCGACCGACGTGATTGATACGGCTCAGGCCTTGCAGCTGCGCGATGCGAACCAGAAGATTCGGAACGCCCTCGATGAGCTCATGGACGAGACAGCGCGTCGCGCGCAGGAGCACCGCAAAACTATCATGATGGGCCGCACGCACGGTGTGCATGCCGAGGTGACCACCTTCGGCCTCAAGTTGGCCGTCTGGTATGAAGAGCTGCGCCGGAACCGTGAGAGGATGCGACGCGCCGCCGAGGTGATGCGGGTTGGAAAGATCTCAGGAGCGGTTGGGACTTACGCGCATCTGGACCCGGATGTGGAGGCCCGGGTGTGCCAGAGGTTGGGGCTCGAGGCGGCTCGCGCCTCCACTCAGACACTCCAGCGGGACCGCCACGCCGAGTACTTGTCGGTGTTGGCTATAATTGGGTCTTCGCTCGAGAAATTCGCCACGGAGATTCGCCACCTGCAACGCACGGAAGTTCGGGAAGTTGAGGAACCCTTCTCCGCGGGACAGAAAGGCTCGTCTGCGATGCCCCACAAACGCAATCCGGTCAAGTGCGAGCAAATCTGCGGTTTGGCGCGCCTGCTGCGGGGTTATGCCGCAACCGCGCTTGAGAACAACGCGCTCTGGCACGAGCGCGACATATCCCACTCCTCGGCTGAACGCGTAATTCTTCCGGATGCCACTTCCGTGCTCTGTTATATGCTGCGCTCCATGACGAGAATCGTTCGGGGGCTCGTAGTCTACCCGGAACGTATGTTGAAGAACCTGGAGCTGACTCGGGGGCTGGCCTATTCCGGCCAGTTGCTTCTCGACCTGACGCGGAAAGGCGTCTTAAGGGAAGAAGCTTACAGCTGGGTTCAACGATGTGCGATGAGGGTCTGGGATGAAGATAAAGAGTTCCTCCGGGTGCTTCGGGAAGATCCCGACATCGCAAGGGTTCTGACCGAGGAGGAGATCCGATCTGTGGTGAATCCGGAGTTGCAACTTCGCAATGTCGATGCAGTTTTCCGCAAGGTCTTCAATCAGGTTTGAGACTTTAGCCACAGAGACACTGGAGACACAGAGATAACGCTTTCTCGGTGTCGCCGTGTCTCTGTGTCCCAATCGGGGCGAACGGCGTTCGCGGCGAGGCGAGGGGAATGTTATCCTTGCATTTGCCCGGGCCTCTTCATATCATTTCTGTTTTCTGGCAACCGGAGCGAGGTGGCTACCATGAAGAGGACATTCCAGCCCAACAACAGCCGGCGAAAAAAGACCCACGGATTTCGCGCGCGCATGTCGACCAAAGGGGGCCGGCTGGTTCTGAAACGTCGTCGGGCGAAAGGGCGAAAGAGGCTGACCGTGAGTGGCTAGAAAAGCCCACGAAGGATTTCCTAAAGGATATCGAGTATCTCGATCTTCGGACTACCAGAGAATTTACGATAGCGGCCGGAAGGTGCATTCGGGAAGTTTCGTCCTCTTCGGGTTGGCGAATAGTATGGAGCATCACCGGCTTGGGGTTACGGTTTCGCGCCGGATCGGAAATGCAGTGGTCCGAAATCGTGTCAAGCGCCGTTTCAGGGAAATCTTTAGAAGGTCCTGCGATAACATCCCACATCATTTCGATTTCGTGGTAAACGCCAAGCGTCACTGCGCCACGGTCTCCTTCCACGCGCTGAGCGCGGAGTTCCAAGCCGCCATGCACAGGATGGGCGAGTGAGAGGGAGACGATGAAGAGGGCCATTCTCTTTGTCCTTCGCGTGTACAAGCGTTTTATTTCTCCTTGGTTGCCGCAGGCTTGCCGGTTTGAGCCCACGTGTTCCGAATACATGTGCCAGGCCGTAGAAAAGAAGGGAGTCATCGGGGGGATCTCCCTTGGGGCAAGGCGCCTTCTAAGGTGCCACCCGTTTTCCGCCGGCGGGTTTGACCCGGTCCCCTGAACACTTCCTTTTGAGTCGAGGAATGGAAAAAAGAGCGTTAGTGGCTGTTGCACTTTCGATCCTGGTGCTCCTGGCGTTCAGGTATTTCGAGGAGCGGAGATTGGCTCAAGCCGGGCGAAACCGGCCCGCGCCTCAAAAAACCACTTCTACGCTGCCAAATCCCATTGTGCCGCCGAAAGTGGCGGCGGAACCAGAACCGGAAAAGCCCGTCGCACGGATCCCTTCCAACCCTTCCGACACAAAAACCGGCGCCCGGGTCACAGTGGTTGATGGCGATCTGTACCGGGCGGTCCTGGACAATCGAGGAGGGGTAGTTACCAGCTGGGTGCTCAAGAGGTACAAATCAGGCAAAGGCGAGGCCTTTGAGATGGTGGCGGCGGGACACGGAGTGGATACGCGACCCTATCCCGGTTCCCTCATTTTGGATGATCCTGCGCTAAACTGGCGGGCCGATGGGGAGTATTACGAAGTCGAGGTGCAGGGACACGGCGGCGAGGATGGAGCTTACGTCCCTCCCCTGACTGTGGTGCTGCGTTTGCAACACGGCGAGCTTGCGATCGAGAAGCGCTACCAGTTCGAAAACGACAATTATCTCGTGAATTTCTCCACGACCATTCAAATTGCTGGAAAGCCGGCGGTCGCCAGAATTCTTCTGGGAGAGGACATCGGTCCGGAGCACGAACATCTTCTCAATCCCTCCGCGCAGTTGGGCTCGGTATCCATGAGGGGGGATAAAGTCCACAGGGAAGGTCCGCCCAAAAAGGAAAATGAAGTCGCGAGGATTGACGGGCCAATAAACTGGGTTGGGCTGGACATGCACTATTTTGCGGTAATCGCGATTCCGTCAAGGCCATTCACAGCCTTTGAGCTTCAGAAAAAGCCGGTTAAGACCGTTGGACTTGACGGCAAGGAAGTCTCCCGGGATCTGATGCCTCTCACGATACCGATAATGGGGTCCTCGGAATTCCGCCTCTTTCTGGGACCGAAGGATCAGGAGGTCCTGGAGGCTGTGAAGGGAGTCGATCTTACGAAGGTAATTGACTTCGGCATGTTTTCGATCCTGGTTCGGCCGTTGTTGTTCTCGCTGAAATGGATCAATCGGTACGTGCACAACTATGGCGTCTCGATAATTCTGCTCACACTGTTGTTGACCTTGCTGCTTTTCCCATTCCGCCTCAAGCAGATGCTGTCGATGAAAAAAATGGCAGTGGTGCAGCCCAGGATCAAGGAGATTCAGGAGAAGTACAAACGCTACAAGAAAACCGATCCTCGCAAGGCGGAGATGAACCAGGAGATCATGGCAGTCTACAAGGAGCACAACGTGAACCCCCTGGGTGGCTGTCTCCCTTTGGTCTTACAGATGCCGCTCCTGTTTGCTTTTTATCAATTACTCGCCTCCTCCATCGAGTTGAGACAGGCTCCCTTCATTGGATGGATTTGGGATCTCTCAACCAAGGATCCTTACTACGTGCTTCCTATCGTCATGGGGATCACCATGCTGGTTTCACAGAAGATAACCCCAATGGCGCCGGGTGCCGATCCCGCGCAAGCAAAGATGATGATGATGATGCCCGCGGTCTTCACTTTGATGTTCTTGAACGTGTCCAGCGGCTTGAACCTCTATTTTCTGTGCAGTAATATCTTTCAAATCGGGTTCCAGAAACTGACGGAAAGGTGGATGCGTGACGACGGAAAGCGGGCCGGCAAATCCAAGCAATGAGAGAGCAGAAATGCCGGCAGATCGGCTCCAGGCGATTGTGCAGTTGTGCAGGGATATCGTGCGCTGTTTGAAGCTCGATCTGGCCATCGATAGCCAGGCAGTAAGCGGAACAACTTGCATCAACCTCTCAGGTCCCGATCGGCCTCTCCTCCTCGCCGGTTCAGGAGCCGTCCTTAACAGCATGGAATATCTGGTTAACAAGGTATTCAGAATTGGGAGGGAAGAGTATCCCGCAATCGTTCTCGATTCGGATAATTATAGACAGCACAGAGAAGCGGAGCTTGTTCTTCTGGCTCAGATGGCGTCCGAGAAGGTGCTGGCGCAGCAGAAACCTTTGAGTCTACAGCCCATGACCCCCAAAGAGCGTAGAATCGTTCACCTTGCGTTGGCGGCGATCGAGGGGGTTCGCTCGCAGAGCCAGGGCGACGGCGAGTGCCGGAGTATTACCATATACCCTTCCTGACCCTTGGTTCACTTGTTCTCAAGTACAGCGACATATTTCTCGCTGGCGACTATGATGAAATCCTAGTGCGTAGGACACGGATGAACACGGAACTGATGGAGCTTCACGGATAGATCGGTTCCGTGTTCATCAGTCGGATCCGTGAGATTCCGTGTCCCATAGCTCGTTCTTCGAAAAAAATGCGTTTCTGTATTTGAATAGGACTACTTAGTTTCCTCCCTAAGCGGCGTCATGTAGCGTTGTCTTTGAATCATCCTTTTCGACGATTGACAGAAGGCAAAGGCCAGCCGTCGGGCGTGCAGGACAGCCCCGCCCCACCCTCGCCTCGACCAGCGGCAATCTTCAGACTCATATGGGCGATCCGAACGACACCATTTGTGCCCTTTCTTCCGCGCCGGGGCGCGCTGGGATCGCGCTGATACGCGTCAGCGGACCAGAGAGCTTATCGCTTATACGCGAGGTGTTTGTCACCAGAGGATCCAAGCCGGCTCCACGACGCGCTGTTTTGGGAACGATCCGTGATCCGGAGGGAGGAGGCAAGGATCTCGATCAGGTTCTCGTGACGTGTTTCCCAGCTCCGAGGTCCTATACGGGCGAGGACGTGGTGGAGATTTCCATGCACGGCAGTCCGGTTCTGGTTTCGGCTGTTCTCGATTGCCTGTGCGCGAAGGGCGCCCGGCTCGCGGAACCAGGCGAGTTTACCTTGCGGGCTTTTTTGAGAGGGCGCATGGATTTGTCACAAGCCGAAGCCGTGCAGGATATTATCGAAGCAAAGACTCTGTATCAGGCCCAGGTAGCCGCCAGGCAGCGTTCGGGGGAGCTGGCGCGTCAGCTGGAGCCGGTGAAAACGCTTCTCATTGACATTATCGTGCAGCTGGAGTGCGCCCTGGAATTCGTGGAAGAGAATCTGCCCCTGGAATCGCGCGAAGCTCTGGGCGCAAAACTCGAAGGCCTTCAAGGACAACTGGGAGCCTGGATCGAGTCCTACCGCCGCGGCCGGCTCATCCGCGACGGATTCACCATGGCGATCGTAGGCCGCAGCAATGTTGGAAAGAGCAGCCTTTTCAACGCCCTTCTCCGGCAGGAACGCTCTATTGTCAGCGAAATTCCCGGCACCACAAGGGATTTGGTCTCTGAAGAAATGAGCCTCGATGGCGTTCCCGTGCGGCTTTTGGATACAGCGGGAGTGCGCGTGTCGGGCGACCGTGTGGAGCAGCTCGGTGTGGACCGGAGCTTGCGCGCCATGGCGGAAGCGGATGCGCTTCTTCTCGTGCTGGACAGGAGCGAGCCGCGTGCCGAGGAAGACGATTGCCTGAAAGGACGCATGGCGGGTCTGCCATGCGTCGTGGTCTTCAACAAGTGCGATCTGGAAGCGGCCTGGCCGGATCACGAACAGACCTCCTATGCCGGATGCTGGCCGAGCGTTGAAGTCTCCGCCAAGACAGGGTGGCAAGTTGAGCACCTTCGCGAGATGATCCTGTCGCAACTCTTCGGAGGCCGGCCAGCAGAGCGGGACGGCTTCCTGTTGACCAGTTTGCGGCACTGCCAATGCATGGAAAACGCCGAGCGCGGTCTCACTCGGGCGAGCGAAGCATTGCGGGGCGGGTTGTCCGAGGAGTTTGTCCTCGTCGGGCTTCACGACGCGCTCCGGCGGCTCGGTGAGATCACGGGTGAAACCAGCGTAGAAGACCTTCTGACAGAGATCTTCTCGCGTTTTTGCGTCGGAAAATAGGAATAGGAAATAGGAAATTGCATATCATTGGCCACGGAGACACAGAGAGCGAAAATGGAGAATCGAAGATCGAAGATGGAGGATAGGAAGACTGTTTCGCCATCCTCCATCCGCTATTCTCGATTTTCTCTGTGTCTCCGCGCCTCTGTGGCTAAATCCGCGACCAGGCCGCACCGGTCTGGTACAATCAGATTTCAGGGCCTCACGGGGTCAGGGGATGAGCGAATTTCAGGAAGCTTTCGACGTGGTAGTCATAGGAGGCGGGCACGCGGGTTGCGAAGCCGCGATGGCCGCTGCACGCATGGGGGCAAAGACCGCTCTCGTCACGGTGAATCTTGATCTCATTGCCCAGATGTCGTGCAACCCCGCGGTTGGGGGGATCGCAAAAGGTCATCTGGTGCGTGAAATAGACGCCCTCGGCGGCGTCATGGGCGAGGTGGCCGATCGAACCGGCATCCAGTTTCGTCTGCTCAACAGCAGCCGCGGCCCGGCGGTTCAATCCCCCCGCTGTCAGTCGGATAAGTCTAAATACCGCATAGAGATGCGAAGAGTTCTGGAGCGGCAAGCCGGTCTGTTCCTGCGACAATCGGAAGTTGTCAGTCTCATTCTGAGCCGTGGGCAGGTGTGCGGGATCGAGGTCGTGGATGGGAGACGGATTCGAGCGGGGTCCGTCGTGATCACCACCGGAACGTTTCTGAACGGGCTGATTCATATTGGTGAGCGGCGCTATCCGGCGGGCAGGACCGGAGAGTCACCGTCGGTCTTGCTGGCACAGTATCTTAAACAGATTGGATTCGGCATCGGCCGTCTGAAGACCGGCACGCCTCCCCGGCTCGACGGGCAAACCATCGATTATTCCGGATTCGAGGAACAGCGTGGAGATTCCGAACCCACTTTTTTCTCTTTTCGGACGACCGCTTGTGCACTGGCGCAGGTCTCCTGCCACATCGGTTATACGAACGAGCGGCTTCACGCGCTGCTGAGGACCAATCTTGAAAAATCGGCGCTTTATGGAGGGAGAATTGTCGGTGTCGGGCCTCGTTATTGTCCGAGCATCGAAGACAAGATCGTCAAGTTCGCCGACAAGGAACGCCATCAGATCTTCCTGGCGCCTGAGGGACTGGAAACCCGCGAAGTGTATCTCAACGGCCTCTCCACCAGCATGCCTGCAGAGATCCAGCTGGAGATGGTGCGTTCGATCCCGGGTCTGGAGAAGGCTCTCATGATCAGGCCTGGATATGCCATCGAATATGATTTCATCGCGCCGACCGAACTGTACCCGACGCTGGAGACCAAGCGGGTTCAAGGCCTTTTTCATGCGGGCCAAATAAACGGGACCACTGGCTATGAAGAAGCTGCGGCGCAAGGGATAGTGGCAGGAATCAACGCCGCCCTGAAGGCTTCAGGCCGGGAGGGCATGATCTTTCCTCGCGGCGAAAGCTACATCGGAATTCTGGTGGATGACCTGGTGACGCGTGGAGTGGATGAGCCCTATCGCATGTTCACGTCCAGGTCCGAGTTTCGATTGCTGTTGCGAATTGATAATGCCGACTGGCGGCTCACACCCCTGGGATATCGCCTCGGGCTTGTGGCCGGCGAGGATTTCGGGCGTTTGCAGCGAAAGTATGAGCAGGTCCGCTCTCTCCGAGCACTTCTGCAAGAGCACCGTTGGAATCCAGCTGAGGCCCCGGGTTCGACTATTGCCGCCAGGATGGACGTCATGGCTGTGAAGGGGCAGAGCCTGGAGCAGCTCCTGCGTCGTCCGGACGTCTCGATCGACGACTTCGAAGCGATTCTGCGCCTAAAGGGTCTCTGGTTTCCCCCCGCGGTCCGCCAAGCGGCGGAGATAGAGGTCCGCTACGAGGGTTACATAGAGCAGCAAATGAAGGACGCGGAGAGGCTAAAGAGGATGAGCTCGCGCCAGATCCCGCCGGACATCGATTACAACAAAATTGATGGCTTGAGTCGCGAGATCCGCGAGAAGCTGTCTCGCATACGCCCAAAGGATCTCGCAATGGCGGGAAGGATCCCCGGCGTGACACCTGCCGCGGTCTCGATTCTGGGCATCCAGCTCGAGCTAAGACAATCCAGGCGTCACGCCAATCCCTAAGCGGCCCTTTTCGTCAGCGCGGCAACGCATTCTTGCACGACGGCTGGGGACACGGATTTTCACGGGTTCGACGGATTGCCACGGGGTCTATCGGTGAAGATCCGTGAGATCCGTGTCCGTAAGATGCCGGCAAGAATGCTAAGCGGCTATGACCGAAGGGGAGCTCAAGGAATTCCTGGAAGGTTTTGGACTCCCCGCGCAAAGCCCGCAACAGGACTTTTTGATCCGTTACTACCGCCTGCTTCTACAATGGGGGTCCAGGATCAATCTGACCGGCTCCACAGAGTGGTCCCGGCTGAAGCCGTTGTTTGAAGAAGCCCTCTGGGCCGGAGCCCTTTACCCTGCATCCGCACAACGACACCTGGACATAGGAAGCGGCGCCGGGTTTCCCGCCCTGATCATCCGGATTTTGCGATCGGGCGCGCATCTGGATCTGGTGGAAGCGCGTGGCAAGCGGGCCGCGTTCCTGGAGACGGTTCTGGCGGAGTTGCAGCTCTCCGGGGTCGTCGTGCACAACCTGAGGCTTGAAGAATTTCTTCGGAAGTCATCAGCAGAAGGCCGCTGGTCTATTGTTTCCTGGAAGGGGGTTCGCCTAAATGGCCGGGAGCTTTCGCTGATCCGCGCGCGTGCACTTCCAGCGACCCAACTCTGGCTCTTCCATGGCAGGAGGCTTCCGGTGGAAAGTCCAGCAACTTTCCTGCGCTTCGTGCGCCTCATAGAGCGTTTCAGGTGTCCGTACCGCGAGAGCTCCTACGTTTCTGTTTTCGAGTTCGTAGGGGCGGCCCTATGTGGTCGCCCGTGCGGACAAGAATAGCGGGGACCTTGCGGGCGCCAGGGCCTCCCCTACGGGTATGTCGATTTTTTACGACCGTTGCCCGTCCGTTTCACGTGAAACATGCCTTCGGGAAGCAGTTCTGTTTCACGTGAAACAATGCGGGTGGCGAACGAAGCACTTTTTCATTTTGGTGTGTATGCCCTTGTGCTATCCTCCGCGTAAAAATCGGCCGGCACCGGGAGACGGGATGGGGAAGACGATTGCCATCGCGAATCAAAAGGGAGGAGTTGGAAAAACGACGACCGCGATTAATCTAGGAGCCGCGTTGGCCGCCGCGGACATGAAGGTGCTCGTTGTGGATATGGATGCGCAGGCCAACTGCACAAGCGGTCTCGGCACTTCCAAGGATTGCGTGCAAAAAAGCATATACCATTCCCTTGTCCTTGACGAACCCTTGAAGGGCATCATTCTCGACACGGACCTGGAGAACCTTAAGCTCATTCCCGCAGACAAGAATCTCACGGGTGCCGTCGTTGAGCTCATCGAGGTGCCCGAGAGAGAGTTCATTTTGAAACGCCTCTTGTGTCACGTCGCCGGGCAATTTGATTTTGTTATTGTGGACACTCCCCCCTCCCTCAATGTTCTGACTCTGAACGCTCTTGTTGCTGCCGATTCGGTCTTGATACCCATTCAGTGCGAGTACTTCGCTTTGGAAGGCGTCACCGATTTGTTGGAAACATTGAATCGAGTCCGAAGTAACTACAATCCGGACCTTTCCATACTCGGCGTTGTCCTTACCATGTTTGATGAGCGAACGAATCTCGCCAACCAGGTGCGCGCCGATTTGAAAAATTTCTTCTCCGGGAAAATGCTGAATACGGTAATTCCGAGAAATGTCCGATTGGCTGAGGCTCCAAGCTTTGGTAAGCCAATTATTATCTATGATATACGATCCAAAGGGGCCGAGAGCTATGTTAATCTTGCGAGGGAAATACTAAATCATGAAAAGGAAAGCGTTGGGTAAAGGTCTCAGTGCGCTGATTCCCGAAATCGATGCGCCCGCTGTAGTCCCGAACGAAATAGATATCGACCGGATAGAACCCAATCCCGACCAGCCTCGCTTCAAGCTCGAGGAGTCGCGGACGGAGGAACTGGCTGCCTCCATTCGGGAAAACGGAGTCTTGCAGCCCGTTCTCGTACGACCGCTTGGAAATCGTTACCAGCTCGTAGCAGGCGAGAGACGCCTGGCCGCCGCTCAGAGGGCGGGGCTGCTCAAGATACCGGCCGTCGTTAGAAACGTTCCCGACGACAAGCTTTTGGAGCTCGCCCTGGTTGAGAACATCCAGCGGGAACAGCTCAACCCTGTGGAAGAGGCACAGGCATATCAGAATCTGCTCGAAACGCTGGGTCTGACACAAGACCAACTGGCAACCAAACTGGGCAAGGAACGGAGCACCATTGCGAACGCTCTCAGGCTGCTCAGGCTCCCCCCCGGTGTGAAGGTTCTGGTCGCGGAAGGGAAGCTTTCCGCGGGACATGCGCGAGCGCTTCTGGCGTCCAATGCCGGTTCCGCGGAAATGACCCGGATCGCGCACGCAATTGTGGAGAAATCATGGTCGGTTCGGGAGGCAGAGCAATGGGCACAGAGACAGGCCAAAAAAACGCCTGCTGGCAACGCTCCGGACCCGAACGTTTCTGCCGCAGCGGACAAACTGAGACTGATTTTTGGCACTAAAGTGGAAATCGTCAACACCAGGGGAAATCCGGGTAGTGGTAAAATCCAGATCTTTTTCTACAGCCCGGAAGACCTCGAGCGAATTTACGGCGTTCTCACAGCCAAGAACTCTTTAGGGCTCGCGCAAGAATAATTTTGGCATTTTGCTGCGGGTTCCCATGCCCAATTGAATCATAACCAGCAAACCTCAATAGTTTGCCAGGCATGGGAGCCGCAGCCCTACGAGGCGCGAGCGCCGGGCGGGCAGGTGCAAGGCGCCGCGACGCAGGCGATGTGGTGACATCGTCGAGGAGCAGCAACGCCGCAGATGCCCGCCCAGCGCTCGCGCCAAAATGCCAACTTAGTCTTGTGCGAGCCCTTAGGGGAAGACAGGAGGCATGCCATGAAATTCAGCAGGGAGGGTTCGAACGAAGCCCTCAGTGTTCTCGGTGCGGGTGCGGAACTCGTAGGGGAATTGAATTTCACCCACGATCTGCGAGTAGATGGGACATTCAAAGGAAAGGTGCGTTCCGATGACGCAACCTTTGCCATCGGCCCGAAGGGAAGGGTAGAAGCCGACGTTTCGGTCAAGAGAGCCTCGATTAGCGGCGAGCTTCGCGGTACTGTCCGGGCGTTGGAACGAGTGGAGATTCGTAAAGAAGGAAGGGTCTATGGCGATCTGTACACCCCATGTCTTATCATTGAAGCCGGTGCCATTTTTGAAGGAAAGTGCAATATGACGGATCGCAAAGGAATGGTGAAGGTTGATGAGGGCGCGATGCTAAAGATTGTAGAGGCAAATCCGGAAACGTCAAAGGCCGCCATCATACGCGACCGGGAGCATTAAGGGCAAAGGGGCAAAGGGTAGGCTTTATTAACCTCGACCCCTCTGCCCCTTGACCACTTGTGAAAAGGACTACTAAGGTATGAAAACGACGATTAGGCTGACAGAGATGGTCTCGTGCGCCGGCTGAGCGAGCAAGCTGTCCGCGGGCAGCTTGGCTCAGGTCCTGAGCCAGATCCCCAGATACAAACACCCGGAAGTTCTTGTGGGCTATGATACGGCCGACGATGCCGGGGTATACAAGATCGACGAGGAAAGGGCGCTGGTCCAGACAGTGGATTTCTTCACGCCCATTGTAGATGACCCTCACCTCTACGGTTGCATCGCAGCCGCTAACTCCCTTAGCGATGTGTACGCAATGGGCGGTACCCCGATCACCGCCATGGCCATAACCTGCTTTCCAGAAAAAGGCGTGGATCTTCAAGTATTGGCCGACATCATGAAGGGGGGTGCGGAGAAACTCCACGAGGCAGGTGTCGCACTTTTGGGCGGACACAGCGTGGCAGACCCTGAGATCAAGTTTGGTTACTCGGTGACAGGTCTCATCCACCCCGGCCGAATCTTTACCAACGCCGGAGCCCGGCCGGGCGATGTTCTCGTTTTGACCAAACCCTTGGGCATAGGCATTCTCACAAGCGGCATAAAATTCAACAAGACCTCGCAAGAGGCCGCCCAGAAAGCGATTGAAGTGATGAGTTCCCTGAACCGTTCGGCGGCCGAGATCATGATGCGATACAACTGCCACGCGGTAACAGACGTTACAGGAAACGGGCTGTTGGGTCACGCTTTCGAAATGGCTAACGCGAGCAACGCCACTCTCCATATAGATGCCGGGAAAGTTCCCTACATTGCAGAGGCTTATGACCTTGCGAAAGCTGGACTTCTGCCGAGAACAGTCGCTTCAACTTGGAAAATGATCCAGCCCTTCACGGAGGTAAGCCCCGACGTGCCGGAACCACTCAAGAACATTCTCCTGGATCCACAAACCTCTGGAGGACTTCTTATATCATTGGATTCAAAAGACTTACATGGAATACTGGAGGAAATGTCGCGATCTGGTGTCCAGGCCGCACAGATTGGACACGTGAAACCTCCCAAGGGCCCGAGAATTCTGGTGCAGTAGTTGCTGCTCTTACTCTGAATCTATTGCTATCTTGAGGGATTTTAAAAACTTAGCGTCTTCTGAGGTGATCCGCAGGCGGACCGGGTCATCGACCTTGGCGGGGGCTGCAACCGTCTCGCGCTCGCCCTTGCCCTTACGGTTGAAACCAATGGTCGCTTCGATTATCAAAAATACTTCGTAGCCGGCGTCCCGGATATTCTGGATGGCCTCGTTGATCTTGGGGGAGTCGCTTAGGGTCTCATTAATGGTCTCCCCAAGCGACTTCATCAGTCTTCTGATTTCAGCTTCCGCCATCCGGGTCTCCTGTTAGCCTCTGCTGAAGGCTAGCTGAGAGGAAATCAACGAATCAAATTTTCACAGCGCCAATTCAGCTAGAACTGCATCTTAAAGGAATCTTCGTTTTGCTGTCAAGGTTGAACTTCACAAACATCGTTCGTCTGTCTCGTGTCAGGGCGCTTGTAATTCAGGATTGGCGGGGGTTTGAGGAGATCTGGATACTGGCGCTCAACTCTAGGAGTTTGCAATGGAGCAAAAGGCTGTTTATCGTTCCCGGGTACCGGGGAGCTCCCGGCTTTCCGAAAAGCCAGGCGAATACCCATTCACGCGCGGGATACATAGAAACATGTACCGCGGGCGCCTCTGGACGATGAGGCAGTATGCCGGCTTTGGTACCGCGGGCGAATCCAATCGGCGATATCTTAACCTTCTGGGCCAAGGGCAGACCGGAATCAGCATCGCATTCGACCTGCCCACTCAGATGGGGTTGGACGCGGATAACCCTCTGGCAGCGGGTGAGATAGGCAAGGTCGGTGTCTCGATCTGCACGCTCCGGGACATGGAAATCCTGCTGAAAGATATTCCTCTGGATCGTGTCTCGATCTCCATGACGATTAACAGCACCGCGCCAATCCTGCTGTGCATGCTTCTCGGCATCGCGCGGCGCAGGAATATCGACTGGAACTCGCTGCGAGGCACTGTTCAAAACGATATCCTCAAGGAATACATCGCGCGTGGCACATATATCTACCCTCCAGGACCTTCTCTCCGCATTATTGCCGACACCCTGGCGTTTTGCCGGGCAGAGGTCCGCAACTGGAATCCGATTTCTATCAGTGGCTACCACATCAGGGAGGCCGGATCCACCGCGGTTCAAGAGGTGGCTTTCACGTTGGCCAACGGGATCGAATACGTCCGTTGCGCTCTGCGGGCGGGCCTTGGGATTGACGAGTTTGCAAGCACGCTGACCTTCTTCTTCAATGCCCACAACAACTTTCTGGAAGAGATCGCCAAGTTTCGCGCGGCTCGCCGCCTCTGGGCCCGGATCGTGAGAGAGCGGTTCGAGGCCACGCAACCGCGTTCCTGGACATTGCGCTTTCATACGCAAACTGCGGGAAGTACGCTTACTGCCCAACAGCCCGAAAACAATATCGTGCGGGTGACACTCCAGGCTCTTGCCGCCGTGCTGGGTGGCACCCAATCTCTTCACACGAATTCACTGGATGAAGCGCTCGGACTGCCAAGTGAAAGGGCCGCCCACACGGCCCTGCGTACGCAGCAAATCCTCGCCTGCGAAAGCGGAGTAATCAACACGGCTGATCCGACTGGCGGTTCCTATGCGATCGAAGCCTTGACGGACGAAATTGAGTCCGAAGCCGCCACCTACATTCAAAAGATAGACCAGATGGGTGGAATGCTGCGGGCAATCGAGGCGGGTTACGTTCAACGTGAGATTCAGGAGTCGGCATACGAGTACCAAAGGAGCGTGGAGTCTAGCGAGCGCCTCGTTGTCGGAGTCAACAAATTTGCAAGGGATGAGCCGGCTCCTGTCGATGTTTTCACGATCGATGATTCGGTTGCGGAATCCCAGCGGAGGGCGCTCGCGGAATTAAGGAACACAAGAGACAGTAGCGCAGTACGTCGCGCGCTGGAGAGTCTGCAACAGGCGGCAACGGGGCAAGACAACCTTGTTCCTCGCATCCTGGAGGCAGTTGAAGCGCTTGCCACCGTGCAGGAGATTTCGGACTGCCTTCGGGGCGTGTTTGGAGAGTATCAGCAATCCGACCCATTCTGATCCAGGACCGCATTCACCGCCAAGACGCAAAGACGCGAAGAAATCACAACGGAGATTTTGCGATTATTTGCGCCTTCGTGTGTCCTATGAAAATACGTTTTCGGCAGTCGCCTTCTCACCTTATTCCCACCTTTTGCCGCTCCTTGACCGCCGAAAGCGCACTTTCATTCGCAGTGGCGAGCCGCAGGATTATGAAAACTTTGTTGTGAAATTTTTAAGGCCTCGGCAAAAGATAGGAGACGGCGATTCCGGCATATGCGACTATTGACATCAAATAGATAAGCTTCCAAGATACGTGGTTTTCACTCGCGCTCAGTTCGTCCGGGTTCTTCAAGATCCGGTAATCGATGTATGCCCCTATTAGCGGAAGGGAGAACGACAAGGTATAGATTCCTGCCGGATGTCCGGTCAGCTTCCCCAGTCTCACAAGTATGGCCCACAACAGAAAGGGAAAAACAAAGAAAGGGGAGATAAGGAGCGCCGCTTTACGTACGCCGTAGAGCACAGGAAGAGTCTTGCAGCCGCCCGCGCGGTCTCCCTCCATGTCGGAAAAGTCTTTCGTGGTGCCCGCCCCTAAGATGAATAGACCCAGGACTGAACTGAGGAGCCACGGTTCCACCACCCAGATTGTCTTGACCGTCGACCAGCCGGCAACGGGAAGCAGAAACCCGCGGGGTACCGCCATCGTGATGTTGGCAAGAATTCCCCAGCGTTTGGTCCGGAATGGAGGCACGGAATAAGAGACAGTGAAAATTCCAGCAAGAACCGCAAGAAGCAAGCACTGGTAATTGATGACCCAGGCGAGCAGGAGTCCAACCACGAAAGCGCCCAAAGTGAAACCGGCGGCCTCTCGGCTTCTCAGTCTTCCGGAAGGCAGGGGTCGCTGAGGTTTGTTAATGCGGTCGATCGGAAGGTCGAACATCTGGTTCAGCCCGTTGGATCCTGCATTCAGCACAACAGCCATCACGGCCCCCAGCACGACATTCCACGCCACCCTCCAGGGTGAATGCGTCCATGACGACACGAACCTCGGCTGCGCTCCCCAGGCCGCGAGCCCCCCACATATCATTCCGACCCCGGGCATCAGCAGTGTGAAAGGCCGCGAAAACTCGCAGTAAATCCGCCAATCCTTCATCTTGGCGTCTATAGGTAGACCTTGGCGAACAACATAGCCAAAAGCATGGACACCGTCGTATGAAAGGCATTCAATAGTTGACCGCTTCTACCGTTGTCCGACTGGCCGTGAGCCGCCAGGTAACTCTCCAGGTGTACGGAAAACGAAGCGGAAAGAAGAATGCAGACCATTCCTATGGGTGAAATCAACTTGAACAAAACGGCTTCAAAGCCGATCATTGCGGCTGCCAAGAGCCCCACGGTACTTCCGGCGAGAGACACTGCTCCCGGGGTCCCTCGCGGCACATGTTCCAACGATGTGAGTAGTATCGTGTGCCTCCCCAGAAGCTGGCCGAGCTCCGTGGATATTGTGTCATATATCGCGGTAGCCACAGCAGCGGTGAATCCCACGTTCGTGATTTGTTTACTGTCGAAGAAAATAGAGGCCAGTCCGGCAACAAGCGGTGCAAACCCTTTTCCCAAGACATGGCGGGCCGATCTCCTGCCAAAATCGGGCTGAGCTGTCCCCTCGAGCTGTTTTCGTCGATATCCGATTTTTGAGAAAAGGCTGCCCAGCACGAAAAACGTTGCGAGTAGTAGAAATCCTTGCGCTCCGAAAGAAGAATAGACCACGCTTCCCATCACGACTCCGCAAACAAGGCCAGACAGGGTAAGAGTCTTCAAAGACAATGCGGCCAATCCGGTGCCTGCGGAGACCAACAAACCCGTAATCCACTCGTCCCAGGCCCAGTTTGAAGGCCACCTGGCCAAGGACAACCCACGCAGGAAAGTTCCTCCCGCCAGGCAAATAGTGAGATTGTCGTCCAATGGAATCTGCAGAGTTTCGACGACGGAGCATACTATTGCTGTAGTTGTAGAATAAAGAAGGCCGCGTCGCGCATTCCAATTCCCTGAATGGGGTGGGAATTCCGTCCAGAGGAGGAGAACAAAACCAGCCAGGGAAGAGAAAAATACGCTGCTGCACGTGCCAAGCCAGGTCTTGTTTGAGTTCCACGGCAGTCTGGCGCGACCGAATCTCCGTCCAATGAGGTTTGAGGCGGCGTCCCCTACAGAAAGGTTTGCCCACGCAACGGCGGCCAGATGCTTGTCCTCCCGGAAGAAGAGGACAAGAGTGAAGACCGAAAACGCGTACGCGAGTTTGCCTGCTGAGTATCCCTTGATTTGTTCTTCCGGGCGTTGGGTGACGCGGAACAGCCTCGGTGAGACGAAAGCCGCGTAAAGAACCGCAACGAATGCGAATATCAGAGCCTGCTCCCATGTAAGAAATCTCAGCAAGAAGGCAAACGCAATTGGAGCCAGGTGCTCCAACTGGCGAAGGTTCTCGTTGTGCTCAGATGCCGCGATTCGCATGAGCGACTATTGGAAACGGAAGATGCCGGACAAACTGCGCAGTTCTTTTCACAGAATACAGCGACGTTTTTTTTGGCCAGATACGTGGCTATGGGACACGGATTGTCACGGGTTTGACGGATTAACACACAGTCGATCCATCCGTGACATCCGTGTCCCAAAAGACACCAAGGATTTCATGATCGCCGCCACGTTACTGTAGCATGGGCAGTTACATTTCGCCGTGGGGTCATATAAAATGGGTAATCCTGTATTGGCGCTGAGAGTCTCAGACGCGGGCTGTAACATGCTGTAAGTTATGCCAATCTTAGTACTTGTTCTGAAACTTTTACGGTTGCGCACTCGTACTATCGAACGTTCCTTCGGAGGCACCAAATGAGCAAAAGGAAAAAAATCTGGATCGGGTGCGGAGCCGCCGTCGCATTGGGACTGAGTATCTTCATCGGTATCCGAGTGACCCGTAAGGAGGAGGTTCCCGTCCAAACAGCGAAGGTGGAACGAAAGGAAGTCCTGAAAGCCAAGGTATCGGCCAGCGGCGAGATTCGCGCAAAAGAATTCGTAGACCTTCAGTCTGAAATCGCGGGCCTGATTACCGAGCTTCCAGTGCATGAAGGTGACAAGGTGCAGAAGGGAGACGTGCTGCTGCGCATTGATCCGATCCAGACGGAAGCGGAGACGCAATCATCGAGAGCTCAGCATGAAGGAGCAGTGGCGGACGCGCGCGGGCAGGAGTTTCAGATCATGAATGCCGAGGCGGACCTCGCCAAGCAGGAAGCGTCGCTGCGCTCGGCGCGCGCCGAGCTCGACCAGGCGGAAAACAACTACAGCCGGATGCAAAGCAGCTTCAAGCGCAAGCAACAGCTGCACGAGGAAGGGTTGCTTTCCAGGGAAGACTACGAGATGGCCCAGAACGACGTGAAGTCCGCGAAAGCACAGCTCGAGGTCGCCCGCGCAAAAGTAGCTCAGATGGAGACCCAGATCCAAGTTTCAAAGAACAACATACAGCAAATGAAGAGTTCCTATGCGGCGGCCGCGAGCCGTGTAAGATCCATGGCGGCTAACTTGACGCGGGCCAGCGACCAGCTTAAGAAGACCACCCTCTACTCCCCCTTGACCGGCGTCATTACGCAGCTCCTCGTCGAGAAGGGGGAAAGAGCGGTTCCGGGCATCATGAGCAATCCTCAGGCTACTTTGATGACGATTGCCGACCTGAGTGTGATCCAGGCCGAGTTGAAAGTGGACGAAACCGATGTTGTCAATCTCGCCCTTGGGAATAAGGCTCAGATCAAGGTAGATGCCTTACCCGACATGGTTTTTGAAGGGGAAGTCACCGAGATTGGGAATAGTCCGATCAAGACTGCGGCAACGGGTCAACAGCAGCAGGAAGCCAAGGATTTCAAGGTGATCGTCACCCTGACGAGCCCGTCTCGCAAGCTTCGTCCAGGCATGTCTTGTACGGGTGACATGATCACCGAAACGAAGCAAAACGTCTTGGTCGTTCCTATCCAAGCCCTGACGATCAGAGAAGTACCGGTGGACAAGGACGGTCGTTATCACGAGCCTGATCTGAAGAAGAATGATAAGTCCGGCTCGGTAGCCAGAGCGGATTCTTCCCCAAAAGAGAAGAAGGCTGCCAAGAAGGAACTTCAGGGTGTGTTCGTCATTAACAAAGAACGACTGGCCCGGTTCCGGACTGTGAAAACCGGCATTACAGGCGACTCCGAAATTGAAGTCCTCGAAAACCTGGCGGAAGGCGAGGAGGTCGTATCGGGCAGCTTTCAGACCCTCAGGACAATAAAGGATGGCGCGCTGGTCAAGATTGACAACTCGGGCAAAAACCAAGCTGACAAGAAGAAGTGAGTGAAGTCTTGCGCATTCCAAGGGAAGCTCATGGGAATAGGGGGTAACGTCAACGAAGTACTCATCCGGACCGAGAACCTGTGGAAGACGTATCGAATGGGGGCAGAAGAGATTCATGCTCTCCGGGGCGTGTCCTTTGAGATCCTGAGAGGAGAATACGTGGCCATTATGGGCCCCTCCGGGTCGGGCAAATCGACGATGATGAACCTGATCGGTTGCCTGGACACACCTACAGACGGGAAATACTATCTTAATAGCCGGCTCGTTTCAGAGATGAATGACGACGAATTAGCCCGGATCCGAAACAAGGAGATTGGGTTCGTATTCCAGACATTTAATCTTCTGCCGCGGGCGACTGCTCTGCACAACGTCGAACTCCCCCTGATTTACAATGGAACTCCGGCCGCCGAACGAAAGGAGCGCGCGATCAAGGCCCTCCAGGCGGTGGAACTAGGGGATCGAATGTACCACAAACCAAACGAGCTCTCCGGGGGCCAGCGACAGCGAGTGGCGATCGCACGGGCCCTGGTCAATAATCCTTCTATCATCCTCGCAGACGAACCTACCGGGAATCTTGATTCTGCCACGAGCGCCGAGATCATGAATCTTTTCGATACGCTCCACAAGCGCGGTAACACAATCGTCCTAGTGACTCATGAGGCTGACATCGCCGGGCATGCGCATCGAGTTATCAGACTCTTGGACGGGAAAGTGGAGAGAGACGAAAAGCTGCGTCCTTCTGACAGAAAGACCTGAGCCACGCAGGGCCCCTACGTCACGTCAATTTTTTTACAGCTTCTCAGACGTCCTTTCTACGATCCACCGCTGTCTGATGTGTACAAAAAACAAGCAACCTTGGTGTCTTGTCCCCAGGACACGAGATCCGGGTAAGTTTTCCTGCACTCTGACATTACCCTAGGGCAGCGGGGGTGGAAGTGGCAACCGGCAGGAGGCGCTGCAGGGGTAGGAATTTCGCCTCCTATCGAAGGAGGTTTTTCCCTTCGTGCAGCCGGATCAAGCACGGGCATGCTTTGGAGCAGCAACTGACTGTAAGGATGCCTGGGGTAAGTAAAAAACTGCCCCGTGGGTCCCTCCTCCACTATTCTTCCCAGATACATCACCGCCACAGTCGTGGACAGGTAGTGGATTACCGTCAATGAATGAGAAATCAATATCAGCGTCAGGCCGAAGCGGTTCTGCAACTTCAAGAGAAGGTTCAGAATCTGCGCTTGGACAGACGCGTCAAGCGCTGAAACAGGTTCATCGGCGATCAACAGTCGCGGCTTCAAGGCAAGGGCGCGCGCAATTGCCACACGTTGTTGTTGACCGCCGCTGAGTGAACCTGGAAGACGGTCGAGGAGCGCGGGGTCAAGGGAAACAGCTTCCAGAAGCTCTCGGACCCGGCTTTCCCTCTCCGGCAGGGTTGCCACTCCCTGGACTTCAAAAGGTTCGAGCAGAGTCTCGCGCAGAGTCATGCGCGGATCGAGAGAGGCGGCAGCGTCCTGAAAAATGATCTGAAATTCCCGTCTCTTTCGGCGCAGGGCCGACGGGTTCAGCGAAAGGAGATCAACACCGTTGAAGAGGATCGAACCCGCTGTGGGCTCGAGCAGCCGCAGTGCACAGCGCGCGAGTGTGGTCTTGCCCGAGCCGGACTCCCCAACCAATCCCAATGTGTCTCCTGGAAAGACTTCAAGATCGACTCCGTCTACGGCCTTGACCGAAACATCCCTTCCGGCACGGCGGATCCGGAATTCCTTGCGGAGGCCTCGTATCTGGAGCAAGGGCGCCATTCATCCAGCCTTTATGCAGGAAGCCCAGTGTGAGTCCGAGAGCGCCACCTGTGGAGGAATCGCCGACGTGCACTGGATCTCTGCGATGGGACATCGTGGAGCAAAGGCGCAGCCCGGGAGATCCTGACCAGGAGCGGGGGGTGAGCCCAAGACAGGCGTGAGCGGCTCCTTACGCCCGGAAGAATCCAGCCTTGGCAGGGAGTGAATCAACGCGCGAGTATAAGGGTGAGCAGGCCGTACAAAGACTTCATCTGACCTGCCGGCCTCGACCAAGCGCCCGTGGTACATCACCGCTACGCGATCGGCGCACTCGGCCACCAGGGCCAGATCGTGGCTTATGAGCAGCAATGCGAGATTGTGATGACGTTTCATTTTCCGGAGCAGATCCAGGATCTGCGCCTGAAGTGTCGGATCCAGAGCGCTTGTAGGTTCATCCGCAATGAGAAGCTCAGGGCTGCCGCAGAGACCCAAGGCAATTCCGATTCGCTGGCACATCCCCCCTGAAAACTCAAAGGCGTAGCGGCTGATGGACGACGGAGGATCGGGGATCCCAACTTCTTGCAGCAGCGCCAATGCGCGTTCTCTGGCTTCGCGGCGACTAAGATTCTGATGGCTCCGTATGGATTCGATGAGCTGCTCTCCAATGGTCAGCACCGGATTCAGGGACGAACCGGCGTCCTGGAAAACCATCCCGATTCTTGACCCGCGCATCCGGCGCCAGTATCTCTCTCCTTCGTACAAGAGATTCTTACCGCCAAAAAGGATCTCTCCCGACGTCACCTGTTGGTCGAGGTCCACGAGGCCGAGCGTAGCGAGAGCTACCGTGGACTTCCCGCAGCCTGTCTCGCCGACCAGGGCCAGCGTTTCCCCTGACAATACTTCCAGCGAGAAGTCTCGCAGCGCAGGGACAGGTCCTCGCGGACCAGGATAGGACACGCTCAGATGACGAATTTCCAGGAGCGCGGAAGCCACGTCGATCCCTGCACGCGGCGCGAAGACACCACACTTCGTCGCATGGCGGTCTCGGCCAGGACTCAGGTTGAAGTTAGATCGTCACTTCGCACGAGCACGCCTGTGCCACGGCCCAAACGCACCTGACGCAAATTGGTGGCGGTGCCAGGAGGCGTCGCTTAGAAAAGATCGCCTCCCGGGAACCGGGCATGCCCCCTGAGGTCATCCTCAATGCGGAGTAGTTGGTTGTACTTGGCAACACGATCGGTGCGGCTCGCCGAACCGGTCTTGATCTGCCCCGCGTTAGTGGCTACAGCGAGATCCGCGATAAAAGCGTCTTCCGTTTCACCGGAACGGTGGGAAATCACCGTGGTGTAGCTATCGGTTTTAGCCAGTTCGATGGTGTCCATCGTTTCACTTAGAGTCCCAACCTGATTCAGCTTGATCAGAATACTGTTGGCAACGCCGTCCGCTATGCCTTTTTCCAGCCTGCTCGTGTTGGTGACAAAAACATCGTCACCCACCAGCTGGATTTTTTCTCCCAGAGCCTCTGTCAGGGCGATCCAGCCCTGCCAGTCGTCTTCGGCCATCCCGTCCTCGATGGATACGATGGGATACTCCTTGGTCCAGCGCTCATAGAGGCCAATCATTTCCTCGGCAGAAAGCCTGAGGCCGGTAGACTTTTTAAAATGGTATCTGCCACTTTCGTAAAACTCGCTGGCAGCTACATCCAGAGCAAGAAAAACCTGCTCTCCTGGCTTGTAGCCCGCTTTTTGAATTGCTTCAACAATCAGGTCCAAGGCCTCCTCGTTCGACTTTACATTCGGTGCAAATCCACCTTCGTCCCCTACGCTGGTTGTGTAACCCCTGGCCTTCAGAACTGTTTTGAGACAGTGAAAGATCTCCACGCCCATGCGCAGACTTTCGGAAAAGATCTTGGCTCCTCCAGGGATGATCATGAACTCCTGAGGATCCAGGTTATTGTCGGCGTGGGCGCCTCCATTCAGAATGTTCATCATGGGGACCGGAAGGACGCAAGCGTTGGTGCCGCCTACGTAACGGAAAAGCGGTTGATTCAGCGCAGCAGCTGCGGCCCGCGCCGTGGCCATCGAAACAGCTAGAATCGCATTGGCGCCCAGTCTCATCTTGTTCGTGGATCCGTCCAGGTTGATCAATATCTGGTCGATCCTTCTCTGCTGAAAGACCTCTTCCCCGACAAGAGCCGGCGCGATTATGTTGTTTACGTTTTCCACTGCCCGGAGCACCCCTTTTCCCAGGTAGCGATTCTTGTCGCCGTCACGCAATTCCACAGCCTCATGCGCTCCCGTAGAAGCGCCCGAGGGGACGGCGGCACGCCCGCGCACATGCGCATCCAGCGTCACCTCTGCCTCGATTGTGGGATTTCCCCTCGAGTCAAGAATCTCTCGAGCAACGATAGACCGTATAACGCTCATGGTTAAAACCGCTTATCGACGCGTTCCTTATCGGCGCGCTTGATGTATAACACACGGCTTCGCAGCGATCAAGAAAACCTCCCCGTCAGCGATCAGCCCAATCCTTAGCCGCTGTGGCCAAATTGGGGTTGGTCTGGTCTGGCCCCTGGTCTTCTCCTTGGGGGAAATGGGGGAATGACCGAAATTGACAGGGAGGGGAGGCTATGCTAGCTTCTCATTTCCTTACAAACCGGAGGAGTTCATGAAGTTTTCGTCTCGCAAGGCAGATAACGTGGCGATCATTGATGTTGAAGGGAAGATCCTCCTCGGCGAAGGAGACGTAGAGATTAAACAGGCGATAGACGAGCTCCTCGGCCAGGGCGAAAAGAACATCATTCTGAATCTCGCCAAGGTTCCTTATATCGACAGCGCCGGTTTGGGCGAGATAATTCGGTGCTTCACCGCGATTCGGAAGGGCGGTGGAAATTTGAAATTTGTGGCGCCAAACCAGAGGTTGATCGATCTTCTGACCATCACGAAGCTGGTGAACGTTTTTGACTGGTACAACGACGAGTCGTCAGCAGTCCGGAGTTTCTCTTCCTGATCCAGCCGCGCGCATGGCATCCTGAATGTCCCGCTCAGTAGCCGGCAAGGTCGCAACTGCGTTCAACCTGCTGCTCTTTCCTACGATTTTCTCTCCTGTTTCTTCAGCTCAATACGTAGAAGCGCGGGTCCGTTCGGAACATGTGCGGATGAAGATCTCCACGGAACGCGAGTGGCTGGGGCGAGAAACCATTGTGGATCTCGAACAGTGCTGGAAGTACGTCAATGGCGTCACGGGAAAAAAACTTCCCCGCATTGTGATTGTAGAAGTCAATTGGGAAGCCGCAGACTCCAGGGCCGATCCTAATGAATCCAGCATCTCGATCGGGATGAACCAACGTGCAGCGTCGGCAAACACAAAAGATTTCTTGCTGCGCCAGGCTGCCCGCGAAATGGCAATTCTGGGGCTTGCCGAGCTTTCCCGTGGAGCCACGCTACGAGATGAAAACGCTTTTCTGGCAGAAAGCATGGCCGAAATTCTCGCCCGTGAATTTGATCTCTCCACGAAGGCGCTCACCGCTGCCTGGGTGCTCGCTCATTTTCTCGATCGGGTCAAACCAACGTGCAGCGTCGGCAAACACAAAAGATTTCTTGCTGCGCCAGGCTGCCCGCGAAATGGCAATTCTGGGGCTTGCCGAGCTTTCCCGTGGAGCCACGCTACGAGATGAAAACGCTTTTCTGGCAGAAAGCATGGCCGAAATTCTCGCCCGTGAATTTGATCTCTCCACGAAGGCGCTCACCGCTGCCTGGGTGCTCGCTCATTTTCTCGATCGGGTCAAGCCTTTGAGTCTCGAGGCAATGTCTTCGCGGTCCAGCTTCGCAGGCGCGCCCCGAAACCTGACCGGTGCCGCGCCGGGCATCTCCTTCCTGGTGAACTGCCGCGAGCGGTATGGCCGCGACAGCACTTTGAAGCTCTTTGAGACACTGAAAAAATCAAGTCTCAAAGATGCGCTCTCGTCGACCTTCAAGGAGTCGGCGGCGGTTTTGGAAGAAGCCTGGCTTAAGAAGATTCGGAATTTCCCCATTCCTGAAGACCTCACGATAACGTCTGAGGAAGACGCTCCCCAGTTGCGCGAGACGGTCTTGGCGCCTTCGACCGTCCGGCGCGGCGCCAGTCTGCAGCTTAGAATGTTCATCCAGAACGGCAGGAACAACCTTACTCCGAGCTCTGTGTTCGTCCTCGAGAAAACCACTGGCCTTGTC
>QHZE01000385.1 GCA_003225335.1 Acidobacteriota bacterium
CGCGTATCGGCTTTGTTGCCGCTCCTCGACGATGTCCGACATCGCCTTCGTCGCGGCGCCTCGCATCTGCCCGCCCGGCGCTCGCGCCAAAATGGGAATTTATTTCTGCGCGAGCCCTTAGACCCGGAGAGCGGTGGTGCCGTCCGCGGGGAGCGCACTCTTCCAACTTCCAGCGTGCTCTCCGAATCCCGTCATTTGCTTTGTTTGAATTCCTGGATGGCATCTCGATACACCTGCTCGGTTCTTTGGGCGATGCTCGCCCAGCTGAAGCGCTCCTCCACGCGCCGCCGCCCCGCAAGTCCCATGGCGCGGCCCAGGCCGGGATTCTCCAGGATGCGTAGCAGTGCGGCAGCAAGCTCCTCCGGGCGCGCCGGCGGCACGAGAATGCCGGTTTTCCCATCCTCCACCACTTCGAGGATTCCTCCGACTGCCGAAGCAACGACCGGAGTCTCGCAGGCCATGGCTTCCAGATTGATCAGCCCGAAAGGCTCGTAGATCGACGGGCAGGCGAAGACCGCGGCATGGCTGAAGAGCTGCGTGACCACATCGATCGGCGCCATCTGGTGGACCCAGAGAAAATTCGGGTGCTCCGAGACCGCGCACCGCAGCCGCTCCTCGATCTCCGGCGTGTCGGCTGCCGCGGCGCACAGCACCACCTGGATCCCTTCGGGGAGGAAACGGGCCGCATCGAGCAGGTGGAATATCCCCTTTTGCTCCGTAATCCGCCCCACGAAGAGCACGTAGGGCGCGCGAACGCCCAGTCGGTCGAGCGCATCCCGCGCCTCGACCCGGTGGAATACTTCGGGATCGATTCCGTTGTGAAGAACGACTGTTTTCGCCGGGTCGATGCTGAAATGCCGCAGTATGTCGTCGCGCATTTGCGCCGAAACCGCGATGACCCGATCCGCGCTCTCGACAGCCGTCTTCTCGATCCAGCACGACAGAGCATACCCGGCGCCGAGCTGATCGGCTTTCCAGGGACGCAGGGGCTCCATGCTGTGCAGGGTGACGATCGCGCGCGCCATTGCCAGTGCGATCGACAGAGTTTCCAGCGCCGGCGCAAAGCGCGGCCCGTCTCCTCCCGCCCCAAGGCGTTCCCATGCTTTGTATCCACGCACGGCGAGCGTCTCCGGACGGGGCGGGGAGGGTCGCTCGCCAAAGCAGCGGACCTCCACGGTCATGCGCCGGCTCAGCGCCCGGCTCAGCTGATCGACGACGACGCCCGCGCCGCCGTAGACATGTGGGGGATACTCGCGCGTAAGGAACAAAGCTTTCATGGTCTTGGTCCGGCATTCTATTCAATTCACCACAAAGACGCAAAGGTGCAAAGGACATCGGGTGGAACCCTAGCCAGTGGAAGCTTCAAGGCTTCCGGACGCGCCCCCACTCGGAATGACAAATGACAAATAGGACTGGAGCGGGGTTGCCCCCGGATTGGTCATTGGTCATTTGTCATTTTGGGGGCTGACCTGGTGGTACTGTTCCCAGAAGCGCGACGTGCTTTGCACGAAAGCGGCGCATGCGCGCACCGGGTCTTGCGTGCGCAGGCCCTCCACGATCTCCTTGTGCTGCGCGACCGAGGCGAGGAAGTCCCGCTGTTCCTGTCCAAGCAGGACAAAGGCAAAGAGCGAGAAGGTCGTGCGTTCAAGCGCGTTTTCCAGATACTCGTTGCCGGTCAGTTTCCAGACGGTCCGGTGGAAGATCAGGTCGTATTTGTGGAACATCATTCGATCCAGGTCGCGGGCGGCGGTTTCCATCCTGCGAGCGGCTTCCTCGAGCTCCGCGAGCGCCGCCTCGCCTATGTGGGCAGCGGCCAGATCGACCGCCAGAACTTCCAGCACCATTCGGACCTGGTGGATCTTGCTGATATCCTCCGTGCTCAGTTTGGTGACGAACGTCCTTCCTTTGTTTGCCAGCTTGCGAACGAATCCCTGGTATTCAAGCTCCTTCAGCGCTTCGCGCAGGGTCGGCTGTCCAATGCCGAGCTGCGAGGCCAGCTTCTGCTCGATCAATCTTTCACCGGGTTTGAGCTTCCCGGCGATGATCGCTTCTCGCAAACTCTGCGCCGCAGCCTCGGCGAGTGACCGAACGTGTACAGCCTCGATTCTCGAGGTCCCGTCGTGGATCATACCCATTCCTTACTCCTTCCTTTTTTCTCACAGATTCGTATTCTGCCTCCCAATCAATAGCGAGCAGACCTCATACCGCCGAGGGTAGGGAACCGCCGATGGACGCCGATCCACGCCGATGAGCGGCGCCGAACATCGGCGTGCATCCGCGTTCATCGGCGGTTTCAAACAACTGCGCTTGTTCCATTTCTCTTTTATCAACCACGCCTCTCGGACGAAATTTGACCATTTTGTGAAGTTTGTGTCCACCAAGTGGACCTAGGGAGCAATGTGCCTCGCACATAAGAAAAAATACTTGACATTCCAAAATTTTATCGTTTAGATCATAATCTATTATAGATCATAGTCAAGCCTCAGCAAGTCAGAAAAGAGAAAAGGAGCCCTCGCCATGGAAAGGATCCTGGACATTGCAGTTGGCTTCGCCCACTCGATCCCTGTCTGTCTCGTATTACTGTATCTCGGTCCTGAGCCGGTGTATCCCCAAACTACGACCGGAACGATTTTGGGGGCAGTCTCGGATTCGAGCGGCTCGGTAGTTCCCGGCGCGACGGTTACGGCCACGCATGTGGACACCGGTCTCACGCGAACGACGGTCACAGACGGGTTGGGCCGGTACACTCTGCCGCAGATGCCGATCGGGCGCTACACGGTGAAGGGCGAGCTGCGCGGTTTCAAAACCGCGGTGAGCGGCCCGTTTGAGCTGGTAGTCGATCAGAAGCTACGTTCCGATTTCGTTCTTGCCATCGGAGAGATGAGCGAGACGGTTCAGGTTGAGGGCGTGGGTGCGACGCTGCTGCAGACGGACCAGTCCGACGTCAATCAGATCGTCCAGGAGAAGGAGATCAAGGGATTGCCGCTCAACGGCAGAGACTTCTTTTCGCTCCTGCTCCTGAGCAACGGTGTGCAGGACACCTCCAATGACCAGGGGGGCGCGACGACGAACGTGACGTTCTCGATCAACGGGATGCGGCCCGAGTCGAATTCCGTGACCCTGGACGGAGTTGAAATGTCGTCCATTCGAGAATCGGACGTCGACATGCGGCCGAACCTCGACGCCGTGAGCGAGTTCAAGGTGCTCACGTCGGCTTTCTCCGCGGAGTATGGGCATACGGCGGGGGGCGTCATTTCCATTCAGACCAAGGGGGGGAGCAACGAATTTCACGGGAGCCTGTTCGAGTTCCTCCGGAACGATTCGCTTAACGCGGCGAATTTCTTCCGCAACCCGGTCAGTCCCGGAAAGGCTCCCCTGAAACAGAACCAGTTCGGCTTCACTCTGGGCGGGCCGATCCGGAAGAACAAGACTTTCGGATTCCTGGACTATCAGGGTTACAGGCTGCGGAAGATCAACGAGGGCTTCGCGCGAGTCCCCGAGGCTGCTTTACGCGACGGGGATTTCTCGTCTCTTCTCTCGCAGGGAATCGGAATTTACGACCCCGATTCTCCGGACGGGGCCTCCCAATTCCAGGATCTGAGCCGTGCCACCCCAGCCAATCCTCAGGGGCTGAACATCATTCCGAGGAGTCACTTCAACTCCTTCGGCCATTACCTTCTGAACGCGGTCGCGCTGCCCAATCTGCCGGACAGTTATCCCTTCGGGAATTACTTCGTTCGCCAGCAGCGGCGCGTCAACCAGGATGAGGCCGGCCTCAGGGTGGACCACAGCTTTTCGACCAGCGACAACATGTTCGCGCGATATCGATGGAGCGACAGCCTGCTGAACGACGCGGATTCGCTCGCGCGTCCTGCGGATGGTCCCTCGCCGGGCATCGGCGGCGGCTACGGAGACGAGGCCCGCGGCATCCCCCAGGGGGGCACGCATCGAGACCGGAACAACAACCTGGCAGTCTCCGAGGTCCATGTCTTCAGTCCACGACTCGTCAACGAGGCGCGCTTCGGGTTCCATCGCTACCGCCTGGATGTTATCGCGCACGCATTCAGGCAGAACCTGGCGGAGCAGTTCGGCCTCAAGGGAGTCAACACCGGCGAGCTCTTCTCGGGCCTCCCCGCAATCTATCTGAACGCCTACAACAACATCGGCACGGATGACTTCAAGCCGCTTTATTTCCGGGAGACGAGCATCCAGTTCAACGACAACGTGACCTTGAGCCTGAAAAAGCACTCCCTGAAAATCGGCGGAGAGTTTCGCCCGAGGAAACAGGACAACTACTACGCCCTTTTCCCTTCCGGCGCCTTCTATTTTTACGGCGTCAAGTCGTCCAAGTCGAGCTCGTTTGAAGGCGGGCATGAACTTGCCGATGTGCTGCTCGGCTATCCCTGGTACAGCTGGCATGGGCGGCGATTCAGCAGCCCGGTGCTCGAGGACCGGCAGTACAGCTTCTATGTGCAGGACGACTGGAAACTCAGCGAAAAGTTGACCCTGAACTTCGGGGTGCGGTACGAGTACGCCACTCCGTTTTTCAGCCCCGGAAACGAGATGTCCATGTTTGATATCGCGGAGAAGCGGCTGCTGATCGCGGGAAAGGACGGCGTCTCGCGTTACATCGTTCGCCCGGACCATAACGACTGGGGGCCCCGGGCAGGCTTTGCCTGGCAGATCGATCCGAAAACGAC
>QHZE01000386.1 GCA_003225335.1 Acidobacteriota bacterium
GCCAAAGCCGAGATTGACACCCGGCGAAAGCGAGTAAGTCCCGCCCTCGGTGACATCGTTGGTATCGAAGGTTCCGTCTTTGTTGCTGTCGAGCCGGACCTGGTATGTCTGCGTGTTTGCATTGACGAAGAGCTGCGCGCGGGTGAAGGCGGAGGAAGCGCGCATGCGCGCCAGCGACAACTGGCTTGCGATGGCCCGCGCGTCGGCCCCCGCGCGGTAAGCGCGTAGGAACGACTGCAGTCCGAACGTTGCCAAAGTAGACAGAATCAACGTCATCCCGACCACCATCGCCAACTCGACCGTGGTAAAGCCGGATTGACGCTTAGGGTTTTTCACCATTTTGGGTACCTCGCTAGTATTTAGCAATGCTTTTGATCTGCAAAAACGACGCTCAGCGCCACGCAGCCAGATGGCACTTGGGGGACCACCGTCTGCTCCTCATATCGGACAAATTCGTGCGGGCCGCAAAGAATTCTATAAAGCTTTTTCGGCGTAGTCCGTTATATAGAAGCACTGTTGTGGCAGAAGGGGCTCCTCCGCTCGTCTGCAAAGTCCAAGTCGAGTGGGACTGGATGAATACTCCGGTTCCGAGCATCAAAAAATATTCTGGAACCCGGAGGCATCGGGGTGTATCCGGGTTAGACTGAATCGAGCCCGATCGTGAGACTTTCGGGATGAAAGGGAGTACGTATGAGGAAGTTAGCCACTATGGTCCTGGTTCTTGCCCTTGCGCTTGCCCTCCCCCTGGCGACGAACGCCAAAGGCAAACAGTCAAAGTCGAAGCCCGCTCACAAGGCGCAGCGCGCGCCGGATGAGCACAAGGCTTTCGAGCAGCAGAAAAAGCAGCTCCACCAACGTCAGAAGACCGAGCGGAAAGGTCTCAAACGCCGGTTCAAACAGGAAGACCGGACTTTGAAGGCCCATCAAAAGCAGTCGCGCGAGCTGGCGCGCCGCAGCGGAGGCGCACTGCGCGACCTCCGTCAGCATCAGCGCGATGAACGGCGCCAGCTCGAAGGGCGTCAGAAACAGGAAAAGCGCCAGCTGCGGGACCATCAACGCAGCGAGCGCGACGCGGTGCGCTAGCCATAGGAATCAAAGGAATCCAAGGAATGCGAGGAATGCGAGGAATCCGAGGGATCCAAGGAATGAACGATTTGATGAATTCTTGGATTCCTTCCTTATGATTCCTTGGATTCCTTCTTGATTCCTTGGATTCCTGTGGTGATATCCTCGCGCGATTGGGGAAACCAGGGAGCAAGTTGCTGCCCGCATCGCAAAATGCGGCAACAGACCCCCCCGGCCGAACTCACCCCCTGGTATTCCCCGCGGCTGCCTTCCCGGGTGCCCGGGAAGAATCAGCCGTTACCGTGATACGGCTCTGCAGGCCACGCGCGTGGACGTGTCTGTACTCCACGGGCTAAATCACGAAGGTACGCGCTCCCAGGCCCGGATCGATAACGCTGCTCCGTCGTACACTTCGTGACCCGTGGCTCAGGCCCAGTTCCACACTGTCGCCGGCCGGCAAATTCTCGAGTTCCGGAGAAATCTCCAACGCGGTGTTGGACACCAGGATTCTATTCCTCCGGACTTCGGAAAGCGGTTGACATAACACCCGGTAGGCTAACTCCAGGCACTTCACAGGGGAACTAGGGAGTACCCTAGTTTTTGAAGAAAAACTCCCGGACCATCCAGACTTCGCAACCAGGCAAATGAGAAATGACAAATGACCAATGAAAAATGACAAATAGAAGTCAGAAGTCCCGACAACGAACTGCCATTTGCCATTTTTCATTTGTCATCGGTCATTGGTCATTTGGCAAATCTTTCTCAGCGGTCTCAGCGGTCGTGAGAAAAAATCGTAGCGCCGGCGTCTCGCCGGCATCTGAGCCTCGACAACTCCTTTTGGGTCAACACGACCTTTGCCGGCTGGAAGCCGGCGATACATTTTTTCTCACGACCAGCGTCTCTGCGGTGAGGCTTTTGGGTTGCGGCTGGGAAAGGGACCGGTTCGGCGCGACCTTCGATGTTTCCCCGGTGAACAGGTTACGAAAACCGCCTTCTGCCAGCGTCCGAGGAAGGACGAGCCGGGTGTCTTTCCACACTGCCTCACCGGCGGGCGCCTGCTCGACGCCGCCGGTGAGCCGGACGGTGAGCCTCGGGGCCGCCACCACGACTGCCTCATTCTCCCAAACACGCGCGAAAGCGCACACGTGTGACGGCTTGTCCCCGGTTGCTTCAAGAGGGAGGTAGCTGCCGTGTGAGAAGAGCGCGTGATGGCCCCGGCGAAAACAGAGCGCGCGCCAGGTGACGTAGAGTTTGATTCGCCCGTCGTGACTCGACTCCAGCAGCTCGCGGGCCAGGTCCCGCAGATCCGAAGCATCCGCATGCGAGCTGCACTGCGTAACGCGCTCTTGCAGCTCGGTCAACAACCTGCGGCGTTTCTCGTAATCCACCGGTCTTCGATTATCCGGGTCGACGAGGCTCAGGTCCCAAAGCTCCGTGCCCTGATACAGGTCGGGCACGCCGGGCGATGTCAGTTTCAACAGGAGCTGGGCGAGCGAATTGAGTCTGCCGTAGAAGGCCACCCGCCGCTGCTGCAGTCTGAAATCTCTAAGAAACCGGTTCTTGTCGCCGCGCTCCAGCAGGCGGCGGACAAAGTTCTGCACGGCGGCGTCATACTGTTCGTTGGGATTGATCCAGCTGGTGTGGACCTTCGCCTCCCTGGTGGCTTTCTGCATGTAGGCCGCAATGCGTTCCCGGAACGCGTCAAACTCTTCCGCGGGCGGCGTCCCGCCGGGATCCCACGCGTCCGGCCAGGCGCCAATCAAGGTCTGGTACAGCAGATACTCGTCGTTGCGGTCCGGGGCCGGTTCTCTGTCCGCGATGGTTTTCTTGCGGGCGTTCCAGCGCGACCACCGGTTGACGGCACGGCGCCACTCCTCGGGCATTTCGGAGAGAACGTTGATTCGAGCGCGCACGTCTTCGCCGCGTTTGGAGTCATGCGTGGACGTGGCCAGCATGGAGTGCGGCCAGCGCTGAATCCGTTCGGTGTTCTGCTTGTGGAAATCCGGGGTGGACGATCCAAAGCGCGCGGGATTTCCGCCGACCTCGTTGAGCGATACGAGACGATTGTACACGTAGAAGACAGTGTCTTCGACGGCTTTGGCCATGACCGGACCCGTCAGTTGCTGGAACTTCATGACAAATTCAACGAGCTTGGGCCGGTCCTCCGGACGGAAATCCGTCATGTTCCGCAGCAGCAACGTGTCGCGCACGAAATCGAACAGGGCCTTCGCCGTGCGCGGGTTGCGCTTCCGGGCTTCCGCTACAGCAACCTCGATGTAGGTCCTGTCCCGCTCTGGAACCCTTTCGGGCCCGGTGATGTAAGTGCGGTAGACCGGAAGGGCGGCAATGACCTCGCGCAGAGCAAAGGTGAGACTGTTCAGCGTGAAATCCCGGTACCAGCGGTTCTTTTCGGAGACGCGGTCCAGGTAGTGGCTGAGCATGTGCAGCTCGCTCGCCAGCCCCACCAGCATGATCGTCTTCTTTGCGGCATTTACCAGGTTGCGGAAGTCTGCGGTCCTTCCGGTGAACTGATTGTAGATTCTGTCGAACGCCTTGCGGTTCTCGCCATCCACAAAGATTCCGCTCAACAGATTGAGGAAGTCGTAGCCGGTCGTGCCGTCGATTTCCCAGTCCTCTGAAAGCGTTTCCCCTTCCGAGAGGATCTTCTCGGCAACGACGTACAGGGGGCGGCAGCAACCGCGGTTGCTTCTGGACCGGTCCAAAAGCCACCGGGTGAGCGTGGCTTCCAGCGCGGCATCTTCCGAGCCCAGGCTCGAGCGGACGCGCTGAAGAAGATAGCCAGACTGGAGTTGGCGAAAATAGCTCGACGGATCCCACAGGCCGTCGGGATGGTCGATGCGCAATCCCGTCGCCTTCCCTTGCTCCAAGAGACGAAAAATCAGCTGATGCGTTGCCTGAAAGACTTCGGGGCGCTCCACGCAGATGGCAGCCAGGTCGTTGATGTCGAAGAAGCGCCGGTAGTTGATCTCGTCGGCGGCCACGCGCCAGAATGAGGCCCGATAGCTCTGGGCATCGACGAGCTCATCCAGGAGATCGAAGCTTTGGGGAGCCCCCAACTGTCCGTTGAAAGTGCCCACGGTTTCGTCCAAGGCGCCCTTTACACTCGAACAGGAGTGATACAAAGCCGCCAGGCGCCGTTTGGTGATTTCCTTCTCCCGGTACCGCTCCGTAATTTTTTCCGGATCCAGTTCGGTCCGAGGCGGCAAATAACTCAACGCTGTCAGGATGCTCTGGAGCTCCTGCAGGTGTTCGTTTCCTTCGGGCAGGACACCGACCAGTTTTTGGAGGGCATGCCCGAGGACCTTGGTGTAGGTGCGAGGGGCTACAGGCAACTTGTGGTCGTAATAGTAGAGGAAAAAGGCGCCCTCATCACAGTCGAGCCGAATTTTCCCGCTTTCCAGAACCCGTCCATACTGGTCTTCCAGGAGCGGGAGGAGAACTTTGTTCTCCAGATCGGGCTTTGCCGGATGCCAATCGATGTCAAAGTACGAAGAGTAGGTCGAGCTGGGCCCATTCTCCAGGACATCCGTCCACCATGGGTTCGTGTCGCCTATGCCCATGTGGTTGGGTACGGCGTCCAGAAGCAATCCCATGCCCCTGGCTCGCAAGGCGTCACTGAAAACGTCAAAGTCCCGGTCTCCCCCAAGCTCCGGATTGAGCTGGCTGTGATCGCAAATGTCATAGCCGTGGGTGCTGCCCGGTCGAGCTTTCAGAAGGGGCGAGGCGTAGCAGTCGCTGACACCGAGGTCGTGCAGGTAATCGAGCAACGCGGCGGCATCAGGGAAGGTGAAGCCGCGGTTGAATTGCAGGCGGTAGGTAGCGCTCGGGATGCGTTTGGCTGCCAGCGCTTCTTCGGCCGCGGCGATAACGCCATTCTCTTCCATCACTGCCCCGTCTAGAAGACGAGCAGGGGAGCAGAGCGAGCAGGGCAGCAGAGGAGCAGAGGGGAAGTCTCCTCTGCCCCCATGCTCCTCTGCCCCTCCGCCCCCTCTGCCCCTCTGCTCGCATTTTATCGTGCCGTTCTCTTCCGGCAGGATCAACAGGATTTATCCGGGTGCAATTGGAAGTGGGAGTCAGGTTTTTTCGGCAGCTACCGTAAGGTGATCCTTTTTTCGTGAAATTCGTGGCGGTTTTTTACTGATTACTACTGGCCACGAATTACACGAATTAGCACGAATTAAAACTCTCCACAGCCTCCGCGAGAGTAAAATGCCGCATCAATTGACTCCCGCTTGTAATTGCACCCCTCTTTAGCTCTAGCGCGGAAGCCTCATACCGCCGATGCTTTCACAGGCGAGATGTGGCATGGCCGTCCCGGCCATGAGCCCCAGGTTAGATTCCCACTTCCCACGGGCAGGACGCCCGTGCCACGGGCCATACGCAAATTAAATTTGACCGATTTGTGAACTTTGCGCGCACCAAGAACCTAGCGAGACGATTGACGCGCGGCTATCATTCTATGGTGC
>QHZE01000387.1 GCA_003225335.1 Acidobacteriota bacterium
AGTTTGGAGTTCAGGCTTTAGCCTGCGCGGAGCACGAACTTTGATGGCAGCCTGAAGGCTGAACGGCTGACATAATATGCTGAACTATTTTCGCGAAATCTATTACGGCATAGTGACGGTCGCGATATCGATGTGGATGACGCTCTGTCACCTCTTTACTCCCGCGGTGACCCTTCAATACCCGACGGTCAAATGGAATCTGCCGGATCGCGCCAGAGCGCGCCTCTTCAACAAGATTGAAGATTGCATCGGCTGCGGGCAGTGCGCCCGCGTCTGCCCTACGGACTGCATCATCATTGAAACCGAAAAACGCGGGAAAGACGAGCCGGAAATCTTCGCCTCGGACGGCACTCCCATCAAGCTGCGGACGTATGTCTTCGATATCGACATGACCAAGTGCTGCTACTGCGCCCTTTGCACGTTCCCGTGCCCGACCTATTGCCTGGTCATGACCAAAGAGTACGAGTACTCGGTTTACGACAAAAAGGACCACATCTATCACTTCGCCGTGGACGAGCCCAGGCTCGTGAAGGCGGCTCCGCAGCATGGGGCGCCCAAAGCCTGACTCTGAAATATGGATCCAACCACCGTCGCTCAGGTGATTTTCTACTTTTTTGCGGTTTTGACCGTCGCCTCGGCCGCGATCGTAGTTTTTTCCAGCAGCCTGATTTATTCGGCCTTCGCGCTTCTCTTTACGTTCTTCGGCGTGGCGGCGCTGTACGTCTTCCTGGGCGCCGATTTTCTGGCCGCCACACAGCTCGTGATCTACGTCGGCGGAATCCTGATCCTGCTCCTCTTTGGTGTCATGCTCACGCACAAGCTTTACGACCTGGACCTGAAGACCGAGACATTCCAGTTCTTCCCCGGCTTCCTGGTAATGGCGGCCGTCCTTCTGACGCTGACCGGGGTCATCTCGAAGACTCAATGGGTCAGCCGCGGGGAGCGGCCCCTCAATCCCACGACGATCGCGATCGGCCTGCTCTTCATGAGGGAGTACATCCTGCCGTTTGAAGTGGCTTCCGTCTTTTTGCTTGTGGCTCTGATTGGTGCGGCCATGATCGTCAGGAGAAGGAGATCCTAATGATTGGACTGAACCATTACCTTTTCGTGAGCGCGGCGCTGTTTTCACTCGGAGTCATGGGCGTTCTCACGCGAAAGAACGCGGTGAACGTGCTCATGGGCATCGAGCTGATCCTGAACTCGGCGAATATCAATCTTGTGGCGTTTTCAAGGTATTCTGTCGCGAGCCTGGACGGACAGATTTTTGCCGTCTTCGTCATTATTATCGCCGCTGCGGAGGCCGCCGTGGCTCTGGCCATCGTGCTCTCGATGTATCGCATCGTCAAGTCGGTAAATCTGGATCAGGCGGACACCCTGAAGGGCTGAAAAATGAATCCTGAAATTCTGCAGGACCTGGAAAGCTTCGTTCCCGAAATAGTGCTCACGGTGGCGCTCTTGCTGGTGGTCCTGGCGGATATCTCTCTCCCGAAACTCCGAACGCGCGTGACATTTCTGGTGACGGCCGTTGGGCTCCTGGCGGCCTTATGTTTTACGGTCCCGCTTTTCGGCGCAGGGGAGAAGGCCCTGTTTTACAACATGGTCGCTCTCGACCGGATGGCCGTCTTCTTCAAGGGTTTCCTCATTCTCGCTTCGTTTCTGGTCCTTCTGGCGGCACCGGGATCGAAGGAACTGTCCAGCACCCACCTGGGCGAGTTCTATGCCCTGCTTCTCGGGGTCACGTTGGGGATGCTGCTGCTGGCCTCCAGCGTGGACATGCTCATGTTATATCTGTCGCTCGAGATGGTATCGCTGACCAGCTACATCATGGTGGGCTATCTCCGCCATGACAGGCAGTCCAACGAGGCGTCTCTGAAGTACATCCTCTTCGGCGCCGTGTCCACGGGCTCCATGCTCTACGGGATCACCCTTCTGTTCGGGCTCACCGGGAGCACCAAGATGCCGGCGATTCGCGAGGCCCTCGCCAGCGGAGGAGCGAGCGGCGGAAACGGAATGGCGTTGCTCGTGGCGACCGCGCTCATCCTTGCCGGATTCGGATTCAAGACCGCGGCGGTACCCTTCCATTTCTGGTGCCCGGACGTGTACACGGGCGCTCCCACGCCTGTGACCGCCTTCCTGAGCGTCGCTCCCAAGGCGGCAGGCTTTGCGACGTTGATCCGGTTCTTTTTCAGCGGCATGTCCGACACGACCACGAGCGCTTCCCAGTGGTCCGCGTTTTCCGCCATGAACTGGACGAGCCTGCTCATTCTGATTTCTATCATCACAATGACCCTGGGCAATATTGCGGCTCTGCGACAGGACAACTTAAAGCGGCTGCTGGCCTAATCCTCCATCGCCCATGCGGGATACATGATGATGGGAGCAGCGGTGTTGTCATACGAGGGAGTACAGGCGGTTTTGATCTATCTGATCACGTATCTGTTCATGAACCTCGGAGCCTTTCTCGTCGTCATCGAGATTTTCAACCAGACAAACAGCTTCAACGTAAACGACTATCGGGGCCTGTACCGTCGTTCGCCGTTCCTGGCGATTTCCATGACGATTTTCCTTCTTTCCCTGATGGGAATCCCGCCCTTTGCCGGATTCTTCGGCAAACTCTTTGTTTTCGCGGCCGCGGTAAACCACAATCTGGCGTGGTTTGCCGTGATCGGGGCCTTGAACAGCGTTGTTGCCGTCTACTATTACGCGCGAGTGATCAAGGCCATGATCATCGAAGGGGGAGACGAGGGCGCCGGCTTCAAGCTCGCCGGGACAAGCCGGGCGTTGGTTTGGATCATGCTCCTGCCGACGGTGGGGATGGTGCTGTTTTGGGACCGTATCCAGGCGCTCACGGGACGCTCGTGGAAATTCTTCATCGGCTAAAGCCGTGTCGGCACTCGACAACGCACCACGCCCGCTGCGAACCCCTCAATCAGTCAAGCTTCGTGTCTTCGCGTCTTCGTGGTGGATTGAGGGCGGGCTTTACCACGAAGGCGCGAAGACACGAAGAATCGCCAAGTTGGTGAACCTGGGTCCGGCCACGGCGCAGGCGTGTGGTATTATTGGGCCGCGTTATTTTAAGGAGAGATAAATGGCTGAGGCTGTAGCCAAACCGCCCCGTAAGAAGAAACCCAAGCAGTTGGCCGTAATCCACGTGGAGGGGTGCACAGGCTGTGAAGCCTGCATCGTTTTTTGTCCCGTAGACTGCATCGATCTGGTAAAGGGCCCGAAGCACATGGAAGTCGACAAAGTGTGCGTCGTGGATTATGACCGCTGCATCGGCTGCACCCTGTGCGCGAAATACTGCCCGTGGGAGACGATTGATATGTACACATACGAGGATGTTCTCCCCGAGCCGCCGCCTGCCGTCGCGCAGTAATTGGAGCTGAGTATGGAAAGGTTTGTGCGCGTGGCCTCCACTTCGGAAATTCAACCCGGGCAGGGGAAGGTTGTTGAGGTAGACGGAAGGTACGTCGCGCTCTTCAACGCGGGCGGTGCTTACTACGCGATCGACAACACGTGCCTGCACCGCGGCGGGCCTTTGGCCGAAGGTTTGCTGGAGGGAAAAGTGGTCACCTGCCCCTGGCATGGATGGAGTTATGACGTGACGACGGGCGCCAATACCGTCAACCCCAATATCTGCGTTAGAACATATCCGGTGAAGGTAGAAGGGACCGACCTCCACGTGGCGGTTTAGCCCCACTACTTTCCTCTTCATCCGAATTTCATGATCGGGATCGTTATTTTCTTTCTGGTCGCCGTCCACCTTGCGCTGGGCATGCTGATGAGCCTGCTCCCGATCTCGCAGAGGCTTTTGGGCGAGCGATTCTTCCGTTTCAATGCCGCGATAAGCCTGGTGCTCCTGGCGGTCGCAGAGCTCGTGTACGGTTCGGCGGAGAAGACGCGCCTTTCCCATGAAAAGGCGCTGTACTGGAAGGCGCAGATTGACGGCGCGAACCCGTGGTTGTGGGGATGCGGGACGCTTGTGGCCCTGTATCTTTTGAGTCTGCCGTATCGGAAGCGGCGCGTAAGGCGGATTCTTCTGATTGGCGCATGGTTTCTTCCTGTCCGCGCTGGCCCTGGGATCCGTGGTCATTTGCATGATCCTGGGGCACTGGTACCTGATCGACCCCGGCATGTCGGTCAGGCATTTGAAGGTGATGGCCGCGATCTTCATCGCGGTGGTGTCTGCCCGCTCCCTCCTCGGAGGCTACACTTCTTTTCTAGTCTGGCGCGATCTAGCCGCCTCCGGAACGGATCTGCTTTCCAATTTTGTTTTGATCACCCTCGTCTTTTACGGACAGCGTGTGCTTTTCGGATTGGTTGCTCCCCTCACGCTCTCCTGGATGATCTGGCAAACCGTCAAAATCCGGTCCACGCAGTCCGCCACGGGAATTCTTTATGTGGCGGTCGTGTTTGTTCTTTTCGGCGAGCTCCTTTCTCATTACCTCCTGGTGTCTACGGGATATCCTCTGTAGTCATGCGGGTCAACTTCCTCTGTCCTTTGTGTTCAAGGGAGAATGTGTACGTGACGGGGGAAGACCCGCAAGATTTCACGTGCGAACACTGTCAGAGCTCTGTCCGCTTGGAGGTGTCCGAATCAGTGCAGCAGCGGAGCGTCGTCGATCGGTGCGTTCTCTGCTGCAAGGACCTTTTTTTTGTACAGAAGGATTTCAACCGAAAGCTGGGATGCGCGATCGTACTTCTGGGGGCTGTCGCGAGTGTGTACACGTACGGGGCCAGCCTCCTGCTGGCGGCCGCCGTCGATTGGTTTTTGTATTACCGGCTTCCCGAGGTCACGATCTGCTATTTCTGTAACTCCGTCTACCGCGGCTATACTCCCAATCCCAAGCACAAGGGGTATGATCTGAATATCGGCGAGCTGGTGGAGAGTGCGATTCGCGACCAGAAGGCATAGCTACTGCGGAATGGCCGCACCTAAAAAAACTCTCGCCGCAGAGACGCAGAGCGTGCAAAGAGAGATCTTGGCAAATGACAAATGACCAATGAAAAATGACAAATCGCAGTTCGTTGTCCGGACTTCTGACTTCTATTTGTCATTGGTCATTTGCCATTTGACCGAAAAATCCTCGCCTGGTTGCAAAGGATTTTTCTTCGCGAAATCTTCGCGCTCTTGGCGCTCTTCGCGGCTTCGCGGTGAATCCTGGGCTGGACTTTCACCGCGAAGGCGCGAAGCACGCGAAGAAAACGCGAAGGACCTTGGTTTGGTTGCGGCTATGCCGCGCTGTGTTCATCTGTGGTTTCATTTGTGCGTCAATCGTTATACCGGGAATAGAACAACGTGAAACCTTTAAAGATCGGGATCTCGTGGGTTCGCGGAGTCGTCGGGGAGACGCTCGCGCCTGAGCTGGTCGTGGACTTCGCCTGCGCGTTCGGGACCTTCGTCGAAGGGGCGCCGGTTGCCGTTGGGCACGATTCCCGCCGATCCGCCCCGATGGTCCACGCGGGAGTGCTCGCCGGCCTGCAGTCCTGCGGGTGCGACATCGTCGATCTCGGATTGCTGCCGACCCCGATTATCCAATACGCCGTTCGCTCCCGCCGTCTGGCTGGGGGAATTTCGATCACGGCCAGCCACAACGATGCCCGCTGGAACGCTCTGAAGTTCATCGGAAGAGACGGGATGCTTCTGAATTCTTTTCAGAGCGGGCAGGTCATGGACATCTACCATCTCGGAGAGTTCCGCAAGCGCCCGTGGGACAAATTGGGCCAGATCCGCCGGGACGAGCGCGCCGCGCAGGGTTACTTCGAGTTTCTGCTGGACAAGCTGGATGCGCCAAGAATCCGCAAGGCGCATCTCAAAGTGGTGACCGATTGCTGCGCGGGCGCGGGCGGGGGGCTCGTGCGCGGGTTCCTCGAGCGGATTGGGTGCACCGTGGTCGCGCTCAATGACGAGCCCGACGGTGACTTCCCCCATTCGCCGGAGCCCAATGTGCGCAATATGAAGGGCCTTGCCTCGGTGGTAAAGAGCGTCGGCGCCGATGCGGGGTTTCTGGTCAACACGGACGTGGATCGCGTCGGCCTGGTCGCCGGAGGCGGCATTCCGCTGAGCGAGGAGTGTGTGCTCCCGATTCTGGCCGATTACATCCTGGATTCGACCCCGGGGTGCGTGGTGTCCACGCTTTCGACGTCGCGCATGGTCGAGAGCGCCGCTGCCAGGCACGGACGAAAGCTGATCCGCGCGCGGATCGGCGAAGGATATGTCTTGCAGAAGGTTGTGACGGAAAAGGCGGCTGTGGGCGGAGAAGGGAGCGGCGGTGTCGCAGTGCCGAAGTGGACCCGCTGGTTTGACGGCTTTGCGTCCATGGGTCTCGTCCTGGAATGCATGGCCCGAAGGAAGACTACGCTGGCGGAGCTTGCCGCCGGCCTGCCGCGCTACCACATGATCAAAGGCTCGATACCCAGCTCTTCGGAGCGAATATATCCGCTACTCGAAGCTTTCCGCAAAAGCTACCATTCAGAATCTCCGAATCTCGAGGACGGAGTGCGGGTCGATTGGAAGGACGCATGGCTGCACATACGGGCCAGTAACACCGAGCCGTTGATTCGCATCATTGTGGAGGCCGAGAATTTGGCGCGGGCGCGCGAGCTGTACGACCTGTGTTACGCCCAGGTTCAGCGCTTGCAGACGGCCGGGGGTGCCTGATGACAAAGGTGCAATCGCTGAAAATCAGCATCTCCGGAGTGCGCGGAATTGTAGGAGAGGCGCTCACCCCGCAACTCCTTGCCGCTTTCGCGGGAGCACTGGGCACCTACCTGGGACGGGGTCCCATTCTCGTCGGTAGAGACACGCGCCCCTCAGGATTGATGGTTCTCAACGCGGTATTCTCCGGGCTTCTGTCCGCCGGGTGCGAGCCTGTGGATCTCGGCATTTGTCCCGTGCCCTCCATTCAGGTGCGCACGGCTTCGGTGCGCTCCCAGGGCGCTATTGCAATTACCGCGAGCCACAATCCGGTCGAGTGGAACGCGCTCAAGTTCATTGGTTCCCGGGGATTGTTTCTCAACAACTATCAGGCCGAAGAGCTGCTGGATATCTATCACCAACGAAACTTCGCGCAGGTTCCTGCGCAGGAGATCCCGAGAGTGCGGCAGGATTCCCGGGCCATCCCGGAGCACATCCAGAAACTCCTGGATTACTTCGACGCCAGGATCGTGCGTGGGGCCAGATTGAAAGTAGTCATCGATTCAGTCAATGGCGCGGGAAGCCTGGCCGCACCGGCGTTCCTTCGGCAGCTGGGGTGCCGCGTCATAGAGATTCACACCCGGCCGGACGGCTTGTTTCCCCGCAACCCAGAGCCCCTCCCCGAAAACCTGGGCGCGCTGCGTAAAGCGGTTGTCGCGAACCGGGCCGACGTCGGCTTTGCCCAGGACGCCGACGCCGACCGCCTCGCGGTTGTCGATGCACACGGGCGACCGATCGGAGAGGATTACACGCTCGCGCTTGCCACGCTCTTCGCCCTCGAACGCCGCCGCGGGCCCGTGGTCACGAATCTTTCCACGACCCAGGCGATCGATGACATTGCCAGGCAGCTCGGTTGCCCGGTGATTCGCACAAAGATCGGAGAAATCAACGTGGTGGAAGAGATGATCCAGAGCCACGCCGTTATTGGAGGGGAAGGGAATGGCGGCGTGATCCTTCCGGAAGTGCATTACTGCCGGGACAGCATGAGCGGCATGGGGGTCGTTCTCCAGCTCCTGGCGGCG
>QHZE01000077.1 GCA_003225335.1 Acidobacteriota bacterium
CTTCGTTACAACCCTCACGAAAAACAACTTCACCCTCTACGAGGACGACAAGCAGCAGGAAATCCAGAACTTCAGCCGGGAAACGAACCTGCCTTTGACGATCGCCCTGCTGGTTGACACGAGCCAGAGCGTGGCTCCCAAATTGAAGTTCGAGCAGGAAGCCGCCACAAACTTCTTTTACAGCGTGCTGCAGGAAAAGGATCGCGCGTGCCTGGTGGAATTTGATTCGGGCGTCACGCTGGTGCAGGACTTCACGAATGACTCCAACAAACTCGCCAAGCAGATAAAGACTCTGCGCGCCGCTGGGGGGACAGCCCTGTATGACGCCATCTATCACATCTCCGACGAAAAGCTGATCCGTGAAATGGGGCGAAAGGCGATCGTCATTCTTTCCGATGGCGAGGACATGTCGAGCAAGTCGACGCTGCAACAGGCCCTGGAAATGGCTCTCCGAGCCGAGGGAATAATCTACGCCATCAGTGTCAACCGCGGCGGCTTCTTTGGCGTGGGCTCGAGCAAAGAGGGGGACAAGATCCTGAAGCAGCTTGCGGAGGAAACAGGCGGTCGAGTCTTTGTTCCGTTCAAGGTGGAAGAACTGGAAGACTCGTTCCAGCAAATCAGCAAGGAACTGCGCAGCCAGTATAATATCGGCTATTTTTCGTCCAATAAGGCGAGGGACGGCGGTTACCGCCGGGTCGAGATAAAAGTGGAAGAGAAAGGGGTCGGAGTTCGTTTCCGTCGAGGCTATTACGCCCCGACCAGCTAGCCATGAGTGCAACCACAGATGAACACAGATGTGTACTACTAAGGCGAAAATCCTTCGCAACCAGGCAAGGATTTTTCGGTCAAATGACCAATGACCAATGGCAAATGACCAATGACAAATAGAAGTCAGAAGTCCCGACAACGAACTGCGATTTGTCATTTTTCATTGGTCATTGGTCATTGGTCATTTGTCATTTGCCAAATCTCTCTCTGCGGGCTCTGCTGCGTGTCTGAGGTGAGATTCTTTCTTCGTTGCGGCTATGCTGTGCCAGGTTTATCTGTGTTTATCCGTGTTCATCTGTGTTCATCTGTGGTACCAAAAGTTTTTACTTCTTTTCCTCTTCTTTCTCCAACACCGCCATCACCTGAAACGCCACGTTCCGGCTTTCATCATCCGGCGTCAGGACGCGGATCTGCTTCGGCGACTGAGATCCTAACTTGAGCTCGACGGCTCGCTTGATCTGGGTTTGTTCAAACACGGGACCTCTCGACACCGGCCCCCCGGCGCCGTGCAGGCGAAGCAGCGCGACGCCCACGGCATCCAGCGCCACCCTGTCCCGAGAGGCTGCCACGACCTCCGGGTAGGCAAGGTCTCCGGCTTCCGGTCCCCCGTCCACAAAAACCCGGCTCGCGTCCATAACGGCCAAGAGGGGCCGGTAGAGTTGGTTTACTTCTGCGATCATGACGCGTTGATCCGGAGAGGAGTGCAGCTCCGCCATATAGTTCCGCCGGGTCCCTGCGCTGGCATGCTTCGCTACAAGGCCGATCGAGTTTTTGAGGCTGGCACTGAAATGCCCGCCGAAGCGGTGAGTCTTGAGATTGCATATCTGCACTACGGGCGCCCCCGCCGCCAGCCAGTCGGGAACCTCGACTCCTTTGCTCCAGTGCGACCCTTCCTCCAGCGCGCGGCGCCATTGCTCTGCAGGCAACTCTTCGAGAGGAAGCAGAGAAAAATCGAGACGCTTTGCCAGATCCGGGATGCCGATCTTTTCGCAGATCTCGCGGGTGATCCCCATGCCGCTTCGCTCGGCCACGGTGATCTTCCCGCAGTTTCTTTCTCGCAGCTGCGTCACTACATCGCGAAGCATGTCCGGATCGGTGGAGGCCGGGAACCCGTGCGGGCTGTTAAAATCGGGCTTGAGATAGATTCCCTTTTGCGCGAAATCCAGGTCTTCCATCAACTCCAGAGCCCGCTTCAGCGCCGCGCTCTTATCGGGATTCTTCACCAGGGCCACGGGTGATGCAGACTGCGAGGGCTCTTCCCTGCCTAAAGACACGAGGCCAGCCAGAGCGCGAGAGGATCGAGCAACAAATTCCCTGCGACTCCAAGGCGTCCTTTTGCCCTGCGTCATCGTCAACTCCGGCTTGAATCTTTAGCCACGGAGACACAGAGATAAGATTGTCTCTGTGTCTCCGTGGCTCTGTGGCCAAATCGGGTTGCTCGTCACAGTCACGCTTTGACCACTCTCCAGCCCTGGGTTAAGATACACACTGCGGGGAGCGGCCCTTGAAGCGATTTGTCCTGATACATTATCACGAGATCAACCTTAAGAAGAATAACCGTGGCTGGTTCGAAAACCGATTGAAGGAGCATGTCACCGCGCTGCTTGACGGTTTGGCGGACGATGGAATCCGCCGCTTTGCCGGGCGCTTGTTCATACCGCTTCGTCTCGAGTCACCGATTCAGGAAATCGAGCGCCGCCTGCGCACGGCGTTCGGCATAGCCAATTTCGCATTTGTTTGGGAGGTGGCCGCGGATCTGGAAGCGATACGCGGCGCGTTGCGGGAGCTGCTGACAGGGAAGCGTTTTGGGTCCTTCAAAATCGAGGCCCGCCGCGGCACGAAAGATTTCTCGATGAACTCCCAGCAAGTCAACGCGGAACTGGGAGCCTACGTTTGCGAGCTGACGGGCGTACCGGCCAAGATGGAGAACCCCGATCTCACCTGTTTCGTGGAGCTCGTAGGCCAGCACGCCTATATTTACTTCGACAAGATTCCTGGAGGAGGCGGGCTCCCCGCGCGGACCAGCGGCCGCGTGCTGTGCCTGCTGTCGGGCGGCATTGATTCTCCGGTAGCCGCCTATCGCATGATGCGTCGCGGCTGCAGAGTGCTCTTCGTTCATTTTCACAGCTTTCCGCATACCACGATCGAAGCGCAGGAAAAGGTGCGTCGCATCAGTCAGGTTCTTTCCCGCTTTGAGATGGAATCGAAGCTCTTCCTGGTCCCTTTTGCCGATCTGCAGCGCGAGATCGTTGCGTATGCGCCACCTCCCCTTCGCGTGCTTTTGTACCGACGCTTCATGATGCGCATAGCCGAAGTTCTGGCCTTGGAGGAAGGGGCTCAGGGGCTGGTGACCGGCGACAGCCTGGGCCAGGTAGCAAGCCAGACGCTGGAAAACCTTAAAGCGGTTTCCAGCGTCACTCAGCTCCCGATTTTCAGGCCTCTGATCGGGGACGATAAAGAAGACATCATCCGGACAGCTCGCAGTATTGAAACGTACGACATCAGCATTCTGCCGGACCAGGACTGCTGCACGATGTTCGTACCCAAGCATCCGGAGACGATGGCGCGCATCGAGCGGCTGGACCAGGCCGAGTCGGCACTGGACGTCTCCCGGCTCGTGGAGGCAGCGGTAAGGGGGACAACCAGCGAGAAGGTCCACGCGGATTTCCGTGAATTGCGGATTGCGGATTGCGGATTTCGGATTGCGGATTGAGAAATCAGCGAGATCCGGAATCGGCAATTCGGAATCTGAAACCATGTGGTTTTTCAATCCGCAATCCGCAATCCGCAATCCGAAATCAATATGAGCCTGACCATACGAAACGCAACAAACCCGGACATGCCTGCTATCGTGCGCATGATCGGCGAGTTTCATCTTGATTACGAGAACCTTCAGCCCGAGCAGTTTATCGTGGTGGAGGACGGCGAGTTGATGGTGGGATTTGGCCGCCTGAAACCGTACCCGGACGCCACGGAGCTCGGCTGTGTGGGGGTTCTACACGAAAGACGAAAACAAGGCATAGGAAAACTGATCGTGGATGAGCTGATCCGCAGGGGACCGAGCACGATCTGGATCACAACGGATCTTCCGGATTACTTCCGCCCCCTGGGATTCAAGGAGGCGAACCACGTTCCGGGATCCATCAGGAAGAAGCTCGATCGTTTTCGCGACTTCGCCCGGGGCAAGATCGTGGGGATGCGCTACGACAAGCCCGTGTAACAGTGAAACGGACCGATTCCGACCATGTTGGACATGTTCAGAGCGGTCGCGTGCAGGAGTCCGAATCTGCGTTCGAGATGAGGGGAATGCATGGTTTTAGCGGCCGGTGGCAGTGGCCAGTGGTCAGTTTGAAACGGCTTGCGCTGCCGGCCACTGACCACTGGCCACTGACCACCGGCCGCTAAAACCATGCATTCCCCTCATCTCGAACGCAGATTCGGACTCCTGCACGCGACCGCTCTGAACATGTCCAACATGGTCGGAATCGGTCCGTTTATCACCATTCCCCTGATCATTGCCACGATGGGGGGGCCGCAGTGCATGCTTGGATGGCTGGTCGGGGTTTTTATCGCGATCAGCGACGGCATGGTCTGGGCGGAGCTTTCATCCGCGATGCCGGGCTCGGGGGGCACCTACGTTTACCTCAAACGCGCGTTCGAGAAACTCCGCTTTGGCCGCGCAATGCCCTTCCTCTTTGTCTGGCAGTTCATCCTGAGCGGGCCTCTCGAGGTGGCGTCCGGGGCCATCGGTATTTCGATGTACGTGAACTACTTCTGGAAGTCGATGACGCCGTTGCAGGGGAAATGCGTGGCCGCTCTCACCGCGCTGCTTGCAACTATCCTGCTGTATCGCCGGATCTCTTTTGTTGCGCGGGCGACCGTCACCTTGTGGGTCGGGATGATCCTGACAGTAGCCTGGGTCATCCTGTCGGGACTCTTCAACTTTTCCCCTTCGCGCGCGTTTGACTTCCCCGCCAATGCCTTCCGGGCGGACTGGAGCTTCTTCCTGGGGCTTGGCCTGGCCATGCGCATCGCGATGTACGACTATCTCGGCTACTACGACGTGTGCTACATCGGGGACGAAGTCAAGGATCCGGAAAGAGTGATCCCGCGCGCCATCGTGCTGTCGGTGATCGGCGTCGCTTTCATCTACGCAACGATGAATCTGTCTATCATCGGAGTCATTCCGTGGCAGAAAGCCGTCCAATCGAAATACATCGCGTCGGATTTCATGGAGCAGATCTACGGGACCTGGGCGGGCGCCGCGGTGACAGTGATGATCCTCTGGACAGCCTTTGCCTCGATCTTCGCGCTTCTCCTCGGATACTCGCGCATCCCTTACGCTGCCGCTCTCGATGGGTATTTCTTCCGCGTATTCGGCAAGCTGCATCCCACGGGGCACTTCCCTTCTGTTTCCGTCCTGGTGCTCGGCGCCATCACGATAGCGGCCAGCTTTCTGGAACTCTCTGCCGTCATCGGGATGCTGCTCACAGCGCGCATACTGATTCAGTTCGTGGGCCAGATCGCGGCCGTCGTGATGTTGCGTAGGACCGAGCCCGGCTTTCCGGCGGGATTCCGCATGTGGTTGTATCCCGTCCCGTGCCTGGTGGCTCTCGTGGGATGGCTCTACATCTTTGTGGTGCCGCTCTTCATGCCCGAGGAACGCTTCTTCGTCCCTGGCAGCATCGTGTTCACCGCCGCAGGCTTCGCGGTCTACCTCCTTTGGCGCAAGATGGTTCCTCGTCCCGACGACGACGCGGCTGCGACGGCCAGGAAAGCCGCTTGAGTGGGAATTCGCCACAGAGACACGGCGTCACAGAGATGTCTGGAGAAATCCCCGTGCCTCTTGTGTCTCCTCATACCGCCCAGTCATTCACGGGCGAGACGCCCGTGCCACGTTAGCTTCGTGGCATGGCCGTCCCGGCCATGATACAAAACTTAACCGATTTGTGAACTTTGTGTCCACCAAGCGGACCTGGAAGCGGCGGGACTCGTTATCGGACCGCGAGGGACAGACCGGACATAGCCTTGCTAGCTTGCGGAAAATCGGTTATAAGTCGATCGACGATGCCTGAACGAATCGCAATCATCCGAGGCGACATCACCAAGCAGAAGGTCGACGCGATTGTGAATGCCGCAAACTCGTCGCTTGTCGCTGGCGGCGGCGTGGACGGCGCTATTCACCACGCGGCGGGCCCGGGGCTCGCCGAGGAATGCCGCAGGTTGAAAGGTTGCGAGAAGGGCGAGGCCAAGATTACCAAAGGTTACAATCTTCCGGCTCGATGGGTTATTCACACTGTCGGTCCCGTATGGCACGGCGGCAGGAAAGACGAGGACGAAATCCTGGCGCGCTGCTACCGGAGTTGCTTCAAGCTGGCAGACCAGCACAAGATTCGAACACTGGCCTTCCCCTCCATCAGCACGGGGGCGTACGGTTTTCCCGTCGAACGCGCATGCAGGATCGCTCTGCGCGAAATCAAGGGCGCCCTCGAGAAATACCCGAATATCGAGAAGGTATCCGTGGTGTGCTTCGACAAGAAAACCCACGATTCCTATCTGACCATCTCCGAAGAAATCCCGGAAGAGTAGTATCGGTCTCTAAATGAAACCACAGATGAACACAGTGCAGCCCAGCCGCAACCAAAACGGATTTCACCGCAGAGACGCGGAGAACGCACGAAAATCCTTCGCGAGCTGGCAAGGATTTTTTTTAAGTTTCTTCTGAGCGCGGAGACCCGGGGCGTGGGAAAACATGTAGCGGCCCGTTGGAAAATAGGAACTTACATGCCGGCGAGACGCCGGCGCTACGATTCTTTCACACCTTCGCGGAGAATAGGGAGCATTGTATCGTCTCTCTTCTCGGCAAACTCCGCGGTCGTGAAAAAAAATAGGAAATTGCAAAAACGCCCCTATATTTTTCAACAACTTATGGGCGTGAAAACCGTAGCTTTCGAATTTCTTCTCACGACCCGCGTCTCTGTGAGATCCGTTTTGGTTGCGGCTATGCCGCGCCAAGTTCATCTGTGGTTTCGTTCAAACTTTTGGTTGGTGCTGGCGTGGTCCTGTTTTTGGGCTTGCTCGGACTATTGCCTCGCGTCCGACGAGCTACTCTATACGCATGAGCTTGTGGCAGCTGCAGACGATACGGAATTTCTGGTTCAGATCGAAGCGGGCGCCCCGGGAACCTCGTGGGAAGAGAGCGGGCGAGAATGCGGGGTGCTCAAAGTAGTCATCGAGGCCCGCTACGACCAGCATGTCCTCCTTTTTGGCGGCGAGCACGTCACGAGTTATGCATTTCTGGCGGGTCCGCTTCCGCGCGGCCGGCACACTCTACAGATCCTTTGGGACAAGACGTGGACACGCGACCTGCAAGAACGGCCCGCGGTGCTCTCGCTTCGGGCGGCTGCGCTCGACCGGAAGAATGAAGCGCAGGAACCGCTCTTGCGCGCTCCGATCCTTTACCTGCGGAACAACACGATAGGACGTTTCAGCGATGTGCCTCTGATACTCTACTGGGAGCGGCAGCATTCTCCGAGTCCGCGCCTGGCTTATACAGTCATCTTCAGCAACGAAGATGGTGGGACGGACACCGAGCGCCTGATGGCTCGCTGGGGCCGCACGACCGACATCGAATGGTGTTACTCGTACACCCAGGACGAAAACAACCCGATCGAGCAATACCAGGGACGCAATCATGAAACGCTTCCCTTCCGGGGTCGCAAAGAAGGATGGCACCCGATCCTCTACGACGTCACAACCAATAACAACTTTTCCGACTCCCTGTCCGACCCGATCGATTTTCGGATGAGGCCGGCCCCCGTCGAAGCACGGCTCGAAGGACGATCCCGCGAATCTGTGATGGATCAATTTCCCTGGACTTACGCCATCATGGCTGAGGAAATGATCCGGGAGGAAAAGCTGGAATATCCGGCGGATCCTGGCTCGCCCAACGTTTCCGACCTGCGTAACTATGCTTATCTTGACGTCTGCTCCGAGCAGCGCGGGACCGAGCTTTACTTCGCCGTTCTGCTCAAAGGGAACGAACGTTGGTTTCGCTCCGATCACGGCGACCCGGGGTCAGGGATCGAACGGAGCGGCTGCGTTCGGTCCACGGTGGAGCTTCCGCCGGGAACGCGGCCCCACGACATCCGCACACTGCGGATCCACTGCAGACCCGCGCCGGTGCCTGAGGGGAAAATGCCTGTCCCCTCTCCCGCGGCGGAAATCCGATCCGTGCTCAGGCTATTTCTGCTGGAGAAAGACTACCGGCCCGGCCAGAACCTTCTGGAACGAGTCGTAGGGCGGAGGTTGAGACCCGGCCAATCGCTCGCCCTGTCCCCGGACAGCATTCCCCGTTGATTTGCGCAGCACACGTCTCACCCCGCTGCAACCAAAACTATGAACGAAACCAGGGATGAACACACATGAACACCGATCCGTGTTCATCCGTACTACTAACGTGCAAATCCTTGTCCGGCGGTCAAGGATATTTCCACCGCGAAGACGCGAACAGCGCCAAGAAAAGCGATTTCAAAGACCTTGCGTTCTTCGCGTCTTCGCGGTGGATTTTTGGGGTTGCGGCTGGGCTGCACTGTGTTCATCTGTGGTTTCGTTTTTCTATTCGGAGCCACTGGCGGGGCGGCATGCATGTATGCCACCATATTCCGGATGAAACGTGCCGGGAAAATCTGGAGACGGGTCACAAATCGTGGGCCCGGATCTCTTCCAGCACGCCGCCTGCTCTGGTACTCTTGTGGCGCCTTTTTGCTGATTGCTTTAGGTTTCCTGATTTTCTTCCACATCCGATTCTCCCGCATGATCGATCAGCAATTGAGCGGGAACATCTTCGAGAACACGTCCAGAATCTTCACGGCGCCGCGCCACGTTTCCGTGGGCGATGCCCTTTCGCAAAGTGAGTTTGTCGGCTACCTGCTGCGCGCCGGCTATTCGGAAACCGAGAACCAGAGCTCCTTCGGCCGCATCGTCGTTTCCAGGTCTGCTGCGGAGGCTCGGCCTTCCTCCCGTTCCTTCTTTCAAGGAAGCAATGCCCTTCGGTTCGAGTTTTCGGGACGCAAGATATCAAGAATCCGAGCTCTGGATGGGGGAAAATGGCTTTCCGAGGCAGAGATCGAGCCGGAGGTTCTCACCAATCTCTTCGATCAGACAGCGCGGGAAAAGCGCCGTTTCGTAAGCTTTGCCGACCTCCCCAAGCTTCTCGTGGATGCCGTTCTATCTGCCGAAGACCGGCGTTTTTTCGACCATCCCGGTTTCGATCCCATTCGAATTCTGGGAGCAGCTTGGGCGGATGTGCGCCGCGGCGCCAAGGCTCAGGGCGCCAGTACCATCACGATGCAGGTTGCGCGCACTTTTTTCTTTTCGACCCGGCGTGAATGGGGCCGCAAGCTGGCGGAAATGTACATGGCGCTTCTCCTGGAGAAGCGTTTCACCAAGCAACAAATCTTCGAGCTTTACGCCAACCAGGTCTACTTGGGGAACCGGGGGAGCTTTGTCATCCGCGGGTTCGGAGAGGCCGCCGAGGCTTTTTTCGGCAAGGATGTGCGCCAGCTGACTCTTGGCGAAACGGCATTCCTGGCCGGGATCATTCGCGCGCCCAACCGGTATTCCTCGCCTGAACGCAAGCCCGAGCGAGCCGCGCAAGCCCGAGATCCTGTACTCGCTGAAATGGTGGACAACCGGGTCCTCCCGGCGGAAAAGGCCGAAGCCGCAAAGAAGGTTCCCCTGCGCTTTGTTCGCGCGACCCTGGACACCAGCTCCTCGGCTTATTTTGTCGATATGGTCCAGGATCAGGTGCTTGACCGCTTGCCCGAAAGGGAGCTCAACCCCGAGAGTTACCGCGTCTACACGACGCTCGATCCGGTGCTGCAACGGGCCGCGGCCCAAGCCGTCGAGATCGGCATGAAAAAGATAGACACGCAGCTCGCGCGCCGTTATGCGCTCTGGCGCAAGCGAGGCGAGGAAGTTCCTTTGCCGCAGGTGGCCCTGGTCGCTCTCGATCCAACGACCGGGGCGATCAAAGCCCTGGTCGGAGGACGCGATTACGGACAGAGCCAGTTGAATCATGCCCTGGCGCAGCGCCAGCCCGGTTCTGCCTTCAAGCCTTTCGTCTATGCCGCAGCCTTCAACACAGCCGTGGAAGGGACAACTCCGGTAATCACTCCGGCGACCACCGTCGTGGACGAGCCCACTACCTTTATCTTCGACGGCAAGCCGTACGCTCCGGACAACTACGGCGGAGAATATAACGGCACCGTAACTTTGCGTGACGCGTTGACGCACTCCCTCAACGTGGCGGCGGTGAAAGTCGCCGAGATGGCCGGTTACGGTCATGTGGTCGATATCGCCCGCAGGCTCGGCATCGACGCGCACCTCCAGCCGACCCCCGCGGTCGCCTTGGGGGCCTATGAGATGACGCCGCTGGAAGTGGGAGCTGCCTACACGGTCTTCGCCAATCTGGGCACTCGCGTGGAGCCTGTTTTCGTGAGCGCAATGGTCAGCTCGCAGCGGGGAACGATCGAGCGGGCAGAGCCGCGGCGGCGTTCTGTCCTCGACCCGCGCGTGGCGTATCTCGTCACCAACGTTCTCGAAGATGTAATCAACCGGGGGACCGGGGCGGTTGTGCGGGCCTTCGGATTCGGCGCCCCCGCGGCCGGAAAGACCGGGACCTCGCGCGACGGCTGGTTTTCGGGCTTTACCACGAACCTCCTCTGCGTCGTTTGGGTCGGGTTTGACGACAACCGCGAGCTGAGCCTTTCCGGCGCCGCATCGGCAGCCCCGATATGGGCGGAATTCATGAAACGGGCCGTGGCCTGTGCGGGCTATCGCAACGTTGCGCCGTTTCCTCGGCCGGAAGGGATCGCCGTGGCCACTATCGATCCGCAGACAGGCCAACTGGCGACGCCGTCCTGTCCGGCCCCGCGAGAGGAGGTCTTCATACAAGGTTCACAGCCTCAAGATACCTGCTCTCAGCACGGCGGTGTCCTAAATCAACTCTCCCCCACCAGCTGGTTCCGCCGCATCTTCGGCCGCAACAGGTAATCTGAGCTTCACCACGGAGGACACGAACCTTCACCCTTCCGCTTTCTCCCCTACTATTGAGGGGCATTTGACCGCAACAATCCAATTGTGTCCGCGTGGGTTTAGCGTGATGAGGATTTGCAAAAGCGTAAATGCATTTCTAGGTCCACTTGGTGGACACAAAGTTCACAAAATGGTCAAATTTCGTCCGAGAGGCATGGTTGATAAAAGAGAAATGGAACAAGCGCAGTTGTTTGAAACCGCCGATGAACGCGGATGCACGCCGATGTTCGGCGCCGCTCATCGGCGTCGATCGGCGTCCATCGGCGGTTCCCTACCCTCGGCGGTATGAGGTCTGCTCGCTATTTATTGACGACCACGTGACTTTTTTTTAGAATTCGTTTTTAACAAAATAAGGTTGTCGTTAGCGGGCAACATTGGCGCCCCTTGAGAGCGCGACAGCGTATGCAAAAGCCTACTAAGCTTACTATCGACATTTATTTTGGTGAGCGCATCGAAGAGTCGTCCGAAAAGGAGTTCCTTCGGAAACTCGCTTCGGATCTGGCTTACCGTTCAGTTACCTGCCTCATCTTTGCCAATTTCTTCCCGGGCAAAACGCGATCGCAGGTAGATTTTCTTGTCGTTACTCCTACGCGTGCTTGCTGACCTTGTCATCCACGGGTCAGGCCGTGGATGATCCCGTGCGCAAATGCATCCCGAAGACATCGCCAAGGTGTGCCACGCCGCCAACCGAGCAGTGCGGCTGGCTTTAGGGGAACGCGACACCGGCTCTTGGGAGGAAGTTCCGGAACACATCCGGCAGAGCGTGCGGAGGGACACTGTCACCCAAACAGCCAATGACAGATAGCAAGGAGATAAATGAAAAATAAGCTGAAAGGCATCTACCAGAGCGGTCTCTGTGGATCGTACCTTGTGGAAGGGTTCGTCCTACTCATGATGAGCATGACGGTCCAGACTGTTGCAAGCGGACAGAGCACCGCTGATTTTAGGCAGAGCACCATTGATATTGAAAGTGTTCGTCCTCTCGCTCATGCGTTGGACCGTGTTCAGGAGCTTCTCAGAAGTCCAATTAATTACGAAGAGGTGCCATATGAAAACGATCGAGACTTCTCAGAACGCAGCACCGCGGGACTAAAGTCCAGAGTCGTCCTACGCGGAGGTCAAATCAGTGCCAATATTGAACCCGCGGGGGGCGATCCATATTTGGCGGTTCAGACCGTACTCGCCGTATATACAAGTGCCCAGCTGCCGGGTGCGTATGACGTTGTGAAGAACGAAGGCAGCATTGATGTTATTCCGACTCAAGTACTAGGTGCCAACGGTTCAATGCGAAATGTAACACCTGTCATGAGTCGACCAGTAGCGTTTCCTTACGCTGAGAGGTCAGTGCTTGACACGCTGCAGTTGATTGTCGATTCTGTCTCCCAAGTGAGTGGCGTAAGAGTTCTGCTCTTATCCACGCCGTTTCACTACTCACCGTCTCCAGAGACTGACAAAGTTACTTTGGGCGCAACGGGAGAAGAGGCCCGTGTCGTGATTGCAAACCTCGTTGCTAAGCTCGCGCCTATGTCGTATCGGTTGCTTTACGATCCTGGGCAAAAAACCTATTACTTAAGTTTGATATCCGTTCCGGCAAGCCTGCCGAACGCAGCTGCGTCAAGACCGTCAACCACACGTCACGGAGCAGGGGCAGCGAATCCCTTCTTCATCAAAGATAAGAAATAGAAAGATTAGCACTTGGTCGGTTGGATTATGCCCATGGCGTGGCCCAACCCGCAGCGGTAATAATACGTGCTGAACGGAGTCCGCTACCGCTTGGAGCATCCTGACGCGAGCGATGCCGAAAACCATGAGAACTGGAGACTGCTGAAACTATGGAGATACACCGTCCCGTAGCGGTCCGTGATTTTTTCGGATCTGGACCAGGCGCGAATGCGTCCTTATGTGCGTCGACTTGGTCGATGTCGTCGGCGGCGATGTTGTACAGGGTCCGTGCAGCTGCGGTGCCTGGCACGACGGGAACGAGAAGCGGGACAGAGAGGGGAAGATCCGTGGCTAGCTGGTTTCTGGCGCGAAACCAAGGACCCCGAAGGGGTCCAGCAGGACAGCCCAGGGCGCAAGCCCTGGGTTCAAGGTCCAAATTGCGGAAAGCCCTGAAAGGGCGGCGCAGGGAGTTCGATCTCAACTCCAGATAAATGCTCGTCATAAGGCGCCTCTTTGGTACCGGGACCAACTGCATCGCCCCTTCGGGGCTTCCCTTGAGCATGCGGCCCCTCGGCGCTCGCGCCAAAGTGTAAATGTTATTCTGTGACGGGCCCTTAGCGGTGACCGCGGCGTTAGTCTTTGCGGAGAGTGACGATGGTGGCGCCGCTACCGCCCTGCTGGGGCGGGGCCGGCGCGAAGCTGTCCGCCAGAGGATGCTGTTCGAGGAATTCGGCGATTGCGCGGCGCAACACTCCTTTGCCGTGGCCGTGAACGATGCGGACGCTCTCCGCTTCCGCAAGATAGGCCTGATCGAGAAACTTATCGACGCGCTCCAATGCCTCATGTGAAGTCATGCCTATCACCTTCAGCTCCGGGGAGAATTCTTTTTCCCCCGTAGTCACAACGCTGACGCCTGGCGCAGGCCGGCTGTCCGTCGAGGAGGCATGCGCTATCAGCTGGAGTTCTTCCCGCGCAGCGCGAAATTTCAGGGAGCCCACGGAGACTGTAACGGTGACGCCGCGAACGGATTCGACAATACCCTCCCGCTTCAGCGACTTTATGAATACCCGGTCCCGTTCCTGTATCTCTTCTGCTTTCCCGGACTCGTCGCTTGGAGCATCCCGCGGCTTGTTCGACCCGGACTTTACGTTTACAGGGTCCTGTTCGATCAGGGCGCGAGCGGACCGGCGCAGGCCGGCGGCTCGGGACTCCGCCTGCTTCTTGATCCGAGCCTCCGCAATGGGGTCGTTCAAGTCTGCAAGCAGGCGCTGGCTTTCAGCGGTGAACTCCCGGATCACGCGCTCGAGCTCGTTTGCAAAGCGAGCACTGCGCTCCGCTTCGCGCCGAGCGAACTCCGCCTCGATCCTCTCATACTTCTCGGCAACCGCCTTCCGTTCTTCTTCCAGCGCGGCGCGGAGATCCTCCTGCGTGTCCACCAGGTCTTTTATGCGCTGCAGGTAGGCGCTCGCCTGGGCATGGGCCGGATCGAGCAGCTGCCGGGCCTCGTCCAGGATCTCCCGCGGCACTCCCATGCGCCGCGCAATCTGAAGCCCCGAGGAGGCCCCCGCCACGCCGACAATCAACCGGTAGGTGGGCTGGAGAGTCTGCACATCGAATTCCACCGAGGCGTTAAGGACTTCTTCCGTCTGTGCAGCCCACATTTTGAGAGGGTTGTAATGCGTCGTCGCGATCGTCGTGACTCCTGAACGGCGAAAGTAATCGACGATCGCAACAGCGAGAGCCGCTCCTTCGTCGGGGTCCGTGCCTGTGCCTGCCTCGTCGATCAGGATGAGCGCCGGTGGAGAAATGTTCCGGGCCATCTCAGAGATGTTTCTCATGTGCCCTGTGAACGTAGAAAGGTTTGCGGCAATGGACTGCTGATCCCCGATGTCGGCGAAGACCCGGTCGAAAACGGGAAGGACCGCCTCGCGCGCGGGCACGTGCAGGCCCATCTGAGCCATGAGCGCGATCAGGCCGATCGTCTTGACGACAACGGTCTTTCCGCCCGCATTAGGCCCGCTGATGACCATGACTGGATGGCCGGCGTCCATTTCGAAAGAGATGGGAACCACCCGCCCGCCGCTCTCTCGCAACGCGCGCTCGAGGAGCACATGGCGCGCATCGCGCAGGAGAAGGCTCCGCTCCTCGTGCATCAGCGGCCGGACGCAGTGGAATTCGGCGGAGAGCTTTGCCTTCGCCTGGGCGAAATCCATTTCTTCAATGGCCAAGGCCAGGGACCGCAATCCAGGCAGGCAGGCACGCAAGGATTCCGTTATTTCCAGCAAGATGCGGGCGATCTCGACCTGTTCGTCCTCGCGGAGCCGCACGAGGTCGTTGTTTTGATCTATCAGGGCCAGGGGCTCTACATAACTGGTCTGCCCGCTTGACGACAGGCCGTGCACGACGCCCGGGATCTGGCCGCGCGCTTCGGTGCGCACGGGAATCACGAAGCGGCCGTTGCGGAAAGTGACAATCTCTTCCTGAACCGCTTTGGACTGAGCGCGCATCATCGACTCCAGAGAACGGTGGATCCGGCCCCTCCGGTCCTGCATTTCCCGCCGGATCCGCAGCAACCCCGGACTGGCGCGGTCGTCCATTTCGCCGTTGGGGAGAATCTTGCCGGCTATGGAGGCGTGCAAACGGCGGAGATCGGGAATGTGCGCTGCCACCGACGAGAGCTGGGGATAGCGCTCTCGAACTTCGGCGCGGGTCAAAGCGACGCGCAGATCCCCGCCAACGGCCATGAAGCGCTCAAGCAGCAGGATCTGCTGCGGCTCGAGGCTGGTTGCCTCGATCTGCAATTGCGCGAAGGCTGCGTCGGGATCCTCAATCCCTGATAATCCGAAGGATCCCGATTCTGAGAGGTAGTCCCTGCACTCTGAAGTGCGATCCAGCGCCCGGTCGATCTCGACGCGATTCCCCGTTGGAGAGACTGCCAGCGCGCGGCGGCGGCCCATAGGGGTCTGGGCGTGGCGGGCCAGCAGGTCTACGAGGGCGCCCAAGTCCAGAGTTTCAAACGTCCGCTGATCCATTCCTCCACTATGCCTCTGGACGGCATCGATGGGCAAGGGAGCAGAGGGGCAAGGACAGGGTCTCAGCAAGTCAGCAAGACTTTGACCAATGACAAATGGCAAATGACCAATGACCAATGACAAATGCCGTTCCCAAGGCCGGGTCGGTTCTATTGGTCATTCATCATTGGTTCATTCATCATTGGTTCATTCATCATTGGTCATTTGTCATTGGTCATTTGGGCACGGGGCCTTTCCAGAGCCGCCACCAGGTGGTGTCTTCGAGGCCGAGCTCGTCCCACCAACGATCGAGCATCTGCCTATCGGTCCCACCAACGATCGAGCATCTGCCTATCGAGGCGCGCTACGCCTTCGCGCGTCACACCTGGAGGCGCAGGCACAAGGACTTGGAGCCGGTCGAACACGCGGGAACGCTCGCCGGCGCGTACCCGTGACAGGAGATGCCAGAGCGTGAAAGCATCTTCCTTCTCGGCCTGCGCGAGGACGGCATCCAGAGCAACCAGGCGGCCGTCCGCGGAGCGCTCTTCGAAGTCAAGCCTGGTCAGAGCCAGGCGGAACGCTTCGGAAGCATCCTCGCGGTATGGAGTACCGGCCCCGATTCCAGGACGGGTTTTGCAAAGCGCTCCTGCGGGAACAAACGATTCTCGTCCCTCGGTTTCGAAGGCGACCCAGCCGGATGTGACGTGGAGCAAACTGATTCCCGCCTCGTCCACTTCAAGCGTATAGGTGCAGCCGAGGTCCACCGCCACGGCGGAAGGAGTCTCCACGGAGAAGAGGCGCGGCGGCGCCCAGATCGCGGCGTGCATTTTCCCCCGAGCCAGCGCAAGGCGGTGGTCGTCGGCCCCGGCTTTGAGCAGGCGAATGCGCGTGTTGGGATCCACGTGAACTTCGCCGATTATCCCAATGCTGATCCTGGCGCGCGAAGAGCTGTCGGTTTCCAGCCACTGTCCGACTGCCAGGCGTCCAGACGCGGAAATGCTTTCCGAGCCTATTCTCGGAGTCCCTTCAAGGCTGACCACTTCCCACGAAGGTCTTTCCCTTCGCAACAGGAACCAGCCTGCAATAACCAGGACGACTGCGGCGGCAGCGACTGCCAGTTGAATGCTGTGGCGGAAGAGAACGCTTCTCTTTCTCAGACCCAGGTTTTCGGGCAGTTCCGGCGCCGGGCGATCGGACCGGAGCGTCGCAAGGAGGCGTTCGAGACGCTCCACTTCGGGGTCCGGCTCCCCAGAGCCATCCCAAAGATAGTCGTCACTCATGAAGCCTCCCTCCCTTCCAACTTTTCCCTCAGAAGTTTCATTCCGCGGTGCAGATTCACGCGCACGGATGCGGGAGTAAGTCCGGTCCGTTCGGCTATCTCTGGACCTGACATCCCTTCTACCAGGCGCAGGACCAGAGTTTCCCTGTAGGCTTCCGGCAGCTTCTGGATCGTCGAAAGCACGGCCAGCGCTTCCGCCGGCCGGGGATCCTGCGCTGCGCAGTCCTCCGAAAGCTCCGTAGTCTCTCTGGACCTGCGATGGTAATCCGTGGCGCGGTTACGGGCGATCATCGCGAGCCACGGACCGAAGGCGCAGGGGTCGCGCAGCGTGTCGAGCCGCCGGAGGGCCAGCAGGAATACGTCCTGCACAAGGTCGTCGACCTCCGACCGCGGAACGCGCGCCAGGAGGATACCGTGGACCATCCTGGCAAATCGGCTGTATAGAAGACCAAATGCAGGCCGGTCCCCTTTGCGCGCGGCATTTGCCAGGAAAGCATTGTCCGACTGTGCGAGCGCAAGTGGAAATGTCACGGACCGACCTTGCTCCATGTCAGAACCGAGGTCAACGGCTGTGTCCGCTTACGAAACGGTGCCCTGTCCCTGTCCTGCTTCCGACATATGAAGACGAACGGCTCCGGTGCAGTGTTAGCCAGAAATGACGAAGTCCGAGTGACTATTTATTTATAGCAAGTGAGCATTCATACCGCCCAGTCATTCACGGGCGTGACGCCCCTGCCACGAGGGCTCCGTGGCATGGCCGTCCCGGCCATGATACAAAACTTGACCGATTTGTTAACTTAACTTTGTGTCCACCAAGTGGACCTTGTGAGCGAGCTTAATGACAAACTGCAGGCAGGAGCGAATCCCCCCATTGGTCATTTGTCATTTGCCTTACTTAGGGAATGAGGAGGATCTTCCCTGAGGTGACACGGCCTTCCAGAGCGCGGTGCGCCTCGGCGGCATCCTTCAGGGGAAGAGTCCGGTCTATCCGTATCTTCAGCTTTCCGGTGGAGGCCCAGCTCAATATGTCCGTCGCCCGCCATTCCAGTTCTTCATGCGTCGAAGTGTAATGCGCGAGACTGGGGCGCGTCAGGTAGAGCGCCCCCTTGGGATTCAGGACGTTGGGGTCTACTGGCGCGACGGGCCCGCTGGACTGGCCGAACAGGACCATCATGCCCCGGCGCTTCAGACAATTCAGACCTTGGTCGAAAGTTTTGCGGCCCACCGAATCGTACACCACATGGACGCCTTGCCCCTCGGTCAGCTTTTTGACCTCGGCCTCAAAGTCGGTCTGCTCGTACAGAATGACGTGATCGGCTCCGGCCTCGCGCGCTCTGGCTGCCTTTTCCTCGGTGGAAACCGTGCCGATGACCCGGGCCCCAATCATTTTGGCCATTTGGACCAGAAGCAGACCGGCTCCACCGGCCGCTGCGTGGATGAGCGCTGTCTCGCCGCTGCGCAGCGGGAACGTCGAATGCGTAAGGTAGTGAGCCGTCATCCCCTGCAGCATCATGGCGGCGGCAGTCTGGAAATCCACCTTGTCTGGAAGCTCTATGAGTAGCTTGGCCGGGACAAGCGCACAGTCTGCATAAGCGCCGAGGCTCATCGCATACGCCACTCTGTCGCCGGGAGCGACGGTCGTTACCTGATGCCCTACTGCCTCCACAGTGCCCGCGGCTTCCATCCCGGGGATAAAAGGCAAAGAAGCCTTATAAAGACCCGTCCGAAAATAGACGTCGATGAAGTTGACTCCAATCGCGTGGATCTTGACGCGGACCTGATCCGGTCCCGGCTCGGGTACAGGAACATCTTCATAGATTAGCTTCTCGGGACCGCCTGTTTCGTGTACTCGAATAGCCTTCATACTTACCTCGCAGTGGAACGGAAACTCTATCGCAGTTTGGCCTCCTCGAAAAGAGCTCTTGCGTTATCATCGCAAGGGTTGAGAACCAGGTTGTCAATCGGTGGCACCGTGGGCCTTGCTATTATTTCGAGTACCGTACAACCCATCACGTAGATGCCTGGTGGGAGGCGGTCCTGTGAGACTGTCGCAGCGTCGAGAGCGGGTAGTTTTCAGCTTCCAGATCGCACGCAGGGATGCACACTTGGTTCCACGAGCCACGGCGCCATCACGATAGGTCAATCAGGAGGGGTGAATGGTTATGATGCGCTCTTGTCGAGCGGTGTTGGTGTACGTCATCCTGTCGGGCACCGCCTATCCCCAGACTGTTGGTGCGAGCCTGCAAGGCACCCTATTCGATCCCTCCGGCGCCGTTGTTCCCGGTGTCGCGATTGAGATCCGCAGTGTCGACAAAGGCTCGGTGCACACCATCACGACGGACGAGCGCGGCCGCTACCGCGACCCCCTGCTCCTGCCAGGCGCCTACGAACTGCGCGTTTCGCTCCCCGGATTTCAGACGATGGTGCTGAAGGGGATTCAACTTACCGTGGGCCAGGATGCCGTGCTGGACGTTCGACTCGAAATTGCGAAATCGGACCAGCAGGTGAACGTGACGGCCGATGCGCCGTCTATTGACCTGGCGTCCGGCGCGCTGAGCGGTACGGTGGACCGCCGGCAGATGAACGACCTCCCGCTGAATGGACGCTCATTCCAGCAACTGGCGTTGCTGCAGCCGGGAGTGAACGCCGCGGTCGCGGCCGGCAGCGATGTGGTTGGCGGGCGGGGCCAAAAGATCTCCATCAACGGCGCACGGCCGGAGCATAGCAGTTTTCTTCTGGACGGCTCGGACATCAACAACGTCTACAACAAGACCCCCGGCTCGGTGGGGGGAGTGCTGCTAGGCGTGGAGACGGTGCAGGAATTCCAGGTGCTCACAAACGCGTACTCGGCCGAGTTCGGCCGGTCGTCCGGCGGCGTCATCAACGCGATTACACGCTCCGGGTCGAATCAATTTCACGGCAACCTGTTTGAGTACCTGCGCAATTCGGCACTGGATGCGAAGAACTTCTTCGATCCCGCACCGGCGCCCATCCCTCCCTTCAAGCGCAACCAGTTCGGCGGGACCTTTGGCGGCCCGGTTCGCCGCGACAAGACGTTCTTCTTCGGCGCGTTCGAGGCCATCAAGGAACGCCTTGGGGTGACCGGGGTCACCAACGTGCCGGACCAGAACGCGCGCAACGGTATCATCACGGACAAGAACGGGAGCGTCGTCAGAACCTTGAAATTGCACTCTTTGATTCCGCAGTACCTCGGTCTCTTGTTCCCGCTGCCGAACGGTCCAGTCCAGGGAGGCGGGGTCGCACAGTACTTCTTTTCGAGGACCCAGCCGACCGACGAGTATTTCGCTCAGGGCCGGGTCGATCACCGCTTTTCCAACAGGGACGCTTTCTTTGGCCGCTATACGTTTGACAACGGGAACGTGCAGCGGCCGGTGAGAGACAAGCCGCCGATCGTCTTCACCGCCGAGCGCTCGCGCAATCAGTACCTGACGCTCGAGCACGTGCACACGTTTTCGCAGTCGCTGCTCAATACCGCGCGCGCAAGTTACAGCCGCTCGACGTCAGAGGCCGACAACCGGCGCACGGTCGAGGTTCCTCCTCAGCTCTGGTGGGTGCCAGGCACTCAGTTCGGATTCTTCACCATCCAGGGGCTCGTGACCGAAATGGGCGGCGACTTCCGCATTCCGCGCGACGACCACCTGAACAACTACCAATGGCATGACACGGTGTTCTGGACGAAGGGTGCCCACGGCTTGCGGCTCGGATTCGAGGGGCAGCGAATGCAGTTCAACCAGCACACGACCAGCCAATACGGCGGCATCGTGACCTTTCCGAGCCTGGACCGCTTCCTCACGGGTGTGCCATCAAGCGTGGACGTGGCCCTGCCCGGACTGATAGACCCGGATCGCGGCTACCGGCAGTCCCTGTTTGCGTTCTTCGTTCAGGACGACTATCGCTGGAGTCAGAATCTCACGCTCAACATCGGCCTTCGCTACGAATTCACTACCTCGCCAACCGAGGTAAACGGCAAGATCTCGAATCTGCGCAACGTGACGGATTCGGCGCTCGTCATCGGGGATCCTTGGCACTCGAACCCGTCTCTAAGGGATTTTGCGCCGCGCATCGGGCTGGCATGGGATCCGTTCAAGGACGGAAAAACAAGCGTGCGGGCCGGCTTCGGCATCTTCTACGATCAGATCCTGCCGAAGTATTACTTCTTCTCGGGCAGCCTGAATCCTCCCTTCACGACGCGCACTACCATCCCCAACCCGCCTTTTCCGAACGTGCTCGAGACCTTCGATTTCAACGCGCCCATCCGCGCCCAGCTCCAGACGATCGATTTCGATCTGCAGCCGTCATACATCATGCAATACAACTTCAGCATCCAGCGGGCTCTCCCCGGCAGTTGGGCCGTGACGCTGGGCTACGCGGGCTCGCATGGGTTACACCTGTTGCGTATCGGGGATGCCAACCTGGCGCCCGAGACCCTGGTGAACGGGGTGAAGACATATCAGCCGCAACTGGGCCGCCGCAACCCGAACTTCACCACAATCACGCAGCGGAAGCCGGACGCGCAGTCCTTCTACAACGCGCTCGAGGCGGGCCTTTCGAAGCGGTACTCTTACGGCTTGCGCGCGCAGCTCTCCTACACATTCTCGCGCTCCATAGACGAGGCCAGCGGAATCAACTCGCAGGACTTTGACAACTCCACCACGTACGTCATCGACTGGTATGACCGCAAGGCGGACCGGGGTCTTTCGAGCTTTTGGTCCAAGCACGTCTTCGTTGCCAACTGGAGCTACGATCTCCCGTTCGGACGAACAGCGACAGGTTTCGCTGGAGCGCTCTTGAGGGGCTGGCAGATCAACAACATCGCCGCAGTGCAGTCGGGAACGCCGTTTGAGGTGCGACTCGGATTCAATCGCTCGGGAAACCTGAACACGACCAGTTTCTCTTTCCACGAGCGTCCGAGTGTCAAGCCGGCCCATTCCAACAATCCGATCCTTGGCGGTCCTGACCGATATTTCGATGTGAATGCTTTTGAGCTGCAGCCTGTCAACACCATCGGCAACCTGGGCCGCAACACTCTGATAGGTCCGCCGCTGGTGAACTTCGACGTCTCGCTCTCCAAGGAGTTTCACCTGCGGGAGAAAAGAGCGTTTCAGTTCCGCACCGAGGTATTTAACATATTTAACCACGCGAATTTCGCCATTCCCAACTCCGCGAACCGGGTGGTTTTCCAGCAGGGCGGCATTTTGAACCCCACTGCCGGCCGCATTACTTCGACGGCCACGACATCGCGGCAGATTCAATTCGGGCTCAAATTCGTTTTCTGAGCTGATGAGCTGCTGACCTGAGAAACAGAGGCGTCGCAGGGGAGATGTAAGCCTGTAATCTAGACGTGGCGAGCGAGCCTCATACCGCCGAGGCAGTGAACCGTCGATTAACGCCGATGGAACCGACGAACCTCCGCGTTGAACTAAACCCCTGCGCGGTAGGGGCGTTTGCCTGAGCGGTTTCCTTCTCGATCGGCTTACTTGTTCGCGGAAGCTGTGGAGGGGGGCGTGATTTCCTCGGTGTCTCGAGTGTACGAGAACCATCCGATCATCATCTCTTCCCAAGTCTGATCTCCCCAGCGCACTTCCTTGGCAGGATCCGGATTATACTTGTTGCTGGCCGAGTTATCAAAATGGGCGACACATTCGATCCGGCTCCCCTTTGGAAGGGCAAGCGGACGCTTGAGCCGATAGGCGAGCTGCCAGTTGAAGTCGTATTTCGGCACCCGCACGACTATCTCGGACCTTCCATCCGGGTAGACCGCTGTGAAGGTGAAATCTTTTCCGCGAACGTGCATGTGTGGCATGAAGGCGAACAGGTGCACATCCTCTTTTGCTGTCCAGCCGGATTTCACCTCGTAGTTGGGATCTCCCGGGGGAATGACAAACCTTGCGTTCATGGCCGTCCCGGTCCGCGCCGTTTTCTTCACTGGCGCCTTGGCAAAGAAGATTCCCACAGAAGAACGATCTTTCGCTGGTTCGCCATTGGGCGTGTAATGCATTTGCAAGACCAGTTTCGAGCCGGCCTTCAGGAATTTGGCCATTCCGTCGGGATATTTGGTTGGGGGATCTCCGGGAGCCGTTCCCCCTAGGACATTGCCTGTCGGGCCTTCGCCCGTCCCTTTCTGGCCCGGCTCCAGAACAAAAGCGATTATGTGGTGCACGACCCCCCGGTTCCCGGATCGAAGCTCCACGCCCTGAATCCACTTGTCTTCGGTGAAGTTCGTCGGAACCGTGAAGTACTTGTAGGGGACGACACCCTCCGCCGGTACGGAGAACTCCTCTTGCATGGTCAGCACAACATCCGGCTGGCCAAGGCTCCATCCCTCCACAAACCTCGGAGCCGGGGGCATGTCCTTGTCATCGCCTTTGGGCGCGCCCGCATTCACCCAGGCCACAAGCGTGTCGATCTCCTTCTGCGGCAGGCGCCGATCGTTTTCGAACTCTCCGTATTGTGGATCTGCGAACCACGGCGGCATGCTGCGCTCCAGAACCTTTTCCTTGATCGATTTCGCCCAGGGCCGAACGTCTTGATAGGTAAGCAAGGACATCGGCGCGACCTCGCCGGGGCGGTGGCATTCGACGCACCGGTTGAGCAGGATCGGCGCCACGTCTTTGGTAAACGTTACCTGCGTGCTTTTGGCGCCGCCCGCAGCCATCCCGAAGACACACACGGCGCCCAGCGTCATCACTATGGCAGCCTTGGGAATTCCTCGCTTCATAAGCTCTCCCCAGGGGGGTGTAAAAAATGTTAGATCATCTCCTTCCACCTAACAAGGAACAAACAATGACAGATTATCAGCATTCCTTCAGTCGCACGCGGCCCGAACAGGCGCACTTACCATTTGTCATTTTTCATTGGTCATTGGTCATTTCTCATCGATCCTTTTCGACGGCTCCTCAGTGAAAACACCAGCCAGAAATGAAAAATGACAAATGACCGATGACCAATGACAAATAGAAAGAGAGCCTGTCGCGCAACCGCAACTGAGAGATTAGCGGTTTTCAGGGGTTTTTGGTTGACCCGCCGAAGGGAGGGCCACTAGACTTCCACCGTTCTCTACAGCTTCAGCGTGGTCATCCGAGGGAGGATTTGAAAATGACCCATGCGCGCCTCAACCCTGAGTATTTGCGGCACTCGATCGCCCCGGCTCAAGGACTCCACCTCCATGGCCGGCGGGACTTTCTTGCCTTGATTACTGGAGTGGGCCTGGCAGGCATGACCGCGCTCGAGCGCGGCTTCGTGCGCGCCGCTCTTGCCCGCGCCCAATCCAGAGGAGCGGCGACAAATCTCTTTGACATTGAAAAGGTGGCCGAGGATGTTTACGCGGCGCTCGCGCGCCCGGCGGCAATGATCAATTCGAACGCGGCGATCTTTGTCAACGCCAATGACGTGGTCGTCATGGACACGCACTCCAAGCCGTCCGCGGCCGCGGCGCTCATCGCGCAGATTCGAAAGGACATCACCTCCAAACCGGTCCGCTATGTCGTCAATTCCCATTTCCACTGGGACCACATGCAAGGCAACTCTGCATACCGCGAGGCCTTTCCCAAAGTCGAATTCCTGGCCACCGAAGCGACGCGCCGCCTCATGGCGCAGGAGTCGGGTTCGAGGCTAAAGGCTTCCCTTCGGGATCTTCCCGCGGCGATCGAGCAGACGCGGAAGAATATCGAGACGGCGAAGAAACCGGAAGAGAAGGCGTTCCATCAGAAACTTCTGGCGGAGCAGGAAGCCTACGCCAGAGAGATGGCCGGCTTTCGCCTCGAGCTCCCGACGGTGACCGTCGGACAAACCCTGGTTCTTCATGACAAAACGCACACGCTCCATTTCGCCTTCTGCGGCCGGGCCCACACGGAGGGGGACATCGTGATCTTTTGCCCTGAAAAGAAGGTCGTAGCCACGGGCGACATGGTCCACGGCTTCCTCCCCTACGCGGGCGATGGCTATCCGAGGGAATGGCCGAAGACGATCGACGTCGTCGGTAAATTCGCGTTACAGCATGTCATCGGCGGACATGGCCCTGTGCATCACGATCGCATCCGCTTCCAGCACATGCGAGACTATATCGAAGATCTCACGGCAAAAGTGGCCGAGGGGAAGAAATCAGGGAAGAATCTGGCAGAGCTTCAAAAGACCCTGACAGAAGCTTCCTTCCGGTCGCTGCAGACCGACGGCTATGCTGCCCTGATCCGCGAAGCGCTTGCGAAATTCACGCCCGTCTTGGGGGGCGCCGCTTCTCTGGCAGACGGGATAAGAGATAACATCAAGGACGTCTACAACACCCTGGACAAAGCATAACTCGAGTTTTGCACCGCAAAGACGCGAAGAGTCAGTGTCATCTTGGCGTTCTTCGCGTCTTCGCGGTGAGGCAAGGTAGTCCCTATGCCGAGGATAATTGTTTCCTTCGTTTTGCTGTTAACTTCTGGTTTCCTGTCCGCAGAGGGTCGTCATCCGATTACCTTTGACGATCTGATCGGTTTCGCCCGGGTTGCCGATCCGCAGATCTCTCCCGATGGAAGATGGGTCGCGTATTCGGCCGCGCGGTACAGCAAGGAGAAGAACGCCGGCAATAGCGATATCTGGATCGTTCCCCTTGCTGGAGGGAATGCGCGGCAATTGACACAAAGCGAGAAGCGAGACAACACGCCGCGCTGGTCCCCCGACGGGCGCAGGATTGCATTTGTCTCGGCTCGTGACGGCGCTCCGCAGATCTGGATTATGGATCTGTCCGGCGGAGACGCGCGGAAGCTGACTCGCATTTCTGCGGGCGCAGACGACGTGATCTGGTCGCGCGACGGCCGATGGCTGGCCTTTACCTCGGAGGTATTTCCCGACTGCCCGGATGACGCCTGCAACAAGAAGCGAAACGAAGAGGCCGAATCCTCCAAGGTGAAGGCAAGAATCATAGAACGGCTTCTCTACCGGCACTGGGATTCGTGGAAGGATGGAAAGCGCACTCACATCTTCGTGGTTTCCTCCGAGGGCGGAACGCCTGTGGACGTGACGCCGGGAGATTTCGACGCGCCCCCGTTCTCGCTGGCAGGGCCGACGGATTACGAGTTTTCACCCGATGGCAGGGAGCTTTGCTTTGCGAGAAACACGGACAAAATCGAAGCCATCAGCACCAACGTCGATCTATGGGTTACCGCCGTGCCAGGGGGCACGCCCCGCAAGATCACTCCCAATCCCGCCTACGATGGTTCTCCCCGTTACTCCCCCGACGGAAAATACATTGCCTACCGCTCGCAGCGAAGGCCGGGGTTTGAAGCCGACCGCTTCGAGTTGACGCTCTACGACCGGAATTCCGGTTCGTCTCGTTCTCTAACTTCCAACCTGGATCGGCCGGTGGACGAATTCTCCTGGGCGCCGGACAGCAAATCGGTTTTCTTTGCGGCGGAAGACGAAGGGTATTCCTCCGTTTTCCAGGCCGGAGTTGACGGTGGTAACGTTCGCCGCATCGTGGAGCGATCGTTTAACGGAAGCGTCAAGGTCTCTCCCGACGGGAAGGCCTTGGTATTCACGCGGCAAAGCATCTCGCAACCGGTGGAGCTGTATCGGTCGGACATCGATGGCCGGAACACCGTCCCGCTTACCGCAATGAACGCCGAGGCCCTCGCGCGTATCGAGTTCGGCGCCGTGGACCCTGTGCGCTACAAGGGATCGGGCGGGGCGTATATTCAGGCCTGGATCACGCGACCTCCCCGGTTCGATGCGTCGAGAAAATATCCGGCCATTGTCCTCATCCACGGGGGACCTCAGGGCGCATGGAGTGACGCGTTCTCGTACCGCTGGAACATCCAGATGTTCGCAAGCCGGGGATATGTGGTCTTTGCTCCCAATCCGCGCGGGAGCACAGGCTTCGGCCAGCAATTCACCGACGAGATCTCGGGCGACTGGGGCGGCAAGGTCTACGAAGACATCATGCAGGGCGTGGATTTTCTCGCGCAGCTCGCCTATGTCGATCCGGGGCGGATCTCGGCCGCAGGCGCCAGCTACGGCGGTTACATGGCGAACTGGATCCAGGGCCACACGGACCGGTTCAGGTGCCTGGTGAGCCACGACGGCGTTTACAACACGTTCAGCATGTACGGTTCCACCGAAGAGCTGTGGTTTCCCGAGTGGGAATTTCGCGGGACTCCATGGACGAGCCCCGAGCTGTACGCGCGCTGGTCGCCTTCTAGCTTCGTCAAGAACTTCAAGACGCCGATGCTCGTCATCCATGGAGAACAGGACTTCAGGGTGCCTGTGACAGAGGGCATGCAGCTGTTCACCGCTCTGCAACGGATAGGAATTCCTTCCAAGCTCCTCTATTTTCCCGACGAAGGCCATTGGGTCCTGAAGCCTCAAAACAGTGAGCTCTGGTACAAGACCGTACTCGACTGGGTCGACCGGTACACCAAGTGATCGACGATTGACGATTGATGAGTGTGACGGAATCATCTCTCTATCTGAGCTACCTCATTTCATTCGTCAATCGTCAATCGTAAATCGTCAATTAAGTTATGACCGATGTGGCTGTAGAGCTGAAGGACGTGAGCCTCGCGCTGCCGGATGGACACCGGCTGGTGAATGAGGTCAGTTTTCTGGTGCCTGCCGGGGAGACGCTCGTTCTCGTAGGCCGCAGCGGGTCCGGTAAGACTACGATCCTGAAACTGATCAATGCCCTGCTGACGCCGACATCGGGGCAGATCCGCGTGCTCGGGACAAAAACCACAGAGTGGGATCCTATCCGCTTGCGCCGAAAGATCGGCTATGTGATCCAGGAGATCGGGCTCTTTCCGCATTTTACGGTTGAAGCCAACGTGGGCCTGGTTCCTCGCCTGGAAGGGTGGGATGAAGGACGCATCCGGACCCGCGGCAGGGAGCTGCTCGAGATGGTCGGGCTGGATCCCGAGAGGTTCCTGCACCGCTACCCTCGCCAGCTTTCAGGCGGCCAGAGACAGCGAGTCGGAGTGGCTCGAGCGCTGGCAGCGGACCCGCCCTTGATGCTTCTCGACGAGCCTTTCGGCGCGCTCGATCCGCTCACGCGCTCGGAGATACAGATCGAGTTCCGTTCGCTGAAGCGGCGCTTGAGAAAGACCATGGTCTTTGTGACGCACGACATCCGAGAGGCTCTGATACTTGGCGATCGGATCGCCCTTGTCAAAGACGGAAGGCTCGCGAGGATATCCTCGCCCCCGGACTTTCTCAGCATTGACGATCCGGAAATCGTTGCCTATCGAAAGTGCCTGGACCTTCCATGAACCTTTTGAACTATATCCTCTCGCATCCCGGCGAAGTCCTGCAGCTCACGGGGGAGCACCTGTACCTCGTGCTGGTGTCCACAATCGTGGCGGCCGCTCTGGGCGTCCCAGCCGGAATCTTTCTCACCCGCCGCCCGAAGTGGAGCCGATGGGTTTTGGGAGCCGCCAACGTCGTGCAGACGATTCCCAGCCTGGCGCTGTTTGGTTTCCTGATACCCCTCCCCTTTTTCGGCGGGATAGGTGAAAGAACGGCAATCGTGGCTCTGATTCTGTACGCACTGTTGCCAATCATTCTGAATACGCACACGGGGATCGTGGGCGTCGATCCAGCGATCCGGGAGGCGGGCCGCGGCATGGGTATGACCGACTGGCAGCTCCTGACCCAGGTCGAGCTGCCTCTGGCGATGGGAGTGATCATGGCGGGGCTGCGCGTAGCCACGGTGATTTCCGTCGGGGTCGCCACGATCGCCGCCGCGATTGGCGCCGGAGGGCTGGGGACTTACATCTTTCGAGGCGTGTCGATGGTGGACAATCAGCTCATTCTGGCCGGAGCGATCCCCGCGGCAATCCTGGCGCTTCTTGCCGACTTCCTTCTCGGCCTGGCCGAGCGCTGGCTCTCCCCCAAAGGGCTGAGAACCCGGTGACCGCACAAGCCCCGGAAAGAATGAAACCACCGATGAACACGGATGAACACGGATCTGCACTACTAAGCCGAAAATCCTTCGCAACCTGGCAAGGAATTTCCCCGAAGTGACAAATGACAAATAGAAGTCAGAGGTCCGGACAACGAACTGCGATTTGTCATTTTTCATTGGTCATTGGTCATTTTTCCCTTTGCGTTCTCTGCGTCTCTGCGTCTCTGCGGTGAATGCTTTTGGTTGCGGCTATGCCGCGCCAGGTTCATCTCTGGTTTCATTTTGCGGTGTGGGTACGTGTGGGTACGGTCTTCCCTTCTCCGATCTGCCCGTCGCGTGTTATGCTTCGGCTGCGCGCCGGCGTGGTTTGAAGGACCACCAGATCGGTACGCCCCCCCGTCTTAGTGGGACCTTAACGCATGTGGTCTTGGCTGCGAAGATTACTCGGCGGCCCCCAATTTGTGCCCCGTGCCCCAACCGACAAGAGCCCTCGCGGTGCGTACTCAGGCTTGCGCCCGCTTGCTTTCAGCTCTTCTCGATACTCAATGCTTCCGTCTGTTCCGAGTGCGGTTCGGAGATCT
>QHZE01000078.1 GCA_003225335.1 Acidobacteriota bacterium
ATTCACGACTCGCAGGCCAGGCGCGGATCGAACCGGAAGTACCCGCTAGTGTGTCCACATTCCGTTGCCAAATGGCAGTAACTCCTCCGCGTGTCGCCCGGGGGGAGCCAATCTGCGCTATTCACGCCATTGATGCGTTGGCGCGGATTCCCGTTGACTGAAGGCGAGCAATCACGTACTCTCGTGACAGTTGTTTTCGCTCCACTCGCAAAGCTTGGTCACATTTACTTTCGAGGAGGTCTCAAAGATGAGACAGTCAAGAATTGCTGTCCCCGTGGCGGTAGTCGCCCTGCTGGCGGTACTTGGTGCCTCGATGCCGGCTCACGCGCGTGATGATCATCGCTCCAAGCGTTCATTCAAAGCTGAGCTGCAGGGATTTGAAGAAACCCCGGCGGTCTTCTCTACCGGATCTGGCGAATTCAATGCCCGATTCTCCAAGGATGAAACCTCAATTGACTATGAACTGAGTTGGGAGGATCTCGAAGGAGCAACGGTCCTGTTTGCTCATATCCACTTGGGCCAAACGAGTGTCGCCGGCGGTGTCATGGCCTTCCTGTGCGGCGGGGGAGGTAAACCGGCGTGCGGGCCTCCATCATCTGGAACAGTCACGGGAACAATCACCGCGGCCGACATCGTCGGCCCTGCGGGACAGGGGGTTGCCCCCGGGGAATTCGCGGAGCTGCTGACTTCGATGCGCGCCGGCGTCACCTACGCGAACGTGCACACAGACAAGCACCAAGGTGGAGAGATCCGCGGACAGATCAAGCACTGAGGCTTTTGTTCGGAGTTCAGTCTTTAAGCCTGCTCGGATGCAGTCGTTCGGAGTTCAGGGCTTTAGCCTGCTCGGATGTGGTGCAACCTGGAGGCTGGGCTCCGAACTCCGCACAGATGAGATCCCTGGGGCTCTTGTTCGAAGTTCAGGTGTCTGCCTCGCTACACCGTCTACTGGGGTAAAGTGAACCCTCCGCCGTGAAACTGCACCTGAGTCAACCGCGAAGACGCGAAGAGCGCAAAGCCGTGGTTAGGGCCCGTCAGGAAATAAGGTGTACATTTTGCTGCTGGCCCCCAGGCCCGCTGGCAAGGCGCGAGCGACGAGCATACCCGGTGCGGTATGTAAGGAGCGAGCAACACCGCCAGCGGGCCTGCGGGCCGCAGCCCGGAGGGGCGCGGCGGCGAAGGGCGCGTATCGGCTTTGTTGCCGCTCCTCGACGATGCACACCGGCATCGCCTGCGTCGCGGCGCCTCGCATCTGCCCGCCCGACGCTCGCGCCAAAATGCACACCTTATTTCCTGACGGGCCCTTAGAGGTAAACTCAAGGCCTTACCGCACAGACGCAGCACGTGAGAAAAAAAATTGCAGCGCCGGCGTGTTGGCCTGGATAAATCTTTTTGCGCCAGCAGGACCGTTTGCGGGCTGGAAGCCGGCGCTACATTTTTTCGGATTGGCAATTGCGGAGTTGAAATTTATGGAAAGGTTCGATCATGACAATCCGCAATCCGCAATCCGCAATCGCCAATCCGAATGAGTATGTGAATGCTGCTTGCGCTCGGCGCTTGTGTTAGGATTACGGAAACGTTCATAATCGGCCTGCGGGTTCGGATGTAAGTGAACCTCGGGAACAGAGATGAGATTCTTGAATGCCTCACGCGCTCTTATCGCCGGCCTGGTCCTGACAATCGCCTGGGCGCTTGCCGAAGACGCGAAGGTCGGCTTCAACCGCGACATCCGGCCGATCATGTCCGATACGTGCTTCCGCTGCCACGGGCCCGACAAGCGCAGCCGCATGGCCGGAATGCGTCTCGACATCCGTGACGAGGCGATAAAGGCTACCAAGTCAGGCGCAATTCCGATCGTACCGGGCAAGCCTGAACAAAGCGCCATCATCGACCGGATCTTCGCCAGCGATCCCGCGCGCGCGATGCCGCCCGAGTATGTGCACAAGGAGCTCACGGCCGCGCAGAAAGAGACCATCCGCCGCTGGGTAGCCCAGGGAGCTGAATACGAGGGTCACTGGGCTTACGTGCCGGTCCGGCGCCCGCCCGTCCCCGAGGCAGCGGGCGCCCGATCCCTCATCCGGAATCCCATCGACGCCTTCATCCAGTCGCGGCTGGCCCGGGAAGGTCTGGAACCTTCGCCGGAAGCCGACCGGCGCACACTGATCCGCCGCGTTTCGCTCGATTTGACCGGACTGCCTCCCACGCCCGAAGAGGTGAACGCTTTTCTCAGCGATTCTTCGCCAGACGCTTACGACAAGGTAGTCGGCCGTCTGCTCGCTTCGCCGCGGTATGCGGAAAAGCAGGCCGTGCATTGGCTCGACGCGGTGCGTTACGCCGACACGTGCGGCTTCCACGGCGACAATCCAGTCCCGGCCTGGCCCTATCGGGATTACGTTCTCCGCTCGTTCCGCGACAATAAACCGTTCGACCAGTTCACCCGCGAACAAATCGCGGGCGACCTCCTGCCGGGCGCTTCCGTGGAACAGAGAATCGCGTCGGCGTATAACCGCCTGAATCGCACTTCGGCGGAGGGCGGCATCCAGGAGAAAGAGTATCTCGCCAAGTATGCCGCGGATCGCGTACGCACGGCCAGCGCCGTCTGGCTTGGCAGCACGATGGGATGCGCCGAGTGCCACGACCACAAGTTCGACCCCTTTACTTCGAAAGACTTCTACTCCATGAAGGCGTTTTTCGCCGACATCAAGGAGACTGGCCTCGTGCCCGACCGGGGGGCCGCGGCGTGGGGTTCGAAGATCAGCCTGCCAACCCCGGACCAGAGCCGGCGCATCGGCGAGTTGACTCGCCTGCTCGAGGACGCCCGGCGCAGGCTTGAGGAACGCTCCGATAGCCTCGAAGCCCGCCGGTCCAGGTGGGAAAAACAGATTCTCGAGAGCTTCGAATCGGGCCGCCTGACCTGGAAGCTGCAGCGGCCCCTCTCGGCAACCGCGGCCAGGGGCGCCACATTAACCATCTACAACATCGAGCCGGTCGAGAGCAGCTACGACTTCCGCGGCTCCGTCGTCTCGGAGCGGAAGCCCGGGAATGGCCTGATCGTTGCCTCAGGCCCGAATCCCGACAACGAAACCTACACTGTCAGCTTCAAACCTGGCGCGGGCACGTGGACCGCTTTAGGCATCGAGGTTGTACAGGACGAAAGCCTCGCCGGCGCTCACCTGGCCCGCGGGGCGGACCGCTTCGTGCTCACTGAAATTGAAGCTGAGGTTTCAGGCGCCGGTTCGCGCCAGTCGCAGAGAATCCCGTTCGTGTTGGCGACGTCGTCGCTTTCCAATCCTGTCCCCGAGTTGCCCGCCATGGCGGCGATTGACGGCAGTCCGAAGACCGGCTGGGGTGTGGCAACGTACGGCGAAGGCAGGAATCCGTTTCTGGCGCTGCGCTTCGCCGGGAAGCTCGTCACGGAGGAAGACTCGCTCATCAAGGTTTGCCTGCGTTTCGACTCGGAATACCGCCGCGCCACCATCGGACGTTTCCGCCTCGCAATGAGCTCCGGCGAGCACTCGTGGCCCGGCAGGAACGCCGTCGGCGCTCCCGAATCCGCACAAGACGGATTGCCGGAACCGGTGCTGAAAGCTCTGCGCGCGCCTGCGGAAGAACTCAAGGACGAGCAGAAGAAGGCGGTGCTCGATCAGTTCCGGTGGTCATTGGACGAATTACAGCCCTTGCTGGTAGAGGTCGCGAAGCTCGAGGCGGAGCTGGGAATGCTGGATGCGGCGATTCCCCGTGTGATCGTCACTGAAGCCACGGAGCCGGCTGTGACGCGCGTCCTCCCGCGCTCCAACTGGATGGACGACTCGGGAGAGATCGTCGAACCCGCCATCCCTGCTTTCCTTGGGAAACTCGACACGGGTGGCCGACGCGCCACGCGACTCGACCTTGCAAACTGGCTCGCTTCGTTCGAGAACCCCCTTACGGCGCGCGCGTTCGTCAACCGTTTATGGCGTCAGCTCTTCGGCGCCGGGCTGTCCAAGGCGCTCGACGACCTGGGATCGCAGGGCGAATGGCCGACGCATCCGGAGCTGCTCGATTGGCTGGCCTCCGAGTTCATGCGGCCGGAATGGAAGGCCGAGGGGGCGCATCCCTGGGACGTCAAGCATATCGTCCGCACTATCGTGACGAGCCACACCTATCGCCAGTCGTCGCTGACAGACCCGAAGATCGACGCGAAGGACCCCTACAACCGCCTGCTGGCGCGTCAGAGCCGCTTCCGCGTCGACGCGGAGTTGGTCCGCGACATCGCGCTGGCGGTGTCGGGGCTGCTCGTCGAGAAGTTCGGCGGGCCCAGCGTCAGACCGTACGAGCCGGACGGTTACCTGGCGGCGCTCAATTTTCCGAAGCGCGAGTATTACGCGAGTCGCGGACCGGATCTGTATCGCCGGGGCATCTATACACACTGGCAGCGCACGTTTCTGCATCCCAGCTTGGTGACGTTCGACGCGCCGACCCGCGAGGAGTGCACGGTCAACAGGGCGAACTCCAACACGCCGCTGCAGGCGCTGGTTCTGCTGAACGACCCGATTTACGTCGAGGCCGCGCGCGTATTTGCGCAGAAGGCCCTGTCCGGCGGCGGCTCCACTTTCAATCGTCAAATAGAGTGGGCCTTCCTGCGCGCTCTGGGGCGGCCGCCTTCGGCGGATGAGCAGGGTGTCCTCAAGAATCTGTATCGTCGCAGCCTGGCCCGGTTTCAGGCCGCTCCGGCCGAGGCCGCGAAGTTTGTCCGCATAGGAGAGGCGCCCTTACCCGAAAACATGAAGCCCGCGGACCTGGCCGCCATGACCACGGTCACGCGAACCATACTGAACCTGCATGAGACCATTACGCGGAACTGAGATCCAACCGGCGGTTCTCGATGTCAGCCGCCGGACGTTCCTCGGCCGGGGGATCGGCGGCCTCGGGCTGATCGCCCTGAGCTCCCTGTTTGACACACGCCTCTTTGCCGGCGTGGCGCAACAAGAAGGAGAACAGTCGCGCGGCGCCGTCAACCCCCTGCATCACCCTGCCAAAGCAAAACGCGTGATTTTTCTTTATCAGGCCGGCGGCCCGTCTCACCTCGAGACCTTCGATTACAAGCCCAAGCTCGCCGAAATGCATGGGAAGCCGATGCCGGAGTCTGTGACCAAGGGGCAGCAGATCGCGCAACTTCAGGGCAAGCCGCTGATCTGCTTCGGCCCGCAGCACGGCTTCAAGAGATTCGGGAAATCCGGGCAGGAGATCTGCGAGCTGTTCCCTCACATCGGCAGCGTCGCCGACGAGATCTGCATCATTCGCTCCCTCTCGACCGAGCAGATCAACCACGACCCCGCTCACACGGTCATGAATACGGGCTCCATCATCACAGGGCGCCCCAGCATGGGGTCGTGGGTGCTCTACGGTCTGGGCACGGAAAGCGAGGATCTGCCGGGGTTCCTTGTCCTGCTGTCGTCCGGTAGGGGCGGACAGATGCAACCGATTGCGGCGCGCCAATGGTCGGCCGGGGTCCTGCCCAGCAAGTTTCAGGGAGTGAAGCTCAACTCCGTCGGCGACCCGGTGCTGTACATCCAGAATCCGGCGGGTCTGAACGCGGAATCGCAGAAAGACTCGATCGACGCGATCAACGCTCTGAACCGGATGCAGCACTCGGCATTGCAGGATCCCGAGATCCTGACGCGCATCGCGCAGTACGAAATGGCGTTCAAGATGCAGGCGAGCGTGCCGGGTCTCATGGACATGCGGGACGAACCGCCGCGCGTTCTCGAGATGTACGGCGCCCGGCCCGGCGACGGGTCGTTTGCTTCCAACTGCCTGCTCGCCCGGCGGCTCGTCGAGCGCGGCGTGCGCTTCGTCCAGCTCTACCACCGCGATTGGGACCACCACGGCGGAGTCAAGCAAAACGTCGCTCTCAAGGCGGAGGAAGTGGACAGGCCGACTGCCGCGCTGATCCAGGATCTCAAGCAGCGGGGCATGCTCGACGACACGCTTGTGATCTGGGGCGGAGAATTCGGCCGCACTCCGATGTCGCAGGGCGGCGATGGACGCGATCATCATATCAAGGGCTTCTCCTTCATGCTTGCGGGTGGCGGCGTCAAAGGGGGGGTCAGTTACGGCGCAACCGATGATCTGGGTTACGAAGCTATCGAGAAGCCTGTGACCGTTCACGACCTGCACGCAACGGTGCTCCATCTGCTCGGCATCGACCACAGGCGCCTCGCCGTGAAGTTCCAGGGTCTGGACGTTCGCCTTACGGGAATCTCCGGTTATGTCGTGAGAGAAATCCTCGCTTGACCGAAAGCTTGCCACGAATTTCACGAATTACTCGAAACGAATTCGTGGAAATTCGTGTAATTCGTGGCCGCGCTTTTTTTGGTTGATGCAACCGGTTGCGCTGTGAACGAAGATGAAAAGGAAAAACCAGAGTCGAGCCCATGAAGAACATGCGAATTGTATTTCTGATGGTCCTGCTGCCCGCACTGGCCGCCCTGCCCCTGGACGAGCCTCGCGTACCACGCAACGCGGACGAGGTTGCGCGCCCCGGCGGCAAGTTGCCGGGTAACGTGAGGATCGCCCTGGTCAAGGTCGCCGAGAACTTCTATGACCCCACCAACGTCGCCAGCGCAAACGACGGATCAGGCCGCATCTTCGTCGTCGAGCGGGTTGGCCGCGTGAAGATCGTCCACAAGGACGGGCGAGTGCAGAAGGAGCCGTTCCTCGATCTGACCAACATCAACCCGCTCGGCACGGACGTGCAGACAGGCTTCGTCGAGCAGGGCCTGTATTCGATTGCCTTCCACCCCAGGTTCAAGGAGAACGGTTACTTCTACGTGCACTACGCGTCGTTGCCTTTTAACGGCGATGGCGTCATCGTGCGCTTTCAGGCAGACCCGAAGAGCCCGAACATCATGACGCCCGAGCGCACCCGCCAGACCTCGAAGGTTCTCCTGCGCATCGAGCAGCCCTACTACAATCACAACGGCGGCCAGATCGACTTCGGGCCGGACGGTTATCTCTACATCGGTTCCGGAGACGGCGGCTGGGAAGGGGACCCGCTGGAAGCCGGGCAAGACCTCTCGACGCTGCTCGGCAAGATACTTCGCATCGACGTCAACACGTCTGACGACGACCGCATTCCGTACAAAATCCCGCCGGCCAACCCCTTCGCCGTCGCGAGCGCGGAGCGCCTGATGCAACTGTTTGGGATCTCCGAGCTCGACTTTTCAAAGATCAAGATGAGGGCGCGACGGGAGATCTGGGCCTACGGCCTGCGCAATCCGTACGAGTTTTCCTTTGACCTGAAGACCGGCAACCTGTACATCGCCGACGTCGGGCAGAATCACTGGGAGGAAATCGACTTCCAACCCGCCTCGAGCAAGGGCGGCGAAAACTACGGCTGGGCCAAGATGCAGGGGACCAGGTGCTTCCCAATGACCGGCCCGGACGACAAATGCCCTCAGGTGGGCGTGCTGCCGGCCGGGGAATATCCGCACCAGACTCCCTACCCGGGCGCAGCAGCGCTCAAAGACGGCTGGGGCTGTTCGGTCGAGGGATTGGGTGTGGCCAACTACGGCGGCATGAAGGGCATTTACCTGGTGGGCGACTGGTGCTCGGGCCGCGTCTTCGGCCTTGGCTGGGACGGGAAACGATGGCAGCTGGAGGAATTGCTGCAGACCAACCTCCAGTTCACGGCGGGCGGCTATGACGAGGACGGCTACGTGCTGGCCGTCAATTGCAACTGCTTCTACACGTCCGACCGCGGGCCCACGGGGAACCCGCCGGGTTCGCTGTGGCGCATCCTGCCGGCGGATCAGGTGCCCTCCGGCGCCGAGACCGCGCGGACGATTCCCAAAACCACCGGGGCAACCTCCAGCGGCGCCGGCGGCATGCTTGTCTTCCGCAATGCGCTCGACGACACGGCGCTCGACTTCAACAGCGCGCCGGACGCCGGCTTGTCACCTGCCGTCCGGCAGTTCCGCAACGCCGGCCGGAATCCTTACCGAGGCAACGCGACGGCGATCGGCGAGGGCAAAGCGGCCTACCTGCAGAACTGCGCCTCCTGCCACCTGGAGGATGGGACGGGGCGCATCGGATCCAACCTGGTGGACAGCCAGGTCAGTCATCCGCGCGTCAGCACTGACGTAGGCATGTTCGAGGTGATCTATGCCGGCGGAACGGGCGCCATGCAGCCTTTTGCCGGCCGCATCACCGCCGACACCATACTGAAGATCATGGCCTACATCGACTCCCTGCCGAAGAAGTAGCAGCGGAGAAGGGTAAAATAGGCCGCTACAGGGTCACCGTCTGAATCGGAGTAACGTGTGGGACGTCCGCGTTTTTATTTCTTCTGGATGCAGTAGAGGTAGTCCGCCGTGCGAATGAAGATCTGGTTCCCGACGGCCACCGGGCTGGCCAACGTTTGGCTGTCGAGCTTGTTCACGCCGAGGATCTCGAAGTTCGGACCGGCCTTAACGGCTGTCGTCGTACCCTCTTCGTTGATGCAGTAGATCTTGCCATCGGCAAGGAGCGGAGAGGAGCTGTAAGTTCCGCGCTCGATCCGTTGCCCCTGGTACGCGACCGTCCCCGTCGCGGCTTCCAGACAATGCATAATTCCGTTGTCGACGAGCACGTAAATGTACTTGCCGTCGGTGGTCGGCGTAGGCACGTCGGCGCCCAGATTATTCGTCCACAATTCGCTCCGGCCCGTGATGTTGCCGGAACCGCCCGCGTGAAACCCGATGAAGGGGCGGCCGCGCGTGCTTGTCGTGAAGACATTGCCGCCGATCACGAGCGACGAGGCAATGGTGCGGTTGGCAGGATTGTTTGTCGGGTTGAAGCCTCCGATACGCCACAGTTCCTTGCCGCTATCCAGGTCATGGCCGGTGACGTAGTCGGCCCCCGAAACGACCAGTTGCGGTTTTCCGGCAACCCAGGTGATCTGAGGCGTCGCGTAGTTGTCGGGCGATTCGCTCTTCGCGTCTGTGGGTCTTTCCACCTTCCAGATGGTCTTCCCGGTGCTCGGCTCCACTGCAAACACGTAGGACGGATCGTCCGTATGCATGCCGTGAAGCACCTGAACATACAGACGGTCGCGGTACAGCAGAGGGGTGGAGGCGTAGCCGTGGTTGAGGCCGAATCGTCCGTAGTCGGCCTGAACATCACGCTTCCAGACTTCCTTGCCGGCCATCGTGAAACAGGTCAGCTTGCCGTTGCCTGTCATGATCCAGACATGCTTGCCGTCGGTGATTGCCGAAGGAGAAGCGGAGTTCTGCTTGCGGAAGAGCTGATTCCCGCTGTCGATCTGCCTTTGCCAAAGGATGGAACCATCTTTGCGGTTGACGGCGAGAAGAAAGACTTTGTCGGGGATCCGCTCACCCGGGCTGCGCCGTCTCCCCTCGCCCAGTCGCGAGAATCCCTCTTCTGCCGAGGTGACGAAGATCGTGTCTTCCCACACGATCGGCGTGGCAGCGCTCCAACTCGGCATTTTCGCGCGCCACAGGACGTTCTGCGTCTCCGTCCAGGTCGTGGGAAGATCGCGAGCGGTTTCAGTGCTGCCATTTGAACTGGGGCCGCGCCACTGGGGCCAATGCGCGGGCAGCGGGACTGCCAGGACCAGACCGGCATACACAAAAAAAATGAAAACCCCGACGCTCTTTCGACGATTGTTCATCCATCCACCTCGTGATACCGAAGACCGATCGCAGGGCCGACCGCGATTATAGAACATTTCCTGCTTCCCTTCGGTGCGCGGAGTTCCAAGCCTTCCAGACCCGTCCGGACTCGAAAATGACCAATGACCAATGATAAATGACAAATAAAACGTGGTGGTTTGCTTCGGGAATTTGTCCTCTGTCAGTGGTCATTTGTCATCTTGAAGAAGCTGCTGAATTCGCCGAGACCCTGGCAGCACTCCCCTGTTCACTTTGGCACGCCGCTGATTTCCTCCGAAAAGATGCCCTCCTCCCCTTTCGAATTCACCGCGGTCACGCGGTAGTAGTATCGCTTACCGGCTTTGACCGCTGTATCGGTGTATTCGGGCCGAGGGACCGGGTCCCTGTTCATCTTCGTGTAGCAGCAACCGGAAGTCTCGCTGCGATAGACGTTGTAACCAACAACACTCTTTTCCTGATTAGGATCCCAGGCTAGCGTGATTCTCGGCTGAGACCCGCCAGTGCAGGAACAGACGTACGACAAGATAATGACAACTATAGTTTTTTTCATGCCGACAGGACAGGTGGACTGCACGTGAACATCACATTGGAATTGGGGCATCCGTCCCGGAAATCGCAATTCACGGCTTAGCATACCAGAGAGCCCGGGTTTGGAGTCCCATAGTTCTGGTTGTGGCTCCGCTGCGCCAAGAAATTCGTGGCAGTTTTCCTACGGGGCTCTCGCAATGACGTTCTGGATCTTTCGCTCCTTGAGCATATTGTTAAAGGCGGCGAGATCTCGACTGAGCAGTTCGTCGAACTGCCGCTGGTAGGTTCGTATCCGCTCCTTGAGCAGCGCATGCACTTCCCGCTGCTGCGTGGTTGGAGGAAAGTCCGAGCTCGCCACACCACCGGCCAGGTACGTGATCTTGCTGACGAGCTTCGCCGGCCACCGCACACCGTCCTGTCCTCGTCCTGTGAGCCTTCGCTGAATAAGGTTCTCCTCCAGGTCGATGAGCTTCTTGTCAAGCTCCTGGCAAGCCGATCGGATCTGTTCCGTGCCCTGACCGTCTTTAAGGAGAGCCGAGAGGTCGTCGAGTTGGCGGCGGACGGTCTCGACGGCATTGACCATGCCGGCCACCGACTCGAGATCCTTCCGAAGCTCGAACAACATCTCGGTCTGCATCAGGATGTCTGCCTCGCTGCCGCTTGAGCTCGGATCCTTCTTCACCGTGAGCGGCTGAGTGAGCTCCTGGCCGCCCACGGTGAGTTTTACGGTGTAGGTGCCAGGCGGCGCCAGGATCGAGAGCCGGCCTCCCTCGGGCAGTGGCCGCCAACCTTCAGACCCGACTCGAATCTCGGGAGCGTAGGCGGGACTGGTTCTGAGCCGGATTTCCTTCGACAGTTCATATCGCAGGTCCCACCAGACGCGGTTGATGCCCGGCCGCTTCGTGCCCTCCAGCTTGCGCACGATCTGCCCCTTCGCGTCCAGGATCTGAATTCCGGCGTCGCCGCTCGGCGCGGACTTCAGATAGTAGTTGATCGACGCTCCATACGGCGGATTCTCGCCCGCTGCCGGATCGTCGGACATCGTCATGGGCGCGCTGATGGTGCGGAAGCGATACGCCTGTCGCGGCGGGAAGAAATAAGCGACCGAGTCGAGCACGCGGGCATTCAGCTGCTCGAGCGGCGTGATGTCGTCGAGGATCCAAAAGCCGCGGCCGTAGGTGCCCACCACCAGATCGTTGAAGTGCTCCTGGATGACCATCCAATACACCGGCGCGTGGGGCAGGTTGGTCTGGAGCGGCAGCCACACCTCTCCGTCATCGAAAGAGACGTAAAGCGCGTTTTCCGTGCCGAGGTACAGTAAACCCTGGCGCACCGGATCCTCCCGGACGCAGTGCGCATAGCTGAGCATGCTGTGAGGGATGCCGTTTGTGATGAGTTTCCACGTCTTGCCGTAGTCCGATGTCTTGTAGACGTACGGATCTCGATTGTTGACCTGGTGGAAGTCTACCGTGATGTACGCGGCGCCGGCATTGTAGCGCGAGGGTTCAATGTTGCTGATGGTTCCCCAGGGCGGCAGGTCCGGGATGTTGGCGGTGACATTAGCCCAATTGCGGCCCCCATCCCTGCTCACGTGCACCAGGCCGTCGTTGGTGCCCGCCCAGATGAGCCCTTTTTCGAGGCGCGACTCCGAGATGGCAAACACGACGCCGCCGTATTCGACGCCGATGTTGTCCGGCGTGAGGCCACCGGAGATCTGCTGCCGGTTCTTGTCGTTGGTGGTGAGGTCGGGGCTGATCACCTGCCAGCTCTGCCCGCCATCGGTCGTTTGGTGCACGTGCTGGCTGCCGACGTAGATTTTATTGTGATCGTGAGGCGAGATGGTCAGCGGGAAGGTCCAGATGAAACGATACTTCAGCTCGGCGGGCGGCCACCCGATGGTGCTCTCGGGCCAGACTTCGACATTGCGCCCCTGCCGTGTCCGCTCATCGTAGCGGACGACGATGCCTCCCACGCTGCCGGAGCCCGATGCGCTCGACCAGATGATGTTGTTATCGACAGGATCGGGCGTGGCCCAGCCGCTCTCGCCGCCTTCTACCGAGTGCCACATGCCCCTCGGTATCGGGCCGGTCGCCTGTGCGCCAAAACCTCCCAGGCGACTGTTGCTCGGCCCGCGCGTCGACGGTCCATCCTGCCGGTTGCCGTAGACGTAATAAGGTATCTGGTTGTCGACCGTCACGTGATACATCTGGGCGATGGGGAGCTGGATCCTGTCCCATCTCCGTCCGCGATCGACCGAGATGGAGAGTCCGCCATCGTTCGCAATGATCATGCGATTGCCGTCGGCCGGGTCGATCCACATGTCGTGGTTGTCCCCGCCGGGACTCGCGCCGCCGGTCTGGACGTTTGCGTTTTCACCGCCATCCAGCGACACGCTGAACGAGGCCGTAAGGTAATACGTCTCGTTCTCGGCGTCCGGCGCCACGGCCATGCGGGAGTAATAGTGAGCGCGCCCGGTCAGATTGCGATCGTGGCTCACCAGACGCCAGTTCTCGCCGCCGTCGTCCGAACGCCAGAGTATGCCGCGGTCGGTTTCCTTTTCGTGCCACGGAACGCCGCTGCCGGTTTCGATCAGCGCGTAAACCCGATTGGAATTGGAGCGAGCGATGGCGACCGCAACCTTGCCCACCGGACGCGCCGGCAGCCCGCGGCCTGTGAGGCGCTTCCAACTCACGCCGCCGTCGCCGGAAATGAAGAGACCGCTCCCCGGCCCGCCGCTTTCTCTTCCCCAGGTGTGGATTTCGAGCTGCCACATGCCGGCGAAGAGAATCCGAGGATTGTTCGCATCCATGGCCAGGTCCGAGCAGCCTGTGTTTTCGTCCACAAAAAGCGCTTTATCCCAGGTCTTGCCGCCGTCGGTGGTCCGGAAGACGCCACGCTCCTGCTGTGGACCGTAGGCATGCCCGAGTGCGCACGCACAGACGACGTTCGGATCGCGGGGATCAATGACGATGCGGCCGATCCGGCCAGTCTTCTCGAGACCCATGGAAGCCCAGGTCTTTCCCGCGTCGGTGGATTTGTATATCCCGTTGCCGATCGAGATATGGCTGCGAATAAAGGTCTCGCCGGTTCCTGCCCAGATTACGTTCGGGTCGGAGGGAGCAACGGCTAGCGCCCCGATCGAGGAAACCGGCTGATCGTCGAAGATCGGCTGCCAATGCGTGCCGCCGTCGGTGGTCTTGAAGACGCCGCCAGAAGCGGCTCCGGCGTAATACACGTTTGGCTGGCCCGGCACACCGGCGACCGCGCTCACCCGGTTGCCCACCGGGCCGATGTGCCGATACCGGAGCGCGCCAAAATTGTCGGAGTCGGGTCGCTGGGCGTACAAAGGCGCCGGAGACCCGGCGAACAACCAAAGGCTTAACAGCGCGAGCTCAAAGACAGATTTCCTTTCTCTCAACATGACCGGCCTCCTGTGAAATCTCACAGGCAAGGTTTGGAGTTTCAGGTTTGGAGTTCAGCCTTCAGGCTGCACAGTGTCCGAGCAGGCTATTATAAAGCCTGAACTCCGAACCACAAGCCCAGGTGTTTGGAGTTCAGCCTTCAGGCTGCCCTCTGACTTTGTCCTTCCATCAGGCTGAACCCCAAACAAAAAGCTCATTCGTGCCAGCCCAGCCTTCAGGCTGCACTGAC
>QHZE01000504.1:0-4135 GCA_003225335.1 Acidobacteriota bacterium
CGTCCGACCAGGGAAAATGGACGTCGGTGTTCGCCATGCCTTTAGGAAAGAGCTCGGAGATGCCGTGTTCTTCCGGGACGGGCGCGCGGGGACGTAAGGCGTAGATGATGGAGAGAGGAACGAGCATCGCGCGGCTCCAGGAAGAGACCTCGTAGATGTTGAAGTAAAGCCATTTGGGGAACAGAATAATTTCCGGAGGAATTGCCGGGGTTCCCTTCTGGGGGAACTGGCCGACAAGACTGAGGTAAGTTCTCGTGTAGGTATTTACGCAGGTGATCCCTCCCATCCGCTCTATGGCAGCGCGGGCGCGCACCAGAGCGGGATCCATGACCCCGGCTCCGCCAAGTTTTAAGGCGGCATAAGCTTTGACTGTTGCGTTGATCTCCTCGGGTCCCCCCTCGTAAGTATTCCATCCGCCTTCTGGCAGTTGTTGGCTGCGGATGCGGCGGATCGCTTTCCGGATTTTCTCCTGGTCCTCTATTTGCAGCAGGCGCAGCAAGAAGACGTAATCTGACTCCAAGGTGGTGTCTGCCTCGAGGGGTGCGACCCAGTACGCCTCAGGGCTCTGTTCCCGCAGAAAGTAGTCATGGCTCCGCCGTATCGCATTTTCTACCGCTGCGATCCGAGGAGCTGAAAGACCATGAGTGGCGCTGGGGAGACTGGCGCCCGCCTTCGGGGCTTGGTCAATCATGCGCGTGTATGATGTGCGTCCCTCGAAAGTTCGATAGGAAGTGCGAACTCGACATCCTCTGTAATGTGGCCCAGGGACTCGACGTCAGGATAACCAAGACCCTTGAGGTAGCCGATGACCCGCTCGACGAGCGTTTCGGGCGCGGAAGCACCCGCTGTCAAACCTACCACGTCGACCCCTTCGAGCCATGACGGGTCGATATCGCCGATGTCATCGATCAGGTAGGCTTTCGCTCCGACGCTTTCAGCGACTTCCACCAGCCGCTGCGAATTGGAGCTGTTGGCCGAACCCACCACGAGAATCAACCGGGCTGTTTTTGCGAGATCGAGAACAGCGCTCTGCCGGTTCTGGGTGGCGTAGCAAATGTCTTCCGAGGAGGGACCTGATGCGAGAGGAAACTTCTCTCGCAATTTCTGGATGATACCGCGGGTTTCATCCAGGCTCAGGGTCGTCTGGGTCAGGTACGCAACGCGACCCGGGTCGAGTACTTCCAAGTTTGCGATGTCTGCTTCGGTCTCAATCAACTTGATGGCAGCAGGAGCTTCTCCGGTTGTCCCGATCACTTCGTCATGGTCCTGATGTCCGATCAGAAAGATGGTGTAGCCTTCCCGGGCGTACTTGATGGCTTCGTAGTGGACCTTGGTTACCAGGGGACAGGTGGCGTCGATCACCTTGAGTCGCCGGCTTTCGGCGAGCTTTCTCACATCGGGCGAGACCCCGTGGGCGCTGAAAATGACGCGCCCTCCAAGAGGAACCTCGTCGAGCTCCTCGACAAAAATCGCCCCTTTGTCCCGGAGCTCGTTCACGACGTATCTGTTGTGAACAATTTCCTTGCGGACGTAAACCGGCCTTCCATAAGTCTCCAGCGCCAGGTTAACGATGTCCACGGCCCGGACCACGCCGGCGCAGAAGCCTCGCGGCGACGCGAGCACAACCTTCCTATGGTTTTTTTCCCTTCTCATTCGCGAATAATATTCCGACAACCCGAGGTTGGCAAGGGATTTTCCCCTTTAGTGCGAGCAACATCATGATTTAGCCACAGAGACACAGAGAAGTCTCATCTCTGTGTCTCCGTGGCTCTGTGGCTAAACTGAAGCGCGCTGAGGCCTGGACTCAGGACTTCGACTCGCGTCGTTCATGAAAGCGCAAGCGAAGGGTCTGGCGCGCGTCTTTTTCGCGCGAGTCGAGGTACGTGAGGAAAGTCATACAACTCACCAGAATTGCGCCTCCGGCCAGTTGGGAGGGAGCCAGGCGAACGTCGAGGAGAAACCAGTTGGCCGCTACGGCGGTGAGCGGGAAGGCCAACTCTCCAACCGATGCGACCGAAGCGATAGTGGAGCGAAGGCCAAAATAGTAACAGAGAAGGGCCGCCAGCCCAGGAACGAGGGCCATACCGGCGAGCAGTTCCAAAGACGAGGAATTTGCCGGCAGCGCTTTTTGAGAGGGTGTCTGAAGCCAGAAGAGCAGCGCCAGCACCGGCAGCGCCACGACGAAGCGGAGTCCGGTCAGAGCGAGTACCGGTAATCGCGCGACGATGTAACGCCCCAATACCGTGCAGGAACCCCACAGGAGAGAAGCGCTGAGCGCCGCAAGAATGCTCAAGGGCTGGCGCGGATCGATGAGGAATCCCCTGCGCCAATCCGGAGCAGAAACGAGATACGCCCCCAAGATCGCAGGAAGCAGGCACCTCCAGAACCATCTGCCCGGCCTTTCATGCAGGAGCCACCGAGCCAGAAGGATGGCGAAAGCCGGCTGGGTTTTCTGCAACAAAACTGTAACGCTGGGGTTCCCGTACTTGATGGAAAAGGTGAACAGGCTTGTCGCGGCCACCGACCCGCCCAAGGCAATAAAGAGGAGCGCGCTCCAGTCTCTCGCGGTGAGCGCCAGGACTTCGCACCGGGTGCGCGCCAGAAAGGGGAGCACCACAAGCGACAGGATCAGGTGCTCGAGAGTGACGATGGTAATCGGAGACAGATCACGAGACAGGGGACGCCGGAAGAGCGAATCTGTTCCCCAGAGAATGGAGCCCAGGACAATGAGCAGTACAGAGTATTTCCTCAAGACTCACTCACAGCAAGGGCGCAAATAGTAGCACAGTTAGCGCGGGCCTTCAGCGCAACCGTCAGCATTGGAACTTCGCTCGCCAGGGGCAGGGGGGCAGGGGGGCAGAGGGGCAGAGACTGTTGATCTCAACCTCTTGATCCCTTTGCCCCTTGACCCTTTGGCACTTTGAGTTTCGTGTAATTCGTGAAATTCGTGGCCAGTGTTTTCCGCGACATTGACGGCCGGACGGGGCTTTGATAGTATCCGCCAAGCCCTAGTGGCGCTATCGTCTAGGGGACTAGGACGGGTGGTTCTCAGCCATCAAACCAGGGTTCGAATCCCTGTAGCGCTACCAAGACTTACGGGTTTTGCCGAATCTGCTGGAGGGAATCTGGGAGGGGAATTTCGGACAGTTTCTCGATAGCCTCCCGCTTCCTGCGCTCGGTCACATTGGCGTATCGCTGTACCATCCGGATATCGGCCCAACGGCCAAGCTCCTGAATCGTCCGGATGTCCGTTCCTTTTTCGCCCAATCTCGATGCGAAGGTGTGCCGCATTGCGTGCGGAGTCACGTCCTCTCCGAGACCGGCGCGGCGCCGTGCGGTCTTGAAGATATTCGTGATTGTCCGATAGGGCTGCCCGTCCTGCTTCGTGAAGACGTACTCGCTCTTGCTCGTCGCCATCAGGCCGGCCAGAGCTTCCCGGAGTTTCGGGTTCAGCGGCAGAACCTCAGTCTTGCCGTTTTTCGCAAAAGCGCCCTGGACGACCAGGAAGCCGCGCCGCAGGTCCACGTCCTCCCGCTTCAGCCAGAGCGCCTCGGAAGGGATCCGGAGTCCCGCATAAATCCCGGACATGAGAATGGTTCGCAGGGGCTCTGAACATGCTGCGAGAAGCCTTTCTTCCTCCTCGGGTTCGAGGAAGCGCTCCCGGCCGCTCGATTCTTTCACCTTCTTGACCTTGCGGCACGGATTCGCTCCTTCAAACTTGTCCTTGTCGATCGACCAGTTAATGAGGGTCTTGAGCGTCCCAAGCTCCCGGTTGAAAGCTACTGGCGCCTCGGATATTCGTCGCGCCTTGTGCTTCTCGATCAAAAATGGGGAGATCTCGCTCAGCTTTCTCTGTCCGAAAGTTTCCGCGAGCGCGTCCAGGTGTTGCCGATACCCCCGGATTGTGTTTGGCCTTGTGTTCGCCTCCGAGGCTTTGAGAAAATCCGCTGCCGCCTTGTCGAAGGTGATGTCCCGTGGCTTCCGCCCGATCCCAGCCTCTCCCCTTAGAATCTTCGCCCGTTCGATCTGCGCCAGCTCGGCCGCCACCGAACGGGAGATATTCTTGCCGAGAGTCAACTGATGACGCTTGCCGTGGATCACTATGTCGAGGCGCCAGGTCTTCCCTCGCTTGTAA
>QHZE01000504.1:4162-6415 GCA_003225335.1 Acidobacteriota bacterium
CTGCGGGTCAACGTCCTTCCACTTCAGCGAGAGCACTTCAGAGGGAATATGGAGGCCCGCGGAAATCCCCCACATGAGAATGGTTCGCGGCGGGTCTGAACACGCTGTAAGCGCCCTCCCTTCCTCCTCGGGTTGAAGGTAACGCTCCCGGCCGCTCGATTCGTTATTGTTGGATTTTGGTAGACTCTTAACAGCCATGTTTCCTCCGATGTAGGATGCGTGGCTAGGGTCCGGACGCTGTTAGGCGCAGCCTCGGGGCCCGCGCCAGGCGGGTTAGGGTTTCTTCTTCTTCTTTTCCATCAGCTTTTCGAATTGGGCGAATCGCTCGAGGTAGTTCGAATAGAGGTCCTCGGTGATTGTGCTCAAATCCCGCTTCTCCATCACGCATTGAACCTTCATCCGCTCGATAAGCTCCGCGTCGACGCTGAGGGTAAGTTTTTTTCGTGCCATGCCCGAAGTATACGTTCATACGTACAGGTGTCAAGCTTTTGAGGTGTTCGAGCAAACAGCCCAAGTACGGGGGATCAGTCGATCGCACGGGTAGAGCGAGGGGGCTTGGCGACTTCTTGTCAGAATTCTTTGGACATGGGAAGCTCCAGCAGCCACCGATCCAGCTCCGAGCGCAGCACCACAAGCCGGCCGCCGAATCGTCTCGGGACTGGGACCTGTCCGCGCTGGGCGCGAGCCCGATACGCGCGCGCTGTTATGCCGAGCTCTGCCGCGGCGCTCTCGATATCAAGCAGTGCACCGGCGATTCTGCGCGGACCGCGCTGCTGCCCGGGACGTTTAGGCGGTGGTTGAACTCGCGCCATTGGGCACGCCCCCTTTATCAGCTTCTCGGTGGAGAAAGGCAGGATTTGGCATTTGGGGAGGTGCTATTCCGACACTGTTTTCTTCAACGTAACGGGTCACATCTGACATGCGATACCTTACTTGGCGTCCGATCCGAATGAAGCGTGGCCCTCTCCCCTCGTGTCGCATCTTCTGAAGGAAAGATGTTGTAACGCCCCAGAGTTTCGCGAGCTCGGCTGGGCATCGGCTCTTTCAAGCGAACGCCGCGTGGAAACAGGTGCCCTCCGGAATTTTCCTGCGCCGCCAAGTTCGCGCAGCAGGCCGCAAGGCGACAGCGTGCACAAAGACCGCAGGATCCTCTCGGATATTGACATGACGGGCCCTGGCTGTATTTACACCCCGGATCCATCCCGGAGCGCGAACGGGGTGAAACCGAGTTGGCCGCTGCTGAACCATCTCGGGTGTATTCCGTATCCCCCTACTATTACGTGTCCCAGAGAGGCCAAAAACTTACCTCGCAATTTTCGAAACTGACCAAATTTCTTTGAAGACCGATTACCGTGTCAACTTTCGTTCCAGCAAGACGACTCGGCGATCCAGGGACGTCGAAAAAGTACTGACCTTGACAGGACGGGCCGGGGCGCTATATTTTCGCTTACGTTCTCAAGCGGTAAAAAGGGGTTCGTCCGATTCGGGGCACCGACCTTCCGAGTCCCGGGGGTTTTCGGGGGCAGGGCCCCTGAAATCAGCGAAATGCCCAGTACCTCTTGCCCACAGATTCCGCGGAAGACCCTAACTTTCTAAGCAGTAGAACACGAGGAGGGCTGCCATGGCCTCCGCTTATCGTTCGCGTTTCTTTCTGATTCTGATTGCCGTCATTGTGCTCCCGGCTTTGTCACTCTTGAAGGCGCAGTCGTCCCGCGGCGCGATCCTGGGGACCGTCCGCGACCCCGCGGGGGCCTTGGTGCCGGGCGCCAAGGTGAGCGTCGCCAATCAGGCCACCAACACCTCGTTCGAGTACGAGACGGACACCACGGGGAATTACTATGTCCCGTCGCTCATTCCCGGCCGCTATCGCATTGCGGTTGAAAAGGCCGGGTTCAAGAAGTTCACGGCCAATGACGTGATCGTGGAAGTGGACCAGGCGGCGCGCGTGGACATCCGCATGAAGCTGGGCCAGGTGACGGAAGTGGTGGAGGTCCGAGAAGCTGCTCCCATGGTGCAAACCGATACAACCACGTTGGGTCAGGTGGTTCGCGACCGCCAGGTGTTGGAACTGCCTTTGAACGGCCGCGATTTCCAAAACCTGATCAAGCTCAACGTGGGCGTCTCGGAAATGCAGGGGGGCATTATCACCGGCATTCGCCGCCACGGTCTAAACGACAACTTCCGCAGCTACAGCGTGAACGGCTCACGGCCGGCGTCCCTGAGCTATCTCATTGACGGCGTCACGGGAAATGA
>QHZE01000505.1 GCA_003225335.1 Acidobacteriota bacterium
CCTGCGGCAAATAGCGAGAGGGCGCCACTTTGAAGATCGCAACCGTGTCATCGAGCGGCGTCCCGGGCCGGAAGTCCAGATGATCCTTCCCCGGCTGCAGTACCCGCGCTTCGCCTCCCTGGTGGCAGTTCATGCAGATGTTGTCGGCCAGCCAGCCAGGGAGCCGGGCGGGGTTGACGATCGGCCGGTCCGTGCCGCGAGTAGCAGCAATCCCCTTTGCGCGCTCTTGCACGTGCAGTTGCCCGGGTCCATGACAGTTCTCGCAGCCAATGGCAGGCTCCTTGAATGGAGGATCGCGATAGAGGCCGTGTCTCTCGCGGACCGGTTGCGGCTGCCCGCTGTGACAAACAATGCAGCCGGGCAGGATTGGCCTGCTGAAGCCGTAGTCGTTGAGCTCGTAGCCGGGTGACAGTTCCCACTTTCCCGTTTTCGAATAGAAAGACAGCGGCGCCTGAAACAGGTAATCCCCGCGCCGGACGATATGGCTAAACCCATTGGCGCCCGCACCGACGACATACTCGATCTTCTGCGCATTCCTGAAAACTTCGTTGCCGCTCGAATCGAGCTCGTATTCGCTCTGGTAGATCTCCGATCCTTCGCGGAAGACCTGGAAATACCGGTTGAGCTTTTGATTGAAAATCGTTTCAGGTCCTTTTTCCAAGTGTGAGGGGTGAGCCGGCCGGCTCATCGAGCGTCCCATGTCCGTCTTGACATACCGGTCATAGATGTCCCTGTGGCACACAGCGCATGCCCTGGAGCCCGCGTAGGCAACACCGGGTGCAGTGTTCCGGTACGTGGCGGGTTTCGCACCAGCCCTTGCCTTCCCGCAGGGATGGAGCGCCGCGGAAAGGCCTATGAACATCACCCATCCGAAACGCCCCATGGTGAACTTCGTTCTCATGCGATACACGCGGCCTGAAACAATGACCAATGACAAATGAAAAATGACAAATTACGCGCGAGGAACGAATCTACGAATCCCTCATTGTTCATTTGTCATTGGTCATTTGTCATTGGTGAAGACATTCCCAGCCCTGCGATAAAGAAATGTTGAAGAAAATCCCTGCTAACAGCGAAGAATTTTCGACTTGGCCGCACCGAGCGTCTTTACGTCTCCGGCACCGCGGTGCTATGAATGCACTATGCTAAAGATCCCGAGTCGTTTGTTCAAGATCCTTTGGGTGAACGTGGCTCTATTGACTGCGTGTCCCGAGCAGGTGGCGCAAGAGTTTGACGCAGTGCTCACAATTCAGAATCGAAAGCCGTCGAGGATCGTCGACGAGATCACGGACCCCAAAGAGCGTAAGGCCCTTCTGGCGCTTTACGGGGAAGGCAAGGCCCGGCGGCGGGCGGAGCTTGCCGAGTCGTTTGTGGCCACCTACTCTCGGTCGTGGTTCTTGGCCCAGGCCCATGAGCTTGCGGCCAGAGCTTACATCGATCTCGGAGATTATCAGCGCGCTCTCGAGCACGCCCGGATATCCCTCAAGCTTCTTCCCGAGAATCCCCTGCTCCTCGTTCTGGTTGCCACTGTTCAAGCGCTCCACGGTCTGACGGCAGAGGCAAAGGAAAGCGCCGGCGCGGCGCTCGAATACATGGACCGCTTCGCTCGTCCGAGCGCGATTCCGGAACGAAAATGGCCGGCTCTCGAGCGCCAGCTCAGGGCGTCGAGCTACTTCGCGATCGCTCGCGCAACGGTCTCGGAAGCCCTCGCACTTCAGCCAGGAGCCACGCGAACAGAGCTTCTCGAGCACGCAGAAAAGCTTCTCTCCACGGCCCAAGCTTTGAATCCGGAAGACTCGGAGACAGCCTGCCTCCGGGGCTTGAGCTTCTGGTCGTTGGGCAGGCTGGAAGAAGCCGGGAGGAGCTTTGCGGCTGCTTACCGGCTCGGAGGAGCGCGCGCTCAAGCGACCGAGTATCTCCGCAAAATCTACCAAACCTCCAATCGCGATCCCCGCACCAGCTTCGAAGCCTTCCTCAAACGTGAAGCGGCCGAAAGTCGCGGACCCCGAGGTCCAGTTCCGAGCGCTCCGCAACCGCATCAAGTCCTCCTGTATGCGGGTTCCGAACAGTGCCGGAAGTGCCACCTCCGCCAGCATGAAGCCTGGGAGAAAACCGGCATGGCGCGAATGTTGCGGCCCTACCGCTCTGAAGATGTCATCGGGGACTTCGAGCAGAAGAACGAGTTTTATGCGGGGGACGAAATTCGCCTGCGGGGCGATCAAATCGAGGTCGTTCCAGGCAAAGACCGGTTTCTATTTGCACGGATGCTCATCGACCGCGGGCGGCATTACTTTGAGATCAGGCAGTCCAGCGGGCGCTGGACTCGCTACCCTGTCGACTACGTCATTGGTCACAAATGGCAGCAGGCCTATGCCACGCAGTTGGCGAACGGTCAGATTCACGTATTTCCGGTTCAGTACAACGCGCTGCATAAACGCTGGCTCAATTTCTGGAAGCTCATCGATCCCCCTGAGAGCGAGCGCGCGGATACACGCTCGTGGGAAACGCTCAGCCCCGCAACGAGCTACCATGCCAATTGCGCCGTGTGTCACACCAGTCAGCTGAAAAACCGCAAGGGGAGGGGCTTTGAAGCAGATAATGTGGAGTTCCAGGAGCCGGGAATCAACTGCGAGGCGTGCCACGGTCCTTCTGCCCGGCATGCCGCCGCCATGGCGGAGGGGAAGCCTTCCGAGAAGGAGTCGCTCGACCCGCCTGTCGATTTCGGCAAAATCAGCAGCCAGGAGTATGTCGGGATTTGCGCCCAGTGTCACATGCAGTCCGCCGTGCGTGAGCCCGGACCGAGAGGCGAGTTGAACTATTCCGGAGAGCAGGGGACATTTTTCAAACGAAACAAGAGCCGCCCGCTGGCCGAGTTCTCGCGCAAGGCTTTTTACAAAGACGGCCGCCTGCGGGAAACGACCTTCATCGTCGAGGCGCTGATGCGTTCGGCCTGTTTCAAAAAAGGAAACGCGCATTGCGGCCATTGTCACCATCCCCACGGGAAGGACAGTTCTACCGGCCAGGCATCGCTGAAATTTGCCCACCAGCCGGACCAGATGTGCCTCCAGTGTCATACGGCATACGCCACAAAGATCGAGGCTCACACGCGTCACCCCGCGCAGTCGGAAGGGAGCCGATGTGTTTCCTGCCATATGCCGCGCATAATGCATAGTCTGCTCTTCAAGGCAAGGACTCACGAGATCGACAACGTTCCCGATGTGGAGATGACCGAGCGCTTTGGGCAGGAGGAAAGCCCCAATGCGTGTTTGATTTGTCACCGGGATAAAGACACCCGGTGGCTCCGTCAACAACCCGGGATCTATCGAACGCTACGCCGGGAATAGCTCGTGGACCCCCTTTGGTGCGCACAAAGTTCACAATTTGATCGAAGCGGTAAGGATTCTTTAGGCTTGCAATAGGGGCGTGGGGATTTTAGTGTGCAGGCGACGTTTATCACTCTCAACAACGAAGAAGGGAGCAACAGCATGAAGTACCTGGTTACAGGATCCGAGGGACCTGGATTCGCTTCACCGATGGAAACCGCTGAGGTTTTGGAAAACATCATCCTTCCCACGTTCGATACTCTTGTGAAGTTGGAAGGGGATAAGAAGATCCTCGCAGGAGGACTTCCGGTTGGGGATCGAGCTTTTGTTTTCATCGTCGAAGCAGCGTCCAACGAAGAGGTAGACCGGCTATTGCGCACCATCCCCGCGTGGGGTGTATTGAAATGGCAAGTTACTGCACTCCAGACCTTCGCGGGGCGAGCGGCTCAGGAACGAGAGGTCGTCAAAGAGCTCAAGAAAGGGGCGCAGATGAAGTCACAGCCTCAACGCTCGAGCTAGCTTAGCTAGTTTCTGGCGCGAAACCAAGGACCCCGAAGGGGTCAAGCAGGACAGCCCAGGGCGCGAGCCCTGGGTTCAAGGTCCAGATTGCGGAAAGCCCTGAAAGGGCGGCGCAGGAGTTCGGTCTCAACTCCAGATAAATGCGCGTCATAAGGCACGTCTTTGGTACCGGGACCCACTGCATCGCCCCTTCGGGGCTTCCGTTGTTACTGTCCTTGTTCCCAGGGCTTGCGCCCTGGGCTTTCCTGAGTCGCCCCTGCGGGGCTAGTTTCGCACCAGAAA
>QHZE01000506.1 GCA_003225335.1 Acidobacteriota bacterium
AAGATAGGGACGCACCATGAGATCCTTGAAGCTTTGCGCCTCTTTCTGCAGGCTTCCTCCATCGAGGCCGCGCGTCACGGCGTGCACCCAGACGTTCCACGAGGTGACCGAGTCGGGCACGGTGAATTCGAAGCCCGCGGAGCCGTCCGCGTCGGTTCTGAGTTGCGGCTGCCAGAACGCGGTCTCGGCGAACTCGCTGCGCAGCTCCACTTGTGGCTCCACAACAACAGGCGCGGCATCCTTCCTTTTCCCTTCATCCTTGTAAAACGCATCCATTTCTGCGACAGCCGCGCCCTTGACGGCCACGCGGCTCTCACTGGCGAGGCCGCCAACAGCGCGGTTCTCGCTGAGTGCGGGGCCGCTGGCGGGGAAACGCCGGCCCGGCCCTCCTATGCCGTAACCGTCGTAAAACTTCAAGCGGTCGGCGATGAGCGCGTGATAGTCGGGCAGCGACACCAGGTTATCCACCAGCGCCCAGGATTGGCACTGCCCAAGGTTGGCCGTCAGGTCCGCGAGGGCCGTCCGTGTAGGATAGACAGAGATCGGGTTGGGAGGGTTGTGCGGGGCGAAAATGTCCAGGCTCTTGTCATACATGTACGCGAGCAGCTCGGCCGCGCGAGCCTCCACGTTCGCGCCGGTCGAGCTCTTGACGCGCACGCGCCAGGTCTCCTTCGCTCCGGGGCGCAGCTTGTCGCGGAAAGTGGAAAACTCCAGTTTGAGCTCCTTGTTGTCCCACGGCACAAAAACAGGGACGTCGAAACGCATCAGTTGATAGTCGCTCAATACGGAGAGCCGGGCGCTGAACCCGCCGCGATCGGATTCCTGTATCGGTATCTCGATGAGCGCGGCGTCCCGCCCGGCGATCAGGCTCCGGCGCTCGACGAGCCTTCCGTCGCGCCACAACTCGAAGAAGACCATCTGGTCCGCGAGTCCCGAATGGGCCAGGAATCGCGCTTTTTCGCCGACTGCCAGCGAGGACTTTTCCGCCACGAGCAGCGCCGGCAGCGCAAGCGGTGTCTTTTGCCCCGCAACGATGAGGTCCTTTGAGGTCCGGCAGGTTGCGCCGAAGTCGTCGACCGTCTCGTAGTGCAGGCGGTACGCGCCGGCGTTCAGGGCCGGGAGAGCGAGAACGGCTTTTCCCTTCTCATTGTGGTTGAGGCTGCCCCTGCCGATCTCGCCACCGTCGGGCCAGACGCGCATGACGTTCAGGTCAGAATAGGCAGGATTCCAGCGGGGCCGAAGACTGTCCCCCGGCGTGCGGTACGACGCCTTGTCGCCGCGGCGAGTATCGGGCAGAGGCTGATCCGCGGGCAAGGAGGTCTTCTCAGGCTGCCTGAGCGAAACAAGACGCCAGGAGCCTCTTCCCGCGCGGGGAGCGCCATTGAGGTCGGCACGGGAGATGGTGACGGCACCGGGGGACTTTTCCAGAAAGAACCCGGTGTCGGCCTCGATCGTCGCCTCAACCGAGACGAAGCCCAGCCGGAAGCTCCGTGAAGCGGAACGCGTTTCCCCGCCCTCGTCGGTCAGGTCCGCGCTCACCTGGTAACGGTAGGTGACGTCTCTGGAGCCTTCGCCCTCTCGTTCGTCGGCCTGCGGGGTGAAGCGGATCTTGAAACTGCCGTCGGCCGCCAGCTCGGCTGCACCGGTCGCGATTGTCCTGGCGTGCGTCGAAGAAGGCCTCCACCATCCATACCAGTCCCACCACCAGGGATACAACGGCTCCATGGTCGCGCGCCATCGAACGGCGCCTCGGGCCACGGGCAGGCCGAAGTAGTACTTGGCTTCCCCGGTGAATGTTGCCGTCCGGTTCAAACGCAGAGGCGAGTCCGCGTCCTTGAGCGTGACTTCGAATGTAGGGCGCTTGTACTCCTCAACGCGGACCGTTGCCTGGCCGTTCAGCGAGCTTGCGAGCCGCCACGCGCCCAACAGCCTTCCAGCCGGGATCGTGAACTCTCCCGCCGCCGTTCCAAAGTCGTTTGTGTTCAGGGCGCGGGAATCCACTTTTTGCCCGTTCGGGTCGAGAAGCGAGACGGTCACGGTGCGGGCAGAGAGCGTGCGAAAGCGCCCCTCGCGCCGGCTGCCGCCGTAGGCAAGCACCTTCCAGTACAGCTTCTGAAGCGGGCGATACACGCTGCGGTCCGTGTAGATCAGCGAAGCTTGAATCTCGCGCGGTTCCTGAAACTGGTAAAAATAGATGTGGTTCGCATCGAAGGTGATGCTGGATCCCTTCCGCGCCACTATAAAGTGAGGCGCGTTGCCGAGCTCTTTCGTGAAGGAGAACCGGACTTGCCCCTGCGGATCCGACAGATGCTCCTCGACCTTCTGGTGATGAGACTGCCAATCGTACTTGTACAGCGCGACCTGCGCGTCGCTCACGGGTCTGCCGGATTCCCCCGCGAGCACCCTGATATCCAGGGAAGCAGGGTTCTCCCGCGTAGATAACAGGACGATGTCGCTCACGATGAGGAACGTGCTCATGATCCGATTTCTTTGAGACTGGGAGAAGTCGCGAGCGGTCGATGCTGCGATCAGATAGCATCCCGCGGTTTTCATCGGCGGCGTAACGAAAGTGCGGTGAGACTCGTAGTCGGGCGTCGCCGGCAGAGCGGCGCTCCACTCTGCTGCGGGCCTCTGTCTTTCGAGAATCTGCTGTTGCGCGTCGGGACTCGGCAAGAGGTTGTAATCCTTCGCCGTCTCTATGCGCCGCACCAGGTCCATCGGGTAGGCGCGAAAGTAGAGCGCCGGCAAGTTCCTGTGGCTCACTTCGACGGAACGCTTCTGGAAGCCGTCATTGAGCATGGCAGTCAGCGAGAACTCGGGGGCCTCGATGGACTTGATGATGTAGAGGCAGCGGCCCCCGCCGAAGGAATCGGGATAGGCCTTCCACCCCTCTTCGGCAATAGCTCGCGCCCGGATCAGTTTTCCCGGCTCGTCCAGCGCGCGGACGAACTCGGCCTGCGTGGCCTTGCCCATGGCCCACCAGGGGACGGCACGGAAGGCCGGGAGACGCTGTTCGAGATCGGCCCGAATGAGCGCGCGGTCGCGAGGTTCCGTGAACGAGTCGTGAAGCCTGCGTAGGCGTTCCAGCCGCGCTTCCAACGCCGCTTCCGAGCGGCGGCCTCCGGCGTGCCAGGCCTCGAGATCGTCCAGGAGGTAACCGATCTTGACCAGGGGATGGATTGCCGGATTCAGAAGCGCCTCCGCATTCATATTCCGGGCCGCCGTCGCCGGGGCCGCAAGGAGAGCTTTCAGGTCAACCCTGTAGAGGTCGCCCGTTTCCTCGGGCTTCCACAGAGAGGTGTCGGCGAGAAGCTCGACATAAAGATAGGTAACGGCATCGCGCAGCGTGCCTCGGATCCCTTTCGGGTAGTTGTTGGTTTCCAGGTATTCCGCGAGGCGCGTTACCGGCTCGCGGCCCAGGGCTAGCCGCTCCTTCCACACTTCTGTGTAGCTCTTCTGGGCTTCCGAATAGATCTGGTCCCGTGTCCATACCTTGAGATCGACCGGATACCTGGATTCAACCCTCTCCCGGCGGTTTATCTCCCAGGAGTAGGCCTGGTAGTAAGTAACGAGAGAGCGCGCATAAAAGAGGTTGAGAACCGCGCGGTCGAGATTCGCGCCGGGCCAGGGCTGCTCCTTGAGAAAGCGCACTGCCGTCTCATAACCATGCAGGCCGGTGCGCAGCTGGACTTCTTTGATCAGCGCCCGCGTCCATTCGTCATTGTCCGCTCTCTTCTGCGCTGCGATGCGGATCTTCTCCACTTGCTGGAGCGCCGCCTCGAACTTCTGCTCGGATACGAGGCGGTCGATCTCCTGCCATGGGCCTGCCGGTGATGGCGTCTGCGTCACAGTCGTGCTTGGCCTCCCCGCCTGGTGCAGAGAAATGGCAAAGAGAAGAACTGCGAAGAGGAGCGCCCCGACAAATCTCAATCCAATCTTGATGCTCCTTCGATTCGTCCAGCTAACCTTCATCCCGTCCTCCTCGCATCCACTGCTTCCAGCTCTTGATGACCTCTATCGACCGGCGGTCAAGCCACCCACAGAAATAGACTCTGGCATAAGAGTAAAGGTTCCGAGTGCGAATGGAGATCCTTCCGCCGTGTCTTGCGCCAATTGGATGACG